>JAYUJA010000001.1:0-3407 GCA_043765495.1 Bacteroidia bacterium
CTTTTCCAAATCACTAGAAAATCATATCGGAGCAATAAAATACTTTATTTGTAATTACAATCTAAATTGTAAAACATTACATTAGACGGACTACCAAAACCTTGTAACGACCTATTCCTACCACTTTATAAATGCCATCACTATACAGATAGAGGATACCAATAAAACTTTAATCGTATTGCAATAAGAATACTATTCACAAGCAATTTTTTTAGTTTATTTGCAATAAAAATTTAGCACCATTATTGTATGAAATTCCATCATTTGCGTAAAGATTATTCTAAATACCAACTAGAAGAAAATACTACTCCTGCCGATCCGTTTATACTATTAAAACAATGGATAGCCAATGTACTCCAACTCCAAATAGAAGAGCCGTATAGTATGGTCATAGCTACTGTAAATGTAGACAACCAGCCATCTATGCGAGTAGTGTTGTTGCGAGAAATAACAAACGAAGGACTTGTGTTTTATACCAATTATAGTAGTCAGAAAGCCCAAGAATTAGCAGCTAACCCACAAGTCTCTATTCATTTTTTTTGGAAAGAAGTAGAACAGCAAATACGCCTACAAGGCACTATCCAAAAAGTAGATACTACTACTTCGGATACCTACTTCGGACAGCGCCCCCGCGAAAGCCAGATAGGAGCTTGGGCATCGCCACAAAGTCAGAAAATAGCCAATAGAGAAATGTTGCAAAACTGGGTAGTAGAATATACCAAAAAGTTTGAAAACCAAAGTATAGTACCACGACCTGACTACTGGGGTGGCTACATCGTAAAACCTACAAAAATAGAATTTTGGCAAGGTAGAGACAACCGCCTACACGATAGGATAGTATACCAAAAAAATGAATCCCAGCAGTGGAATAAATATAGACTAGCTCCGTAATAATTTCGTTATAAACACAGTTTTATATTACTTTTTCTATACATTTGCGACTTATATCCACTACCTTATTTTATAGTATATGAAATCCATTATAGCTTTTAGTATTTTGCTATTTAGTAGTTATTTACAAGCACAAACTACGCCCAAACTAGTAGTAGGAATAGTAGTAGATCAGATGCGTTACGATTTTTTATACCGTTATTATGAAAAATATGGCTCTAATGGGTTTAAAAAATTAATGAATAAAGGCGTGAATTGTAGCAATACGTATTACAATTATTTTCCTACCTACACAGGGCCAGGGCATGCTAGCATCTACACAGGCACTACCCCAGGCGTACACGGCATAGTAGCCAATGACTGGTATGAAACTGCCATAAATAGAGGAATGTACGTCACCGAAGATACGAATGTAGTAGGAGTAGGCACTACCACCAAAGAGGGTAAAATGTCGCCAGCAAACTTACTGACTACTACCATCACCGACCAGCTAAAACTATCCAACCAGCAGCAATCCAAAGTAATAGGCATTTCGCTCAAAGATAGAGGAGCAATACTGCCAGCAGGACACCTAGCCAATGCTGCGTACTGGTACGATGGTGAAACAGGAAAATGGATTACTAGTAGCTATTATATGAATAAACTACCAAATTGGGTAGAAGATTTTAATGCCAAAAACTATTCCCAACAATATATAAACAAAGGCTGGAATACCCTCTATCCAATAAATACCTATACCGAAAGTACAAGCGATAACCAAGGCTATGAAAAAGCTTTTGATAAAACAGGAACACCTACTTTCCCGTATGAACTAACTAAATATACTACTGGAAAAAAACCCTTCGATATCGTGCGTAGAACGCCTTTCGGGAATACACTCACCAAAGATTTGGCAAAAGAAGCTATCAAAAATGAGCAATTAGGAAAAGGTAAATTCACGGATTTTTTAGCTATTAGCTTTTCTTCTACCGACTATGTAGGGCATCAGTTTGGGCCGCACTCCATCGAAACAGAAGATACTTACCTACGATTAGATGCAGACATAGCAGATTTTATTAACTATCTGGAAAAACAAATGCCTAGTAAAGATTTTTTAATATTTCTGACTGCCGATCACGGAGTAGTAGAAAACCCTGAACACCTACAACAATTAAAAATCCCAGCTGGGTATTTTGACTTCGAAGGGGCTATAAAACGAGTAGAGCATACGCTAGACAGCATGTACGGCAACAAAGAATGGATACTCGAAGAAATGAACCAACAAATATACCTAAACCCCATAGCCCAAACCAAAGAAATACAAGAAGTGATAGCCAAAAGTTTATTAAAAGAAAAAGGCGCAGCTGCTGTATACGGAGATTTGTTAGGCAATGGACACCATATTACGGATAATGAATACATCAAAAATGGGCATTGGTACAAGCGTTGTGGTAATATGTATGTACAGTTTGAGCCAGGTTGGTTTGAAAAATACGATAAAATGTGTACTACTCACGGTAGCTATTACGAATACGATACCCATGTACCTTTATTATGGTATGGCAATGGATTAAAACCAAGTCGTATTTATGATAAAGTATACATTACAGATATTACCCCTACTATTGCCCAGTTTATGAATTTGCTAGCTCCTAATGGCTGTACTGGTAAGCCTATCGTACCTATTCTTAAAAGATAAAAATATTATTTCAATATCACTAATTTTTCATATTGATCGGCTACTTTTCCATCAGGATTCTTTACTTTTATACGGTACATATACGTTCCTTTTGCTATGGCATCGCCAAATTCGTCCAGCCCATTCCATGCAATACCATCGTTGCGATAGGCGTGGGTATTGACTTTTGTTTCGATAGTTTTTACAATTTTTCCAGACATACTAAATATTTGTATTTGCACATCTAATTCTGTATCTGGCTGGTTGTGTTCGAAATAGAAAGAAGTATTCGTAGTAAAAGGATTCGGATAATTCAATACATGCGTAAGTGCCATCTCTGCGGTACTCGCTACTACAAAATCGATACTCGCTTCTGCAGATTTATTCATTATATCCCATGCTTTTAGGGTTAGGGTGTGCTTGCCTACTGCTATATCTTTGAATGGGTAGGTAATAGTGCCACTTTTATAATCGTTTACATTTGCTTGGTAAAACTCATTCATAGTAATAGATTTTCCTGTATTACCGTCCAAAGTGGCTACAATATCATGCCCTATACCAGTGCTAGTAGTATTGATACCGTTATCATCGCTCAAAAAAGCCAACATAGTAGGGTTTGTATTGGTAGTACCTCCCGAAACGAAATTACGATTATTCATATACAAATCTATGTGTGGTGGTGCATTATCTATTACAGGATTCTTGCTTATACCGCCTATTACTATTTTATTATAGGAATCACCAGCGTCTACACTGCCATTTTCGGCATAATAACCAATACGTGCAGTGTCATACGTCAAAGAAATATCTTGTGGTACTACAAAAGAGCATTCCCATAAGCCATTAGTCACAGTAGCTG
>JAYUJA010000002.1:0-1175 GCA_043765495.1 Bacteroidia bacterium
AAACGTTTCCAATCTTTCATATCTTCATGCTCCAGTGTCATGGAATATACTTCTATGTTTTTAGGACGTAATACTTTTTTGTAGATAGAATCCAGTCTAGGCGTTGTTTTCTGACAATGTCCACAGTCCGAATCCCAAAAATACAATACCGTATAAGGCGCTTTTACTGCATACAAATCTTTACGCACCATATTCGTATCAAATCCCCAAACTTTGTAAGCTGGCTTGCCTATCAGTGCTGGGCTAATATCTTCCGCTCTTTTGATTATTTTTTTACGCTGGTCTTCGTTCACCCAAGGAGAGTTTCTTTTATCCATATAATATTTTTCTGCCATGTGTGCGAATACTGCTTCCAAGCCCATTATATTCGACTTTTCGAAATGCACTGTGATGAAATGTATCGTATATTTATACATATCTGCATTGGCTTTCGCTTTGGCTACAAGCTTGTCCGCTTCCTTGATTATACTGTCTGGAACACTGAATACTACTTTATCAAAAAACGTAGTCAGTTTCGTATCATAGATAGGCGTATACACTATTCTAGCATCAGAAAAATTTACCGCGTCCCAATAATGGTTTTTATAATAATTATATTTGAATGTCGAATCGTCTCGTCCATTAGCTAGTTTAGGCGTTTCAGGAAGTTCTACTTCTTTATTTACTTTCAGTACATAGGTAAGTATGTCGTTGGTATTTCTTTCGGTATAGCCTTCTATGTGTTTCTTTATCTTCTCGTTGATAGGTTTTACTAGGTCTTGGTACACTTTTATAGAATCTTTACTTTCTGCTTTTTTAGGTAGAAATTCTCTATATTTCTCTACTTCTTTGCTCAAGTTTCCTAGTTCTTGGTTATATTCTACGAAACGTTTTGCCTCGTCGCCTTGTTTTACGGATAGGTTTTCTACGATAGTTCCCATAGTATCGCCTTCTAGCACTATTTTTTTATCTAGATGGATAGGAAAATCAAAAAACTTACGATTACCAGGCAGTATGAACATATAAATACCTTTCTGTAACGTATCTGGAAGCTCGAATGTAACTTTCCCTTTTGCATCTACTCGCGCAGTATCTGTAATGAATCTACCATTTCCAAAATAATTCGCAAGCGTACATTTCTCTCTTTCTTTCAAGCCTTTGATTTTTAATTCTACTATATAACCTTTATTTTTTTG
>JAYUJA010000003.1:0-10423 GCA_043765495.1 Bacteroidia bacterium
CACAAGCAATAAAAATAGCCCAAGATAGTGGGGCGGATACTTTATTCGTAATAGGTGGGGCGAGTGTGTATGAAGCATATCTGCCATTAGCTACCGATATGTATATTACAGAAGTAGAAACAGAACTAGAAGCAGATGTTTTTTTTCCAAATTACGACGCTGATGATTGGGAAATAGTACAAAAACATGCGTATTACCAAAACAACAAACATGCGTATAATTTTCAGATTATTCATTACAATAAACGCTAAAAAGAGGCTATTTCTAATGCAAGAAATAGCCTCTTTTTTATGTATTTTACCAATATATTTACGCGTAAGTAGGTACCATAATAGGCATTACTAGCATGATAAGGTTTTCGTTGGAGCTAACTCCTGCTTCGTCTAGCTCTACTAGGATAGCGGCACGATTAGGGGCAGACATTTCGATAGAAATAGTAGATGCTTTCAAGTTAGACAACATTTCTTGTAGGTATTTTGCATTAAAAGCTATCTGTAATCCTTCTATACCTTCAAAAGCACAAGGCAAATGCTCCACAGCAGAATTACCATAATCCAAATCTTGGGACGATACTTCTACTTTATTGTCTTTTATATCCAAACGTACTTGATGGGTCAATTTATTGGATAAAAGGGCAACTCTTTTTACAGAACTCAACAATCCTTGGCGATCTATGGTTAGTTTATAAGGATTGTTTTGTGGGATAACTGCTTCATAATTAGGGAATTTTGCATCTATCAATCTTGCGAATAAAATAGTAGTTCCGAACTGTATAGAAGCTGTTTTTGCATTAAAGCTAATTTCTACTTCTTGGTTTTCACCGCTTAATAGATTTTTTAGAATAGTAGCGGGCTTTCTTGGTAATATGAATGAATTTTTAGTGTCTGCTACGATGTCTTTACGATTATATTTTACTAGACGATGCGAATCCGTAGCTACGAATACCGAACCTTCTGGCGAAAACTCGATAAATACTCCTGACATAGCTGGGCGCATATCATCATCGCCAGCACAGAAAATAGTAGATAGCACACCATTCATAAAATCAGCAGATTGTACTTTTATAGTAGTACCATTTTTTACGGCTGGAATTTTTGGAAAGTCAGTAGCGTCATAGCCTGTTAAGTTATGTGTACCGTGTAGCGAAATAATTTCTACGGCACTGTCGCCTCTTTCTTTTATGGTAAGTGGCTGATCGGTAAAGCTTTTTAGTACATCTTGCAATAATTTAGCAGGAATAGTACATTTTCCTGTACTGATGATTTCGGCTTCTATATCCATGATTATAGAATTTTCTAAATCAGAAGCAAAAATGGTTATTTTATCATTTTGTACATCAAATAGGAAGTTCTCAAGAACTGGCAATGTTGGATTACTGGATACCACACTTCCCACAGCTTGTAGTTTTTTTAATAATAAACTACTAGACACATTAAATTCCATAATATTAATAAAGTAAATTAAAGAGTTACAAAGGTACGATTATTTTTTGGATTTCTCTATTTTCGGCATATTTTTTTATAGTCACAATATTTACAGGCTTCTATTTTATCTGTACCGATAATAGGGGTATTGGCATCTACTAATTGGTCTAATGCGAGGGTTAATTCTTGCTCATACTCTGGCAAATCTTCTTGTATATTTTTAGAAAAGACTTTGTATTTTTGTTGTTGTGGCAGGGATATAATGATAGCTTGTACTTGTTTTGCTTTTTGGAAAAAAGGTTTGGATTTCAGTATTAAGCCATAGGTAAGTACTTGCTGTTTGTAGTCTGGTCTATCTTTTACTAATTTTATGTTGCTGGTTTTATAATCTACGATTCGGATTATTTCTCCTACTCTATCTACTCTATCTATCACTCCTTTTAGTTTTAGTGAGTGTATTCCTAGTAATACTATTTCAGGTTTTGCGTGTTGCTCTAGCCATACTATTTGTAACCGTTGATTGGGTGCTTCTTTTTCCAAAAAATTCACTTCTGCCGTAATGAAATCTAGTACAAAACGCTTGGCTATTTCTTTGGATAGATAACTTTTTCCTACTTGCAGCCTTTCTATATCCATTTTATTTTTTATAAATGCTTCGGTTATCAATGCTGGTACTAGTGGCGCGAAGGTGTGTAGTATAGGTATAGTAATGTATTCGTTACGGTAAGGGAGGTATAGTTTTTCTAACACAAAATGCACTACATTTCCGAGTATGTTGGCGGCTACATCTTCTTCAATAGTGTCCTGTATTTTTAGCTCCATTACTTGTTGAAAATAAAACTGTAGGTGGCAAGTTAAAACGCTTTTTACACCCGATGTAGGGGATATTCCTTTTTCGTATAGTATTCTTTTTATCCCATCTATTATAGTTGGTGTTTTTTGTATGGTGATGGGTTTTCCGATAGGTGCTACTATAAAATTACTTTCTATGTACTCGTGTATGTTCCAGTTGTTTGGTTGCTGTTCTTTTAACAATTGTTGTACATATCTGCTTTTTTCTGCTACTTTCTCGCCGATGATGCCGCTATAACACAGGTGTATATTCGTAGCATGCTGTAGCATGTGGTAAAATTGATAGGCTTGTGTAGCATCTTTGTTTTTGTAACTAGACATAGCATAATCATTACGTATTGGCAAGCTAATGAAGCTATTGAGAGTACTTATTTCTGGAAATACTCCTTCGTTCATTCCTACTACTATTACATTTTTAAAATCCAAGCCTTGTAAATGTTCAAAATCCATTATCTGCAAATTAGTAGTACCTTCTCCCAAAAAACTCATGTGTGTATTTTTCAAAAAACTATTCCAAATGTTATACCAATTTTTAAGACTTAAAGAAATAGGATAAGCAGTCACACTATTTATTATTTTTTGTAACAATTGGGTAAGTGCGTAAATATATTCTTTGTCAAAATTTTCTTCTTTCTTTTGCTGTTCGTATTCTATTACTATTTTTATTATTTTGGCTAGATAATGTGGGATATTGCTTGTTTTTTCTCGCCATAGTTCGAACCAAAAATGAATGGTTTCGTAGTGCATAAATTCTAATCTATCGGAAAATATTTTTCGTATTTTTGAGCCTGTTAGAAAAGGAGATTTTTGGGTTTCTATGAATATAATTATCTCTCTACAAACCTCTTGCATATAATCTGGGAAATGCGTGTAGATGAATGGCTGTTTTAATACATTGAGTATATCTTGGTAGTGAAATCCAAAATTTCGATTCTGTATATCGGCTAGCTTTTGGGCATTTTGCTGCAAGTTCCATATACTATCTATAAGACTAAACAGCGGATTATTAGCCATTTTATAGCCTAGCGATATATTAAAAGCAGGGATAGATTCAGGGATAGACGTGAGCAACGGGATAAGGTAGTAACTATTAGGGATAAGTAGTACGGTATCTTTTAGCTCTTCGGCAGGTAATTGGCTGATGATAGTATTTACTTTTTGTAGTTCGGCATACGGGTGATTACAAGCGTGAATAGCTATATCTTTGGCAGCAGTATAATTTTTGTATACTTCATGTAGTTCTTTTTGATGGGTGAGGAGGGTAGAATATTTTTGGTAGAAATGTCCTGCTTCTAGGTAGTTATCTGGTGCTACAAAATCGGGGTGAATATCCCAGTACGCGATGGCTTTTTTTCTATTATTAAAATACTGTATAATGCTGCGTTGTGATTTATGCAAAATATTCATATCTAACCCTATACAATACATATTTTCGTAGGCAAAGTCTGTAAAATGCTTTTCTATATTTTCTACGTATTCTTTGTATATTTGTCCTTGGTAGTACTCGCCTATACTAGCGAGGTGTGTAGTATAGTCAGCATACAGGGTCGGTATTTTTTCCCAAAAATCCAAGTATTTTTTTTGTTTTTTACCTTCTGGACTCCAGCCATCGTACTGTTTATACTCGTTTACCGTATTTAGTAAGTGGATAGCTTTTATTTGTTCGGCATCTATTTCATTAAAATCGTGGAGCAACGAGGGAGCCCATTTCATAAAACTATCTAGGTCTTTTTGCTGTGCTTTTTCTATGTCATCGCCTGGCTGTATGGTGGGCCCTCCTAGTACATTTTTATATATGCCATAAAATTCTAACAATGCTTTTAGTGGGTCGATGGTATTTTTTTTAGTAGATTTTTGTACTAATAAATCCAACGTAGTAACTTCTGGTAGCAAGTAGCCTGTTTGTAATATAGCACTTATTTCTTGTTGTAAAAATTTTACTATTTGTAGATTAGGTACTATCAACAAGGTATCCGCTAGGCTAGTAGGATGTTTTTGGGTCAATAAATGGGCTATTTGAGTCAGAAATTTCATAGATGGGTGGTATAAGATACAAAAAAAGGCTGTCTTTTGGATAAAAGACAGCCCGTGTAATGGTATGTATTATTATTAAGATATAATAGCTGGTTGTCTGGACATAATGTTTACATAATCACGGCTCGTATTACCTAAAAACAACTGACGAGGACGACTTATTGGTTCTTTATTTGCCATCATTTCTTTCCATTGTGCTATCCAACCTGGCATACGCCCTAGTGCGAACATTACTGTGAACATATCGGTAGGTATATTCATAGCTCTGTACATGATACCTGAATAAAAATCTACGTTAGGATATAATTTACGTTCGATAAAATATTCGTCCTGTAATGCTACTGCTTCTAGTTGTTTTGCTATGTCTAATGTTTCGTCATGGATACCTAGTTTATTTAATACTTGGTCGCATGCTTCTTTGATGATTTTTGCTCTTGGATCGAAGTTTTTGTATACTCTATGCCCAAATCCCATTAGTTTGAATCCTGATGATTTATCTTTCGCTTTTGCTACCCATTTCGCTACGTCTCCACCATCTGCTTTTATTAGGTCTAGCATTTCTATTACTTCTTGGTTAGCACCACCATGTAGTGGCCCCCATAATGCGCATATACCTGCGGATATAGATGCGTATAGATTGGCATGCGATGATCCTACCATACGTACGGTACTTGCAGAGCAGTTTTGTTCGTGGTCGGCGTGTAATATTAATAGTTTATCTAATGCGTTTACTACTACTGGGTCTATTTCGTATTCTTCTGCTGGGTTAGAAAACATCATGGATAGGAAATTTTCACCATATCCTAGAGAATTTTTTGGGTACACTGTTGGGTGACCGATGGAGTTTTTGTAAGCCCAAGCGGCGATAGTAGGGAATTTTGCTAGTAAGCGTACTATCGTTAAGTCTACTTCTTCTTTGGTTCTGGTAGCTTCGGGATAGAAGGTAGATAATGCACACGTGATAGATGCTACTACTCCCATTGGGTGAGCTTTGGAAGGGTATGCTTCATAAAAACGCTTCATATCTTCATGTATCAAAGAATGGCGGGTGATAGTTTTTCCAAAATTATCTAGTTCTTCTTTGATAGGTAGTTCTCCGTATATTAGTAAATAGGCTACTTCTAGGAAAGTGGATTTTTCGGCCAGTTGCTCGATAGGGTAGCCACGGTAACGTAGTATACCTTCTTCGCCGTCTAGGAAAGTAACTTTACTGCTAGTAGCGCCGGTATTTTTGTACCCGTAATCTAATGTAATTAATCCAGATTCCTCTCTTAATTTAGAAATATCTAATGCAGCTTCATTTTCTGTACCTTCTAGTACTGGTAGATGATATACAGTATCTTTGTACTTAAGTTCAGCAGTATTTGCCATAATAGTAGGTAAAATAGATTGTTATTTGAAAACGCAAAATTACTATTTTAATGCAACAAACGTACATTTATGATAAATAATAATTATAATTATATATTGTTTTGATTATAAGTTTATTAGGTATTTCTATCGTATTAAAAACTTGAATTTGTCTATATTTTTCAGGGCTATACCTGTGCCTCTAGCTACTGCTTTGAGTGGGTCTTCGGCTATGTGTACCATTAGTTTCGTGCGTGCGCTTATTCTTTTATCTAATCCTCGCAGCATCGCGCCTCCTCCTGCTAGGTAGATACCTGTTTTGTAGATGTCTGCGGCTAGCTCTGGCGGGGTGAGTTCTAGTGCGTTGAGTATGGCTGTTTCTATTTTGGAGATAGATTTATCCAAGCAGTGGGCTATCTCGGCATGGTGTATTATCACTTCTTTGGGTATTCCTGTCATCATATCTCTGCCGTGTACTGCCATGGGCGGTGGAGGGCTATCTAGGTCTGCGGTAGCTGCTCCTACTTCTATTTTTATGCGCTCAGAGGTTCTTTCGCCTATGTATATGGAGTGTTGGCGGCGCATGTAGTCTTCTATATCGGCAGTAAAATCATCTCCTGCTATTTTTATGGATTTGTCGCATACGATGCCTCCTAATGCTATTACTGCTATTTCGCTTGTACCTCCACCTATGTCTATTATCATATGCCCTTGTGGAGCTTGTACGTCCAGCCCCATACCTAACGCTGCTGCCATGGGTTCGTGTATCATGTATACTTCTTTGGCTCCTGCATGCTGTGCAGAATCTTTTACGGCTCTTTTTTCTACTTCGGTGATGCCTGATGGGATACATATCACCATGCGCAAAGAAGGGGTGAAAAATGACTTTTTAGGTATCAGACGTATCATTCCACGTATCATCTGCTCGGCAGCGTGAAAATCAGCTATTACGCCATCTTTGAGGGGGCGTATGGTTTTTATATCTTCATGGGTTTTGCCGTGCATCTGCATGGCTTCTCTACCTATAGCTATTACTTGCCCTGTGGAGCGGCGTATAGCTACTATGGAGGGTTCATCTACTACTACTTTATCGTTGTGGATAATGATGGTATTTGCTGTACCTAAATCGATGGCAATTTCTTGGGTGAAAAAATCAAATAATCCCATTATGTTTTTAGGTTTTTAATAATTTTGTGGATACTGTATGTTTTCATTTATTTTATACTACTAATAGTGGTGCAATTGAAAGAACAAAAAGAGAAATAAAACCATTTTTAATTATGAATTTAATATTTATCCATTTTTAATTATGAATTTATCTATTTTCAATTATCTAGTACGTTTTTACTCGTACATTTTTAGGATTATATTTTTGTAGGTTTCAGTGATTATTTTTCTTTTGAGTTTCATGGTAGGGGTAAGTTCGCCACTTTCTACGCTCCACTCTTCGGGTACTAGTTCGAATTTTTTTACTTGTTCCCAGTTACCAAATTCTCTGTTATAACCTTGTATTTCTGCTCGTATTAGTTCGGTAAGTTGTGGAGTTTTTAGCAGGTCATTTTTATCTTTGTAAGCGATGTTATTATTTTTTGCCCATTCCATTACTATCGGCATAGATGGTACTATGAGTGCGGAGGGGTGTTTTTGGTTTTCGCCTACTATCATTATTTGTTCTATGTAGATGGATTCTTTGAATTTGTTTTCTAGGAATTGTGGTGCTATGTATTTGCCACCACTTGTTTTGAACATTTCTTTTTTTCTATCCGTGATACGTAGCAGATTATTTTCTATTACTCCTATATCGCCTGTATAAAACCAGCCATCTTTTATTACTTCTGCCGTGAGGTCGGGGCGTTTGTAGTACCCAAGCATTACATTATCACCTTTACAAAGTATTTCACCATCTTGTGCTATTTTTACTTCTATGCCAGGTAGTGGTACGCCTACGGTACCAAATTTTCGAGTACCTTGTCGTAGTCCGTTTACGGTTATTACGGGCGAGGTTTCGGTAAGTCCGTAGCCTTCTAGTACATCTATGCCTGCAGCTGTGAATATACGTGACAACCTTACTTGTAGGGCAGCCGATCCTGATATTATTAGTTTTACATTACCGCCTAGTGCTTCTCTCCATTTGCTGAAAATAAGCTTATCTGCTAGTTTCATTTGTAGGCTATACCAAGGGCTTTTGCCTTCTAGCTCGTATTCATTCCCTAGGTCTATTGCCCAGAAAAAAAGTTTTCTTTTGATGCCTGTAAGTGCGTCTCCTTTGGAAATAATTTTATCGTATACTTTTTCTAATAGTCGTGGTACAGTAGAGAAGGCATAAGGTTTTACTTCTTGTAGGTTAGCGGCTACCATTTCTATGCTTTCGGCGTAGTACAACGAGGTGCCCATATACTGGTATATGTATGTCACCGTACGCTCGAATATATGGCACATGGGTAGAAAGCTGAGTACTTTCTCGGTAGAGGGCAGTACTAGCACCGTAGAGCAGCCTTTTACGTTGCTTACTATGTTTTTGTGGGTAAGCATCACGCCTTTGGGAGTGCCAGTAGTGCCAGAGGTATATATTAGGGTTAGTATTTCGTTTTCGTCGAGGTTGTTTTTAATTTCTAATACTGTATTTACTGAAGGATTTTTCTTGCCTAATGCTACTACTTCTAGCCAGTTTTTTTCGTTTTCTATTTCATCGAATGTATAGATGCCTTGTAGGCTGGGTACGTCTGCCTGTACTGCTTGTACTTTAGCTAGTATTTTTTTATCGCCTACGAATACGTATTTTATTTCTGCATCGTTGAGTATGAATTTGTAGTCTTCGGCGCTGATAGTTGGGTACAATGGTACGCTGATGGCTTTTATTTGCGATACTCCCATATCTATGAAATTCCATTCGGGTCTATTGTTGGATACGATTCCTATTTTATCCCCAGCTTGTACTCCTAGGGCTAGTAGTCCGTAGCTTATATTGTTTGCATAGTCTATATAATCTGCCGTAGAGAAGGTTTTCCATTCTCCTTTTTGCTTGTAAGCGAGCGCTATTTCTTTGTTGTAATTTTCGGATTGATAGGCAAGTATGTCGAAGGTGCGTTTTATTTCCATAGGTATTTATAAATTAAAAGAATTATATTTTTTGAATTAAGTAAGTGCAATAATAGTAAAAAAATTATATTTTTTGTTATTTTATTTTAATTTATTTGCTGGTGGGTATATTTATAGTTATTTTTTCGCCTAGGTTAGGTAGGGGAGTTTCCTAGTAAAATGTCTAGTACTGCTTTGGTTTTAGCAAATTTCTCTCGGATACTAGTTTTGATGCTATACTTGGCTGGTACGTCTTTTGCATTATAGCCGATGGCTTTTATACCCAAGTGTTCGGCTAAAAATACAGCTCTTTGGTTATGAAATTCTTAAGAAATAATGGTAAGGCTGTCTTGTCCGAATATTTCTTTTGCCCGTATTACGGAGTCATACGTTCGGAAGCCTGCATAATCCATGTATATGGCTTCTTGGGGTATTCCTGCTGCTATTAGTGCTTGTTTCATATCCTCGGCTTCATTATAGGCTTTTATCCCATTGTCTCCGCTTACTATCAGGGCTTTTATTTTGCCTGATTGGTAGAGTGTGACTGCGGCTTCTATGCGGTATTTAAAAAACAAATTAGAATATCCTTGTGTCGTGTTTTTAGAAGTGCCTAGTACTAGCCCTACTTTATTGTACGGGATAGTAGCCGTATCGGAGAATAATTTATCTGCAGTGGTGTAAGTCACCCAATAGTTACTACCTACCAGTATTCCTAAAAACAGTACTAGCAATAAACCTATTTTTTTAATGTGTTTTTTCATGTTTATGTGAAAAAAAATCCCTTCTATACATCATACAAGGGATTTTATTTATATTTTCAATTAAAATTTTGGGGTATTTCGTATCATCTAGGTACACTTATTTTTTTTATTATTCTTTGTATCAATTCGTAGCTAGTAAGCCCTTCCATTTCTTTTTCGGGGGTAAGTATGATACGGTGGTTCAGTACAGGATAGATTACGTATTGTATATCATCAGGGGTTACAAAATCTCTTCCACGCATCAGGGCTACTGCTTTGGAGGCTTTCATGATAGCGATAGAAGCCCTTGGTGATGCTCCTAAAAATAGTTCTGGCGTATTACGCGTAGTGAATACTATTTCGGCGATGTAATCCAGTAATTCGTCTTTTATGTATACTTTTTCTACTATATCTTGGCATTCTTTCAGAGTTTCGGGGGTTAGTATGGCTTCTACGGTCTGTATTACTTTTTGGGTAAAATCGTTTTTAAAATGACGCAATACTCGTTTTTCTTCTTCCAAACTTGGGGCTTGTAGTATCAATTTGAACAAAAACCTATCTAGCTGTGCTTCTGGCAGTCGGTACGTACCTTCTTGTTCTATTGGGTTTTGGGTAGCTAGTACGAAGAAAGGAAACGTCATGATGTGGGTAGTACCATCGATGGTTACCTGTCTTTCTTCCATTACTTCAAACAAAGCGGATTGGGTTTTAGCTGGTGCTCTATTTATCTCATCTATGAGTACAATATTCGCAAATATAGGCCCACTATGAAATACGAATTCGGACGTTTTTAGGCTGAATACGTTTGTACCTATTACATCGGAGGGCATCAAATCTGGAGTGAACTGTATTCTAGAAAATTTTGCAGATATTGTTTTGGCTAATAATTTGGATATTAATGTTTTGGCTACCCCTGGTACTCCTTCTAATAATAGATGCCCACCT
>JAYUJA010000004.1:0-10291 GCA_043765495.1 Bacteroidia bacterium
GTTTCGGTAGTGGATTTTCCTTTTAAGAAATCGTATACTAGGTATAATAAGTAGATGCCACCTATTGGTTTTAGCCACCATACTTCTATTAATACAGAAGCAAATAATAAGCATAACCCTCTAAAAAAATACGCTCCAAAAATACCATATTTTAATGCTTTTTCTCTTTGGGCTTCGGGTAAGTCCATCACCATGGTAGCGAGTACTGCGGCATTATCCACGGATAGTAAGCATTCTATCACCACTAATTGAAATATAATAAGAAAAGCGGCTTTTAAGTCATTTCCGAAGATACTGTGTAAAAATTCCATCGATAGGTTTTTAGTAATTAATTAAAAATAAATAATAGGTTAGGCGTTTTTTAATAATAAAATATGTAATTCTTTGGGGCCATGCGCTCCTTTTACTAGCGTTTTTTCTATGTCTGCACTACGGCTTGGCCCTGTGACAGTGGTAATCCAAGAAGGAAATTCGTGGTAGCGGTCTTGTAATGCTTGGTAAGCTTCGGTAAGGGTATGTACTAGTTGTTCCTCGTACGCTATGACGATATGGATAGGTGCAAAAGTCGCCATTCGCCTGCCAGAAGGTTGGAACGAGGATAGTAGTATACTGCCAGTACGGGCTACCATAAATTCGCAAGAAGTAACTACTATTTCTGCTTTGTAATTATCTTTTATTTCTGTTTTGTAGTGTATGCCAGACATTTGTAGATACCTTTCTAGTGCTGGTTCGGCACTCATCCATTCCGAAGGGAATTTTTTATGCAAGAATTGTAGTACTTCTTTTATTTCTGGGGCAGTAGTAGCGGTATGTATAGTTACACCTACTTCGGTGGCTTTGGTAATGAAGTGTGTCAAAGCATTTTCGATAGTAGGATAGAAAGAAGCCGAATAAAAATCAACTACGTTTTCTACTTTTGGTAAATTATCCACTGCTTTTTGAATTTTGGATAAAATAGTAGATCTTGTGCTAGATTGGTTCATAATGTAATTAGCTTAATGCGTATTCTTTGTTTAGTTTAATATGGCGTATGTAATCTACTAGCATACCTTCTTTGAGGGAATAATTGGATAATCGTACTGTTTTTATGCCTAATCTTTTGATGATATGTTTTATTAGCAGCGACGACATTACTATCATTTCTACCCGCATAGTTGCTAGTCCTTTCATATCCATTCTTTCGTCTATGTTGCTTTTTATAATTCCTTTTAGTAGTTCGTCCAAATGTTCTTTATCAAATATATAATCATTTTTGGGGTCGTATTTTTTAGCTTTTACGCCTGCTGGGGTTTCATATTTATAGTATATCATTTCGGCTAGCGAATCAAAAGTCCCAGACGAGCCTATTATAGTTTGTATTTTATGTTCTTTTATAATAGGAACAAGTTCGTTGAGAGCTGTTTTGATGTATTGTTTGAATTTTTCTTTTTCTTCTTTGGTAATAGGCTCTGATGGGTTTATTTCTTCTAAAAGCCTAGCAGCGCCTAACTGGAAGCTTTTTTTCCATATTATTCTACTTTTATTACAGATAATAAATTCTGTACTTCCGCCACCAATATCTATTACGAGTACTTTTTCTTCTGTCATAGGTACGCATGATTTTACACCATCGTAGATTAGCGAAGCTTCTTTATCACCAGATATGATAGTAATATCTATGTCTGTTTCTTGTTTTACTTTTTTAATAAATTCTTTGCCGTTTTCAGCGTCTCTGATAGCAGCAGTAGCAAAGGCTATTACTTTATCTACCTCGTGCAAATCCAACATTTTTTTATGGGCTTTGAGGGCATTTATACCTCTTAAAAAAGGGCTATGTGCTATAAATCCTCCTTTTATGCCTCCCTCTCCTAGTTTTACGGATAGCTTATCTTTATGCACTACTTCGTAAGTATCTTTTTTGATAGTAACGATTAATAATTTAAAAGAATTAGTACCAATGTCTATAATACCTAATTTCATACCTAAAAAAATAAAAAAGAATGTCCAATATTGGCTGCAAATATAAGAATATTTATAGTGTAAACTATTTCCTTATTACTTAAAATAAAAATAGGCTATCTTCATGAAAAGATAGCCTATTATGTTTATCAAAACCACTAGGGATTTTTTATTTTATTACGGTAAATTTACCTATTTTTACGATAGAAGAATTATCTATAATGTGATACGTATACAATCCTTGTGCATATTTGTACACATCTACTACTAGTTTATCACCAGTAAATACTTTATTATCTACTATTTTACCTGTCATATCCATAATTGCTACTTGGTATCCTTTTGTAGTATTAGGCTGGGTAGTAGTGATAGTAAACTGTTCGTTCGCTGGATTTGGGTAATTCGCAAAATTATCGTTATTGGTAAGTTCTTCGATAGCCGCCAAGCTAGTTACTTTACGATACGAAGCACTCAACGGGATATTTGCTGCGTCTACTGCTATTTGTGTGATAATGTATTTACCATCTGTAGCAAACCATCTGTATAGTACGTCTGTTTTAGTGTATGGGTTACCAGTTAGTCCTATTGCACTTGCCGCAAGAGATGGTAAAAACTGCCACCCTGTGGTAAATAAGCCATAGTTAGGAAGTGCAGTAGTAGTAAATACTAAAATAGAATCGGTGTAGGTATCTTGGAATTTTTGACGGATACTATTCGCATAGGTATTTCCATAAGGAAGGCTTACAGTTCCAGCTGCATCGATCGTAGAGTTTACGTTTCCTCTTCGGTAGATGCGTACGGAATCTAGTCCAGCAACAGGGAACATACCAGCAATACCTACACTTACTTTTAGTTTGTAAGCATCATTATAGGTACTTCCTAGTGAAGCAGGGAATTCCAAATACGTTTGTGGATTTTCGAATATAACCGCTAATTCAGCAGGCATACCAAAAAATCTTCCAGAAGCGCCTAATAATTCTATTTTGGAGGCACTTTTGTTTAAGTAAATAGTTCCACGACCTTGTTGGTTTAGGGTTCCAACAGATACGGATACTACGTTACTTAATTTGCTTTGTACCATCGCTAGGTTAGCATTGGGGAACTTATTCGCATTGGATTGTCCAGCGGGTAATAAAAACCAAGTTGTATCTTGTGAATTATTTTCTAATCCTTGAAAGCTCCAAGCCTGTGCAGCTGCAGGATTTTGTAGAGATACTGGATTAGCGGTTAAGCTCTGGTCATTTACAGAGATGATAACATCGTCATCAGAAGCAAAATCTGCGACAGTAATAGTTTGGGCGTTAGCGGCTAGTGTAGTCAAAACAGCGCAAGCAGCTAGTAGAATTTGTTTTTTCATAAAATAAAATTAAATAAAAATATTTGTTTAGGCTGCAAAGATAAAAAAATATTTAATAGGATACACGAATAAGTTACTTTCCTTCAAAATTAGCTCTTCTTTTCTCTAAAAAAGCGGTTGCTCCTTCTTTGAAATCGGTAGTTGCTACACAGTCTGCAAAAGCGGCTATTTCTGCCTGAAATCCATCTACATCGTAATCATAGTAAGCATTTACGGCTTTTATTATGCCTTGTATAGCTACTGGGGCTTGGCGTATGATTTTTGTAAGGATAGTAGTGGCTCTATTTATTACTTCTTCTTGGGGTACTATTTCGTTTACTAATCCTAGTCTGTATGCTTCGGTAGCGGGTATCATATCGCAGGTAAGCATGAATTCTAGTGCTTTTGCTTTGCCTACTAGTTGTACTAATCGTTGTGTACCAGCATAGCCTGGGATAATGCCTAATTTTGCTTCAGGCTGTCCTAGTTGTGCGGTGTCTGCTGCTATTCGTAAGTGGCAAGCCATTGCTAGTTCGCAGCCTCCGCCTAGTGCGAAGCCGTTGATAGCTGCTACTACTGGTTTTGGAGAGGTTTCTATCAAACGAAATACTGCATGTCCTTTTTCGGCTAATTGTCTTCCTTCTTGTGGATTTAGGGAAGTAAATTCTGAAATATCTGCTCCTGCTACGAATGCTTTGTTGCCAGCTCCTGTGAGTAATATTCCTTTTACAGATGTATTGTTTATAGCTTCTTGAAAAGCGTCTTCTATTTCTTGGACGGTAGCTCTGTTTAACGCATTTAGCTTATCAGGACGATTAATGGTAATAGTAGCGATGCCTGTATCGGCGATAGTGAGTAATAAGTTTTGGTATTCCATTGGGATAAATAAATAATGTAAGTAGATGAATGAGAGATTATTGTAAATTTAATATTTGTTGGCTAAATTGTAACAAAGCTTGTTCTTGGAAGTTATTTGCCATTAGTTGTATTCCAAAAGGCATGCCATTGCTGTGTTTTCCTATGGGTAGGGATATAGCAGGGTTGCCGACTAGATTTGCGTGTACGGTAAATATATCTTCTAAATACATCGTTAGTGCATCGGTTGTTTTTGCTCCTATGGTGAAAGCGGTACTTGGGGTAGTAGGTAATATAATAAAATCATAATTCTGAAATACTTCTATTGTTTTATCATAAATAAGCCTACGAACTTTTTGGGCTTTGGCGTAGTATGCGTCATAATATCCTGTACTTAATACGAATGTGCCTAACATAATACGACGTTTGACTTCTTTTCCAAAACCTTCGCTTCTACTTTTTTTGTATACACTTTCTAGGTCGGTCACGTCTTTGCTTCTGTATCCATAGTGTACGCCATCGTAACGAGATAAATTAGACGAGGCTTCGGCAGTAGTAAGGACGTAGTAAGCTGGTATCATGTATTTTAGAAGACTAAAAGGCACTTCTTCTACTGTATGTCCTGCTTCTTTTAGTTGGGTGATTGTTTTTTGAATGCTTGCTTTTATTTCAGCATCTAGTCCATACGCATTAAGGCATTCACTAAAATAAGCTATTTTGTGTTTTTTAGAAGAAGAAGGAACTAGTTCATTGGCATTAATATCCACTGCCAAGTTGGAGCAAGTAGTATCATAGTCGTCTGCCCCAGCTATTACTTCTAGTACTAGGGCTGCATCGTATACATCGTTTGCGATAGGGCCTATTTGATCAAAAGAAGAGGCAAAAGCTATGAGTCCATGTCTGGATACTCTTCCATACGTGGGTTTTATGCCTACTGTACCACAAAACGAAGATGGCTGACGGATAGAGCCGCCTGTATCTGACCCCAAAGCTACGGTACAAAGGTCGCCAGCCACAGCCGCTGCAGAGCCACCCGAAGAGCCACCTGGTACACGCGTAATATCTAACGGATTGAGAACTTTGCCAAAAGCAGAATTTTCATTAGAACCTCCCATAGCAAATTCGTCACAATTAAGCCTACCGATAAATATGGCATCTTCTGCTTCCAACCGTTCTATTATAGTAGCACTAAATAAGGAAGTAAATCCTTCCAGCATTTTAGAGGCCGCAGATACTTTATGTTTTGTATGGCAAATATTGTCTTTAATGCCGATGACCATTCCTGCTAGTTTGCCTGCTGTGCCTTGGCTTATTTTTTCATCAATAAGAAGCGCTTTATCGAGTGCTTCTTTTTCGTATACTTCTAAAAATATATTCCAGTTTTGGTTTTCTTCTATGCGGGTCAAGTATCTTTTAACTATATCTTTACAGCTTGTCTCTTTGGTAGTTAAAGCTTTTTTTATTTGGGTGAAGGTAAGATTCATAATATATGCTAGCTACTGTATGTAATTAATAGTTGTTGCGACAAAGATAATTTATTTTAAATACATAGAAATAGGTAAAAAAAATATTCTTTCCGTAGTATTTAGATGCAATAAATAACCTATTTTATAGATAATTAAATAGATAAAGAAAAAATAATTGTACAAGTAATAGAATTATATATATATGCAGTCTAAACTTTAATATTATATGAGCTTTTTAAAAGAATTCAAAGAATTTGCCATACGTGGAAACGTAGTAGATATGGCAGTAGGGGTAATTATCGGAGGTGCTTTCGGTAAAATAGTTACTTCTTTGATTGACAATGTGATAATGCCACCAATCGGTTATGCGATGGGAGGAACTGATTTTAAAAACCTAAAATCCGTTATCCAACAAGAAGATGTTGCGAATAAAGTAGCAGAAGTATCCATAAAATACGGTCTTTTTATACAAGAAATAGTTAATTTCGTAGTATTGGCATTCATTATATTCTTAATGATACGCACTATCAACAAAATCCGTACGGTAGAAGAGCCACCAGCTGCTCCACTAACTCCTTCAGAATTACTATTAGTAGAAATAAGAGATACATTACGCAAGAGATAACAAAAAAGCCTCCGATTAAGGAGGCTTTTTTTATTTTGTCAAGCATCGTGGAGTGAGAATACTTAATAGTATCCAGCTCTGAAATGCTACAATGCCAGTGGCTAGTAATAGATGCACAGGCTGTAAGTAAGCGGGAATATTGAAATGAGCCATTCCTATACCAACTGCTATTTCCAAGCCTATCATTACTACCAAAAATAAGCCCCAATAATATTTTTTATCCATTAAAAAATCCCGTAAGATAACGCCATTTATAATCAATACTGCCCACGAAAAAGTGCGGTGTATTTTGAATAAAACTTCTTCTTCCACTAATCCCATCCATAGCTCTCGGAATCCTTCTTGGTAACTTTTAGATACCCAATCCACTATCTCCCGCACTTGTGTGCCGATAGTAACCTGCACTAACGTAGTACCAATGGCAAGAACTAAAAACCGTACCATTGTTTTTTTATGGCTCGGATTGTATACTACGATAGTACTAGGGCGTAATGCGAATAAAATAGCCACACAAAGTACTAAAATAAAGATAGCAACTAGCATGTGTATCGTGATTTTTACGGCATTGAGGTCGCTCGCTACTACTAACGAACCTAGCCAGCCCTGAAACCCTGTAGCGAATAGTACTAGAAAAGCCAAAATAGGAATTTCTTTCCGCTCTTTTAGGTACGATAAAGAACATAGAAATAATACAAAAAATAATACTCCTAATAATGCACCTAATAACCTATTGATGTACTCTACCCAAGTTTTGAATGCGGAAAATGTGGCTATCTCTTTTCCATTTACTGCGAATAAGGTTTTATAATCCGATGGTAGCTCCGAAATAGTAGTCGGTGGGACGTATTGCCCGAAGCATTTTGGCCAATCAGGGCAGCCCATTCCCGAGCCTGTTGTACGTACTACACCACCTGCTAGTATTACCAAAAATGTAAAAATAAGGCAAAGTATAGCCAAAGGAGGAATAATTTTTTTTAACATTAGAAAATTGTTTTTAGTGAATGCAGCAAAGGTAATAGTTTTTTAGTACATATAGTAGTAGTATGCATTGGAATTTTACTGTATGTTGCATTATCTAATACTGTATATCAATAGTAATAAAGCTTCTGATGGTATAAAAATGAATAAATTTCAAAAATAAACTTTTTTTAGTATAAAAATTTTATATTAATTGTTTTTTGTATTTATAAATAACTTATGTTTGTTCTCAAATAAAAATAAACTTATATTTTTTTAATTATGTACAAACTTACTTTTTTAGTCCCGCTTATTGTTTTGTGTTCTATTTCCCATTTAGAAGCTCAAACTACTACTACTATTATTCCAGTAGCATCTACTTGGAAATACTGGGATTTACCAAGCTTACCAGCGAGTGATTGGCACACTGGATCTTATTCCGATGCTACTTGGTCAAATGGAGCTGCTGAATTAGGCTATGGCGATGGCGATGAAGTTACTCCTATACTTTATGGAGGCAATACATCTAATAGAAATCCTACTGCTTATTTCCGAAAAAACATTTCTTTATCTACCTATAATTCTTCTAATACCTATGCAGCAACGCTCAAAATAGATGATGGTGCTGTTGTATATGTAAATGGGCAAGAAGTGTATAGAAATAACTTACCCACAGGGGCAGTAGGATATACTACCTTGGCAGTAGATGCGTTTATTAACGAAAATGCTATAGCAAATTTTAATATACCTGCTAGTTATTTTACAGCTGGGAATAATACTATAGCTGTAGAGATGCACCAAGCGGTAGTTACAAGCTCTGATTTATCTTTCGACCTACAACTCATACAAACTACTATCAATAATACAAATGGCGCTCCAACTACTAATTGGCTAAAAGCTATTGGAGGCTCTGCTATGGAACGAGCAAATGCAGTAGTAGCAATATCTTCTGGCTGTGTAGTAACTGGTACTACCTCGTCTACGAATGGCGATATGCAAGGAAGTAGTAATGTAGGAAACTGTAATACGGATATTTGGGTAAGTGAAATAGATAATAATAGCAATATTATTTGGAAAAAATTCTACGGAGGAAGTAATTATGAAGAAGGAGTTTCTATTGTAAAAACTACGGATAATGGCTATGCAATACTAGGTACTACTTATTCTAACGATGGAAATGTAACGAATAACCGTGGTAATGCCGATATATGGCTTCTAAAAACAAATAATACAGGAGACATACAATGGCAAAAAAACTACGGCGGCAGTGGCATAGACAAAGGAAGTGAAATACAAACTACTAGCGATGGCGGATTCGTAGTAGTAGGAAGCACTACTTCCAACGATGGCGATATAACAGGCAACCATGGTAATACCGATTTTTGTATAGTAAAACTAGATGCTAATGGTAACATTCAATGGAAAAAAGTAATAGGTGGAAGTAGTTGGGACATTGCTACATCTATCCAAACTACTAGCGATGGTGGGTACATAGTAGGCGGACATACAGGTTCAGTAGATGGAGATTTAGCAAGCACGAATAACAAAGGACACGATGCATGGATAGTAAAACTAGATGCAAACGGGGCTATACAGTGGAATAAAATTTTTGGAGGTGATGAACTAGATGAACTATATAGTGTAGAACAAGCTGCTGATGGGTATGTATTTGTGGGTACTTCTAACTCTTTTAATGGTGACTTGAACGCAACTCCCTCTAATCTAGATGCTTGGGTAGTAAAAACCGATTTTAATGGTACTATTATTTGGTCACAAGACATCGCAGGCAGTGGATTTGAAAGGCTCATAGGGTTGCAGATACTCGCAGACGGGAATATGCTTATTAGTGGCTATTCTTCTTCTAATGATAATACCATAAGTGCTACACAAGGAAATCAAGATGCTTGGCTACTTTCGATGTCTAGTACAGGTAGTACCAACTGGCAACAACTAGTAGGAGGCACATTGAACGAAGAATTTTTAGCAATCCAACAAGGCAGTAATGGGGCGATATATGCAGTAGGATACACCACTTCTAACAATGGAAACATTACCAACTACCATGGGCAAGAAGACGCACTAGTAACACAATTAGGACAAATATCCTTCGTAGGGGTTGCTAGCACGATAAACCCAAGTGATTTTAATCTGTACCCTAATCCAGCTTCTGAAATGGTGAATATGCAATTTATGAACCAAATACCTATGAGTATAGCTATATTAGATATTTCAGGAAGAAATATCCATACTATCTCTAAAAATACACAAGAAATAGTTACTTTATCCACCGAATCCTTGGCAGCTGGATACTACCTAGTGCGTGCCGATTTTGGAAACTATACTATGTGTAAGCCTTTGGTTATTAAGAAATAAATAGTCTAAACTAAACTATTCTATTTTTAATTTGATAATCAATAAAGTGAAAGTTCTTATTCCGTTACTACTGTTAATTGTAGGCATTATACTACTATCTAAAGGTATTATGCTTTTTCTTAAACAAAGTGAAACCAAAGAAAAAACTGTTTTACCAAATCAACCTACTATCTTAACTCTTGAGAAGGAAGGGAAATATGATGTATATCTTATAAGAAGTTGTAGACGACCATTCCAAACTTCATTATCAGTATTTAATACTATTAATTTGCAACTATTTTCAGAAGATAAAACAGCTATTGTTTTTCATAAAGGCTCACCACTTACATTGAATCAAGGAAAACGATATGAATGGCAATGGCTATATAAAAATGGGTTATTTTTTCAATAAAATACCTAATAAAAATACATCAGTATATTACAATCTTTCAGAAGATAAACAATCTAGGTATAAAATAGAGATAAAACAAAATTCTGGAAATACAACATTAGTAGCAATCTTAAGCTGTGTGGCTGGTAGTATCATCTCAATAGCTACAATTGCTTTATTTATTTTAAAATATTAATTAAATAGTAAATAGAAAGCTATATTAAGTATATAACTAATTTACTAAAATAATCCCCAGTATTCTCCCATGAAACAACGTCGTACCTTTCTCAAAAACATCCTTCTAGCAGGTGGTGGCAGTATGCTTCTACCTTGGAAAAGCCTTGCAAATACCTTATTATCCCCTTACGAAA
>JAYUJA010000005.1:0-1153 GCA_043765495.1 Bacteroidia bacterium
ACATTGCCTTTTAGTATTGCTTTGCCGTCTTTTTGGTAAAATTCTCCATATTGGCTATTGGTTTCTATGCCACGGGCATCGTCTAGCATCTGTACATTATTTCGTGCTACTGCGAAGCCTTTATCTTTGTTGTAAGTTAGTTGCTGTCCTCGTAGGGTTTGCCCATTACTTATTACCGAAGCATTGCCCGTAAAATCTCCTATTCCTCTTTGCGAATCGTACCAACCATTCTGACACGTTACGGTGTGATCCTGCTGCTGTATAGTAGTAGCACCATGCATGTACACCATTTTATTGTTCATATTATAGTCTATACGGTTCGAGCGGATAGTATAATCCCTACCTACTACTACGGCATCACCTTCCAGTAGCATTACGCCCGAATTTCCGTTATACGTACCAAAAGTACTACTCACACTATTAAATTCGCCATTGCCGTATACAGTGCCTCCACCCGAATATTTGCCTACTTTATTCAAGGTATTATATTGTACATAAGGAGCATTCAAGCTAGTACCATTATTATTCACCCGTACATTTCCTATCATCTCTACTAATTTGGTAGCCCCATCGTAGCGCATATAATCCGCTGTACTAGTACTACCATCTTCCTGATTCATAGTCACATTACCAAATGCCTCAAAAAAATTTGCTCCCATATTATAGTTTGCACTATCGGTATGCAATACATTCCCTTTTTGTCGGAAACCTACATTCCCTTTTAGCCTTACTATATCCCCAATTTCAGAATCATATTCCATTTTTTCAGCCCCGTCTAGTAGCTCTATAGGCTCTTGGGCGGATACTGTTTGGAAAATAATTAAAAATAAAAGAGAATAAAGAAATTTAATATAACGCATACAATAGTTTTTAAGTCGCAAATTTAGTACAATTTTAGTATCGTTACTTATTTATTCCTTGTTTTTGTTTTATATAAAAATGTTTTGCATTGTTTTTCTTGTTATTTTTGCGATAATTGATTTATAACTTTGTTTTATGAAAAAATCTATCTTCATCGCTCTATCCATTACCATCGCGAGTATTATAAGTACACAATGGAGCTGCAAAAAACCTACGGATACTACTGTACAAGACCCTTACAGCCCTACCCCATATATATTACAAGCACCAACTGGATTTCCTGCACCTTTTA
>JAYUJA010000006.1:0-3332 GCA_043765495.1 Bacteroidia bacterium
ATATACGCCTTGTTTTATGAAAAAAGTATAGACCTACTAAAACCACAGGGACTTTCGTGTTTCATCACCTCTAATAAATGGATGCGAGCAGGCTATGGCGAAACCTTACGGCAAGTACTAGCTACCCAAAACCCCCTACTACTACTGGATTTGGGGCCTGGCGTGTTTGAAAGTGCTACCGTAGACTCCAATATATTACTGCTACAAAAATACCCCAACCAGCAAAAAACTATCGCCTGTATAACCAAAGAAAAAGGAATGCCACTACGCCTACAAACCCAAAAAAACGGCATAGCTACCAGCTTCACTACCAGCGATAGCTGGGTGATAATGAACCCCATGGAGCAAAGCATAAAACAAAAAATAGAACGAATGGGTACACCGCTCAAAGATTGGGATATAAATATATACAGAGGGATTTTAACAGGTTTTAATGAAGCCTTTATCATAGATGGTGCAAAAAAGGAAGAGCTACTAAAAGCAGACTCAAAATCTGCTGAAATTATACGCCCTATTCTTCGTGGCAGAGATATAAAACGATACGGATATGTATTCGCAGATTTATGGCTGATAAATACCCATAATGGAGTAAAACAAAAGAATATAAACCCTATAAATATCAACGACTTTCCTGCGATTAAAAACCATTTAGACAACTACTATCCAGAACTAGAAAAAAGACTCGATAAAGGTATAACCCCATACAACTTACGCAACTGTGCTTATATGGAGGATTTTTATAAACAAAAAATTGTGTGGGCTGAAATGACAAATCAAAATGCTTTTATATGGGACGATATGAATTTATTAACAAATCAAACTTGTTATTTTATTCCAAATTCAAGTAAGTATTTATTAGCAATTCTAAACTCAAAATGTACTTATTTTTATTTTTCTAACTTCGCTGCGAGTCTTGGAGATGGTGCTTTTAGATGGATTAAGCAATATGTAGAACAAATTCCTATCCCCGTACCATCGAAAGAGGTGGAGAATAAACTTGAGGTTTTGGTAAATAAAATAATTTCATCTAATGGCTCGGATACAACTGTGTTAGAAACTGCAATAGATGAAATTATTTATAAAATGTTCGAATTATCCGAAGAAGAAATTAAGTTCATTAAAGGTATTTAATGGATAATAGAATGTTTTTCATGAAATGTTTTTTTGTAAAACTAAACTAAACCATAAAAATATGTTTCTACAAATAGGTCGCTCCTACGGATCAAACAAAACAAAACTATAAAAATATATTTCTACAAACAGGTCGCTCCTACGGATCAAACAAAACAAAACTATAAAAATATGTTTCTACAAACAGGTCGCTCCTACGGATCAAACAAAACAAAACGATAAAAATATGTTTCTACAAACAGGTCGCTCCTACGGATCAAACAAAAATAAACGATAAAAATATGTTTCTACAAACAGGTCGCTCCTACGGATCAAACAAAACTAAACGATAAAAATATGTTTCTACAAACAGGTCGCTCCTGCGGAGCAAATTAAACAAAACCATAAAAATATGTCTCTACAAACAGGTCGCTCCTGCGGAGCAAATTAAACAAAACGATAAAAATATGTTTCTACAATAAAGCCCCAGTAGGGCAAAATGTTTGTAGAAAAATTTTCCATACCAATTAAATTAGCTCCATAGGAGCGACTTTGTGATATATGCCAAACACCTACACCCAAATTTATATTCAAATTGTATTTGCCGTTGTAAAACAAAATCATATCATAAGTGTATGCGAAAATCTTTATTAATGTAAAACATTCGGTAGGATACTAGGAGTGAATAGATTCACGGTCACGAAATTCGTAAACGATAAGCTAAAATAAGTAATTGTTTTAATCCAGCGTCTTTAAAATAATGTAACTATTGATGCTACTATCTTATTTTTTAATAGGAAAATCTGTTATCTTTATATCCATGGTATTATTGGAATTCTTTTTTAGTGTTAATTTTGCTTCGCCACCTGGCTCGTATCCCCAATTTTCTTGCAAATCTGTATTTATTTTGAAGTGCGTAAACTTGTAGTTAGAAGCAGATTTTGCAATCAAATCTTCCAGATTACAAACATTGCTTTTGTAACGTTTTGCCCCACCAAAAAACTTTTCCCAATACGACACTATGTAATAATCGGTATCCTTGAATTTAGATATATCTACTGCTTTTTCTTCCAAATCGTAGGTTTGTTGGATAATAGTATCTAATGTTTTGCCATTTTTCTTACATATTTCAAAACTGTCTACTTTGCCCGCCATTAGCTGTTCAAACTGAATACCATGGCAAGTTATTGCACCTTTGTAACACATTTGATTACCGTTTTTATCAAAAATAGCATAATCTACTGTCATTCCCAAAAACAATTTTTTCTCCGCTTTGGAAGTATCGCTTTTTAGTATCAAAGAATTGGCAGTAGAAAAATCATTCTCTGTTTGAAATTTCTTTATCGTAGCCGTATTTTCTACTTTGGGATCTTTGAACATGGATTTTAGTAGGATACTTTCACAAGAAGTCATTACTACTAATGCTGTTATTAGAATTAGATTTGTTTTCATAAATTTAGATAAAATAAGAAGTTGAATGAAAATATTTTTATTTATACACTACCAAGGTATCTATATCATTACCTGACGTAATATTACCGCCATATATTACTAGCTTTCTGTTTTGTTTATAATAACTTAAACGTACATCTGTAGCATGATCTCTATTGTTAATGCTTTTAATGGTATGGGAAACAGTGATTTTATTGTAGTTGGAATAATCTTCTATATTATCTTGTTCTATATACAAAGTATCGTTTACGATACGATACGCACCAATACTAGAAATACTACTCACAGAACCATTTGCGATAGATAAATTCCTAGTCGTAGCGTTTACAATATGCTGGAAAGGTGGCAATAAAGTAGGTTTGGAGGGGTTTTTAGCTGTTGCTATATTCTTTATCTGGGCATTATTAGCGATTAAATTTCCTATTTTTATTTTGGTATATCCTACGTATACGAATGGTAATAAGATGGATAAAACGAAAAATAAAGTTGCTTTTTTCATAAAGTATGTTTTTGTAAATAAGATTGATATAAAGTGTTTATTTCTACAAAAGAAATATCTAAAAGCCGAATAGTCTTAAAGAATTCTTCTAATTGCTGTGTCAAGAACTGTTTTTTTAGTTCTTCTTTTAGTAAGATAATAGCGTTGGAATGTACAAAATAGCCTTGTCCGCGCTGTATTTGTATTACGCCCTTATCGGCTAGTATTTCATACGATTTGGCTACGGTATTAGGGTTTACTTCTACACTCATCGCCATTTCTCTTACCGAAG
>JAYUJA010000007.1:0-10100 GCA_043765495.1 Bacteroidia bacterium
TTAATTCGCTTTGAATATAAATCGCAAAACTTTAAAGCTTGGCTATATTTAGCTGCAACTTTAATCAATTTAAGAACAAAAATCAACTAAACAAGTCCAAGGTATAAAAAGTGCAAAAAATAATGCCTAAAACCCTTAATTTAATGGATTAGCGTTTGGCAGTTATAAGTTGTTATTCACTTTTGTTTTTATTTGGATTTTCATAAGAAATAATCCAACCTAACTCAGGTTTTAATGTGTAATCTTCTTTACTTTGTGTTAAACCAATAAAACCTGCTCTAATTTTCATATCAAGTTTTAGATTCATTTCATCATCGGCAAATATAAAAGGAACTTGAATAAGCTCTGAAGGCAAAGAGATTGCATCTGAAATTGGTTTGAAATCAGTCTTTTTACCATCACTATAATATGGGTAAAAGTCAACTACCCAACCTGTAATTTCACTTTTTGCTCCATATTCTTTTTCAGTATGAAATTTTACCATATTCATCAAAAACGACTTACTAAAATTTCCTTTTTTCGTTTTAATGATTTCTTAGAGTATGACAATTAACTTTTTTGTCCACCAATTAAGATCATATTTTGAAATATATTTAGTTTTCTCAAGTACTTTTTGCCAATCTTCAACAGTTCCATCAATTATTATTTTAGGAATTCCACAACCACGTCCATCAATTTCATAGTTAAAATATCCTTTAAATGTTTCTAATATAGTTATTTGACTTACTAATTTGGTGGTTTGATTTGTAGTTGAAAAATTTGACGTTAGTGTATTAATTAATTTGGGTTTTATAAATTGACTTGCTTGTTCATTGAGTTGTTGAATTGCTTTATCCCAATCACTATTAGGGTCGCCTAATTTTATATTTTTTTTGCATCAATTTTTAAACTTTTTTTGCCTTGAAAATTCACAAAATAATCTCTATATTTTTCACTATTAAATGAAATATGGTGTGAAAATCCTTGACTAATTAATATCCATATAATATCAGGTGAAATTGTAAATGGTCTGTGGTCTTGGTATGCAGTCACCATACCATTTAAAAAAGGATTTTCACCACCAATACTTATAATACTATCTGGAAGTATGGAAGTTTTTTCTATTACTTCACCACCAAATGATAAATGTTTTTGATTTTTAAGATATTCTTTTTTCGATTCTTGACTAATAAATCCTTTTGGTATAGATAGTTTTTCAATTTCAAATGTATTGTATTTTTGAGAAGTTGCATATTCAACAGGATTTGAAGTTGTTTTCTTTTCTTGTTTTTTTGTGACATTACAAGAAATTAAAAGTCCAAATAAAACTATAAATACAACATTTTTGTTTTTCATATGAGGTAGTGTATAAAATTAAAAGTAACGGTTTGGGGCTTGGCGAAGAAGGGAATTAAGAAGCACAATGCTCAACTTAGCAGTAAAGGTGATTAGAAGTACAAATGCTCAATTCAGTACTTCTGCCCCTTTTTCGCCAAACCTAATGTTAGCGGCTGTATTTCTTATTGTTCGTTAACTGTCTGTCAGTTTCAGGTAGTGTTACGAAATGAATGGTAAATATATTATCTTTGCTAGGAACTAATTAGCCTTGTATTATGTGCGAAATAACGGTAAAAATGCATTGTTTGCATTGCTGCAATAGTGCAAATGTAATAAAAATGGGCAAAAACAAGAAAATCAAAGAAAAAAAACAAAATTTGTTGTGTAAGAGTTGTAAGAAGCAATTTTTATACGATTATACGTATACTGGTTATCATCCATCAAAACGCAAAAGTGTAGTAAAGCATTTACTTCGGAGTTGTGGGATACGAGATGTTAAAGCATTAGAAAAAATAAGTTATGATTTCATTTACAATACATTACGTTCATCTAGTTCTTTTAGTTGGGAACCTCGTTTGGATACTTATGCGAGTGTACTTATCGACGAATTATATCTTATCGTAAAGAAAAACGAAAGGAAAAGAAGTTATATAGTACCTATGCTTATGCCGAAGAAACAGGCGAAATACTTTCTTTTACAGTGGGCAGAAGAGATACCCAACAAGCAAGAAATATACTTCTAAAAATCAAGTGTTTACAAATCAAAGTAACAATGTTTTATACGGATAATTGGAGGAGTTTCACTAAAGCATTAAAAGAATACAAACATCTCCACACCATTGGTAAAGAGTATACTACTGCTATACAAGGTTTTAACGCTTTTTTAAGAACCAGATTGAAACGATTAAATAGGCGTACTACTGCTTTCTCTAAATTAGTTACCCAGTGATGCAACTCCTTTATCTGCTATCTTGGGCTAGAAACACACAGCAAAAATTCGTAAAATAATACCAATCAAGTATTTGTATGTAATCAATTGGTTGATAACGATATAAGTCACCATTCGTTTCGGAGCACTACCTAATTTTAACTAGATACTTATATACAAAAAAAGTCCTAACATACAATGTATATTAGGACTTTAAAATTTTATATCTAAAAAACAAGATAGTATTAAGCTTCGGTAGTTACTTCTGTTTCAGGAGCTTCTATTTTGGAAACTTTATTATAACGTTGTTTGAATTTATCTATTCTACCTGCAGTATCTACCAGCTTCATTTTACCTGTGTAAAATGGGTGAGATGCGCTAGAAATTTCTAATTTTGCTAAAGGGTACTCATTACCATCTTCGTATACAATGGTTTCTTTAGTAAAAATCGTACTTTTGGTTAAAAACATAACTTCGTTAGACATGTCTTTGAATACTACGAATCTGTAATCCGATGGGTGGGTATCTTTTTTCATAACTTGCTTAAAAATAAAAATTTAGTAATTATCTTTTGATATAAAGGTATTTAAGGGCAGCAAAGTTAGTAATATTATTCATTGTCTACTATTTTTTTTTTATTTTTTTGCTAATACTGCATAAGTATTTTATAACAAATTATTTAAAATAAATTATTTTGTTAATTTTAGGATACGCCATGTCTAAAAATTTTCTTACTTTTGTAAAAAATAAATTATGAAAAAAGTACTACTTTTAGCATCTATAGCTATTCATTTTTCCAGCACCTCCAACGCACAAAATGACGTAAACTATACACATTATATGTTTGCGAACCCTACCTATAACCCTGCCGCTGTGGCTACCAAGCACCTAGAAGCAGCAGTAGTAGTACGCCGCCAATGGGTGGGTCTCAATGGGTCTCCTTTCTCCCAATTATTGAATATAAATAGCTATGTACAAAAGCTAAAAGGCGGTGTAGGACTCTCCATCATCAACGATAAACTAGGCTATGAAAGTACCTTGATAGCAAGATTAAGCTATGCTCCACAGTTCAAATTAGGATACGCGAATTATATCAATGTAGGAATAAGTGTAGGCTTCATGTCGCGTAGTCTTAATACTTCTAAATTAGTTTTTGAAAACCCTTCCGAAGCCTTCGCTCAAAGCTACCCAACGTACAAAGGTGGGCTGGATTTGGGAGCAGGAGTAGAATGGAACTATCAATTCCTCAAAATAGGTGTTGGCGGTTTTCATTTAGATAAAAATGTAATAAAATCCAATTTCTATCAAGTTCCAAAGCATCTATACAGCTACATAAGCTACCGATGGCAAGTAAGCTCCACCATCGTATTACAACCAAGTATTACGGTTCGCTCTTCCTTATTCACTACACAGCCAGAAGCCTCTTTACTAGCTTATTTTGATGATGTATTTTGGGTAGGAGCTGGATTTCGTCACCAAGATGCTATGAGTGGTTTATTAGGTTTTAAAATAAAGAAAAAATATAAAATAGGCTATTCCTATGATTATAATTACGATACTACCAAAAAAATAAGCGGTGGCTCGCACGAGTTTTACTTGATGGCAGATTTTGGGAATATCAACCCCGCAAAACGTGCCTACAAAACACCTCGCTTGTTAAATTAAATTTTTCTCTTGTACAAAAATTACCCTTTGGTGGAAGCATTCCTTTTTTTTTAGTAATAATAAAAAAATAACTATCTTCGCCAGCATTTTCAATTATACTTAATCCCTTATTTAATTTATTATCTATGCCTTATTTCTTCACCTCTGAGTCCGTATCGGAAGGACATCCAGACAAAGTAGCTGATCAAATATCAGATGCTATATTAGATGCTTATTTAGCACACGACCCCTCTGCTAAAGTTGCTTGCGAAACCTTTGTAACTACTGGACTAGTAGTGATAGGTGGAGAAACAAAAATAAAAAGTGAAGCAAAACGTTTTATCGATGAAGAAGAAATAGCTAGAGCTACTATTGAAAAAATAGGATACACTAAATCAGACTATCAGTTTGATTACAAATCGTGTGCAGTAATACGTACCCTACACAGCCAATCCCCAGATATAAACCAAGGAGTAGAGCGCGCAGTAGAAGAAGAACAAGGTGCAGGAGATCAAGGTATGATGTTTGGATACGCTTGCAAAGAAACAGACACTTACATGCCACTAGCGTTAGAGCTATCCCATATCATATTAAGAGAATTAGCAGCTATACGCAAAGCAGGAACAGAAATGACCTACCTACGTCCAGATGCAAAATCACAAGTAACCATACAATACAACGACGACCATACAGCATTAAAAGTAGATACAGTAGTACTTTCTACGCAGCACGACGATTTTGCAGACGAGCCAACTATGCTAGCTGCTATCGCCAAAGATGTGATAAATATAGTAATGCCACGGGTGATAGCATCGCTACCAGAACGTGTAAAAGCATTGTTTGGAACAGATATTAAATACCATATCAACCCTACAGGAAAATTCGTAATCGGAGGCCCACACGGAGATACAGGTCTTACAGGAAGAAAAATAATAGTAGATACCTATGGTGGAAAAGGAGCGCATGGAGGTGGAGCTTTTTCTGGAAAAGACTCTTCCAAAGTAGACCGTTCGGCGGCTTATGCTATGCGACATATCGCAAAAAACCTAGTAGCGGCAGGCGTAGCAAACGAAGTACTTACACAAGTAGCATACGCGATAGGAGTAGCAGAGCCAGTAGGGATATTCATCAATACGTATGGAACTGCAAATGTAGACCTTACAGATGGTAAAATAGCAGAAATAGTACAAAAAACAATAGATTTACGCCCACGTGCGATTGTGAACCGTCTAGGACTTACGAACCCAATATTCTCCGAAACAGCAGCTTATGGGCATATGGGACGTACACCAGGCACAAAAATAGTACAAGTTCTAGAAAATGGAAGCCTAGTAACCAAAGAAGTAGAAACATTTACTTGGGAAAAACTAGATTTAGTAGATACTCTAAAACAAGCATTCTCTATTGCATAAATTAAAATTCGTTTTTTAAAAAATATAAAATATCCTAACGCTGCATTTTATCCTAAATGCAGCGTTTAGTTTTTTAGTATATTTGTCGTCTAATAATTATTTTTTTATTCTTCATCATGGAAACCAGTACCTCTAACTCCTTAAAAAAAACACCATTACATACCATACATACTACACTAAATGCAAAAATGATGGGCTTCGCAGGCTATGACATGCCTATCCAGTATACTGGTATCAACGAGGAACATAGCACCGTAAGAGAAAAAGTAGGCATGTTTGATGTATCACACATGGGCGAATTCATAGTAAAAGGAGAGAATGCACTTGCTTTTTTACAATATGTAACTACTAATGATGTAAGCAGCTTAAGCATAGGTAAAGCACAATACTCTTGCCTGCCAAACGGGAAAGGAGGTATCGTAGACGACTTATTAGTATACAAGCTAGCAGAAAATACGTACATGCTCGTAGTAAATGCTTCCAATATAGAAAAAGATTGGAACTGGCTACAAAGTAATAACACCTTCGGGGTAGATATGGAAGATATTTCGTCCAAAACAGCGCTTTTAGCAGTACAAGGCCCACTGGCTATCCAAACCTTGCAAAAACTTACGTCTACTAACCTGACGGATATTCCTTATTACCATTTTAGTAGAGGTACACTCGCAGGTATATCCAATGCATTACTATCCGCTACAGGCTACACAGGTGCAGGAGGAATGGAACTATATGTAGAAAACCAACACGCTGAAACTATCTGGAAAGCCATCATGGAAGCAGGAGAAGAATTTGGTATACAAGCGATAGGGTTAGGAGCTAGAGACACCTTGCGTCTGGAAATGGGATACTGCTTGTATGGAAATGATATAGACGACACTACTAACCCCATAGAAAGCGGACTAGGCTGGATTACAAAATTTAGCAAAGATTTTATAGATAAAGAATATTTACTAGAACAAAAAACCAATGGTACAGCTAAAAAATTAGTAGCTTTTCAAGCACTAGACAGAAATATACCCCGACATGGCTATGCCTTGCTCAACGAAGCAAAAGAAAAAATAGGCAAAGTAACTTCTGGTACTATATCCCCAAGCTTGAAATATGGAATAGGAGTAGGATATGTGACTAGTACAGAAGCAGTTTTGGGCAACACTATTTATGTACAAATAAGAGATAAGCAATGTGCCGTAAAAATAGTTAAATTACCTTTTTGGAAAGTATAGAATTAATTCCGTTACAAAAAATTCATAACTCCATCGTTAAGATATATCTATCCATAAAAAATATGTTATTCAAAAAAATATTAATCGCTAATAGAGGAGAAATTGCACTGCGAGTAATGCGCTCTGCAAAAGAAATGGGAATAGCTACAGTAGCCATCTACTCCGAAGCCGATAGAAATGCCTTACATGTACAATACGCCGACGAAGCCTACTGCGTAGGGCCAGCATTATCCAAGCAATCGTATTTATGTGGGGATAAAATAGTAGCCATCGCTATCCAAAATGGGGTAGACGCTATCCACCCTGGCTACGGTTTCCTATCCGAGAACGAAGACTTTGCAAGTGCAGTACAAGCAGCAGGAATTACTTTCGTAGGGCCACCCATTAAGTCCATAGCACTGATGGGTAGTAAGCTAGCTGCCAAACAATTTGCCAAAGAAAACAATATACCCCTAGTACCAGGTACCGAAGAAGCTATCACTGATGTAGCAGAAGCTATGCGTATAGCGGCTACTATTGGCTATCCTATACTCATAAAAGCATCTGCGGGTGGTGGTGGAAAAGGAATGCGAGTAGTATACAAAGCAGATGAATTTATCGAATCCATGCACCTAGCAGTGAGCGAAGCAAATGCCGCTTTTGGCGACGGGTCTGTATTCATAGAGAAATACGTAACTTCGCCCCGCCATATAGAAATACAAGTACTAGCCGATAAGTATGGCAATGTAGTACACCTATTTGAACGAGAATGCTCCATACAACGTCGCCACCAAAAAGTAATAGAAGAAGCCCCTTCCTGCGTATTGACCCCTGAACTTCGTCATGAAATGGGATCTTGTGCTGTAAAAATAGCCCAAAAATGCAATTATGAAGGAGTAGGTACAGTAGAATTTTTACTAGATGAAAATAATAATTTTTATTTTTTAGAAATGAATACAAGGCTGCAAGTAGAACACCCAGTCACAGAAATGATAACAGGCAAAGACCTCGTAAAAGAACAAATAAAGGCAGCCGCAGGTATTGCCCTATCTTTTACACAAGAAGAACTGTATATATACGGGCATAGCATAGAAGTAAGAGTATACGCCGAAAATCCATTGAATAACTTCCTGCCAGACATCGGTACACTACAAACCTATGAAATACCACAAGGCAATGGTGTGCGCGTAGACGATGCTTTTAGTGTAGGAATGGAAATACCCATCTACTACGACCCCATGATAGCAAAACTAATAGTACATGCCGAAAACAGAGAAGCTGCCATACAAAAAATGACCCGTGCTATACAAGATTATAAAATAGTAGGCGTAGAAACTACGTTGTCTTTTTGTGAATGGGCTATCAACCATGAAGCATTCCGAACAGGAGATTTTGATACTAATTTTATTACAGCCTATTTTACCCCCGAAATTCTCACCAAAACACTCACCAAAGAAGAACAAGAAATAGCTGCTATACTAGCTGCACTAGTGTACAAAGATGCGCAGCCTACGCCACTTACTAGCAATACTGCTGCTATAGCGAACTTGCCTAGTGCTTGGAAATTACAAAGAAGATAAAAGCTATTTTACTACTTATTAAATTTTTTTATTGAATACTATACCATGCAAACGCCTACCTTTTTTGATAAACAAGATACTCGCTCTGGTTTTGGAGCAGGCTTACTAGAAGCTGGAAAACACAATACGAATGTAGTAGCACTATGCGCCGACCTTACTGGTTCGCTAAAAATGGATGCTTTCCAAAAAGCATTTCCAGATCGCTTTGTACAAGTAGGAATAGCCGAAGCGAATATGATAGGAATAGCCGCAGGAATGACTATCGGTGGCAAAATACCGTATACTGGCACTTTTGCGAATTTCTCCACAGGAAGGGTATACGACCAAATACGACAATCAGTAGCTTACTCTGGGAAAAATGTGAAAATATGTGCTTCTCATGCTGGGCTTACACTAGGCGAAGATGGTGCTACCCATCAAATACTAGAAGACATAGGTATGATGCAGATGCTGCCTGGAATGACAGTAATATGCCCTTGTGACTATAACCAAACCAAAGCCGCTACTATTGCTATTGCGAACTATGTAGGGCCAGTATATTTGCGTTTTGGTCGTCCGAAAGTACCTAATTTTACCTTGCCAGATGCCCCTTTTGAAATAGGTAAAGCACAAGTATTACAAGAAGGTAATCAAGTAACCATCATCGCTACTGGACATTTGGTATGGAGTGCATTGGAAGCTGCGTACAGTTTATTCCAACAAAATATAAGTGCCGAAGTGATAAATATACATACCATAAAACCGTTGGATAAAGAAGCTATATTACAATCTGTACGAAAAACAGGCAGAGTAGTAGTAGCCGAAGAACACCAAACCATAGGCGGACTAGGTGCTACGATAGCCCAATTATTGGCGTTAGAATTGCCTACTCCAATGCGTTTTGTGGCAGTACAGGATTCGTTTGGAGAAAGTGGAATAGCAGACGAATTGATGGAAAAATATGGCTTAACTACGAAAGATATTGTAGCCAAAGCAATAGAATTAATTTAATTTCTCCCTCAAAATAGCTATTGATAAGTAACGATTTACTATAATGGAAAATTTTTTAGTGTACTTATCTACTAAAAAGATACTTGTTTTATTTTTATTTTTCTTTAGTATACTGCTAGGGCATGCTTATATTATGTACAAGCATTACGATTTTTCGCATTCCGTGCCAGATACTCAAAGCTATATTCGTATGGCGGAAGGTGATTTTGCTACTAACCCTACGCACCGCTATCGTCCTATCATTCCACTTACTGTTTTTGTAGTAAATAGTGTAGTAGAGAAAGGGTTCTCGGCTATTTTATCCAAACAAGCAGAACAGAACTCGACGAAAAGTATCCAATTTTGTTTTTTTATAGTAAATACTGTATTAATGGCTTTTTGGGCGGTGTTGTTGTATCTTATTGCTAGGAAATATACTTCCAAAATACTTATTGCAGTAGTAGTAGTGAGCCTTGTATTAAGTAGCCAGTGGGCAGCGTACATAGCAGGGCTACCATTAGTGGATAGCTTATATTTGTTGTTAAGCACGTTATTAGTACTAGGTTATCTGGATAAAAATTATACCTACATCAGCGTTGCGGTACTTATAGGCGCTATTAGTAAAGAAGCTTTTTTATTATTCCTACCATTAGTATTGCTATACGATTATAAATTAAAAACATGGCTACTATTGGCTAGTAGTATAGTAGTATTTTGGTGTAATAAAGGTGTAATAGATTATTGTATAGATAAGCCTACGAACGAGAGTATTGACAATATTTTACGACACCAAGAGAATATTATGTTTACTATGAAGCATTTATTCTCACTGAAAGGAATGGGCGATATGCTGCAAGTGTGGGGGTTGGCTAGTATACTTATCCCTTTATCGTTGCTGGATAGAAAATATACAAAAAGTGTACTAAATTCTGTGGATTGGTTTTTAGTGGGTTTTGTGGTGATGGTAGGCGTACAAATGCTAATATCTGGTGTACCTGGACGTATGCTGTATATTGCTTCGCCAGTATTCGTGATAGTAATGGTGCGG
>JAYUJA010000008.1:0-44986 GCA_043765495.1 Bacteroidia bacterium
TAGAACAAGTACACCACCTACATTTCGCTAACGAAGCAATACTACTAAAAGGAGCAAGAAAATTTGAATTTGAAAAAATAAGTAGGTATTTAGAAGAAAAAAAAGTAGTCACCTGTTTGGAAATAAATCTTACAGCACTAGCCTCTAATTATAATTATTACAAAAACCTACTAGCACCTACTACCAAAGTAATGGCGATGGTAAAAGCATTGGGTTATGGAAGTGGTAGTATACAGATAGCCAATGTGTTACAACACATGAAAGTGGATTATCTAGGTGTAGCCTATGCCGATGAAGGCGTAGCACTACGACAAGGAGCTATCCAAACCCCCATCATGGTCATGAATCCTGATAAATATAGCCTAGACAGTATCCTACAAAGCAACCTGGAACCAGAGATATATAATTTTACTATTCTAAATGATTTTATAGATAAAGTACACAAACAAGCCATCACCAGTGCTGTGATTCATCTCAAAATAGATACAGGAATGCACCGCTTGGGATTCATGCCTTCCGAAATATCCGCTTTATTAGAGATATTAACCCAACACCCATACATTCAAGTAGCCTCTATATTCTCACACCTTGTGGGTACAGATGAGCCTGATTTAGATGATTTTACCCGCCAGCAAATAAACCTATTCACCACTATCGCAAACCAAATAGAAAGTATTTTGGGCTATCCTACTATTCGGCATATCCTTAACTCCGTAGGCATAGAACGTTTTCCAGAGGCACACTTGGATATGGTACGGGTGGGCATCGGCATGTATGGTATCAGCGCCAACAAAGCACTAAAACCCATCAGCACACTAAAAACTCATATCTCACAACTGAAATTACTGCCCAAAGAAGCTACTATCGGCTATTCTAGAAAAGGTATTTTATACAAAGAAACACAAGTAGCAACATTGCCTATCGGCTACGCAGATGGGTTGAGCCGACGAGTAGGAAACGGAAAATACAAAGTTTTTATTAAAAATATCCCCGCTCCTTTTATAGGCAATATATGCATGGATATGTGTATGGTAGATGTGACAGGGATAGCTTGCTGCGAAGGCGATGAAGTAGTTTTATTTAATGAAAAACACCCTATCCAAGATATGGCAAAAGCCATGGAAACTATTCCGTATGAAGTCATCGCTACTATATCTGCCAGAGTAAAAAGAACGTATTACGAAGAAAGTTGATAGAGGGTTTATAAATTAATCGTTCAGGTAAATAATCCGTTGGAGCAACAATTAAGTTATGAATTATAGTTGATTTTGTAGTAATACGAAAGTGCTTATAATGGTATTGTTAATAAAACACGTAACGGATTATTTACACCTATATTTTTGCTAATTTAGAATTTTGTAACGGAAATTTTACTCTAACAGAAATTTTGTATTTTTCTCTAACTCTCTTGTTTTATTCCATTTTTGTATTACATTTGCACTATTGTAATGCAAACAAGCTATTCTTATCGTTATTTTACACTTAATTGAAGCCTAATTTATTCCTAGAAAAGAGAGTATTTACCATTGATTTCGTAATACAACCAACGATACGAAAATGAATGGTAAATCACCCCCTTATGCAAATCAATAGAGTTGCAATCCAACGTATAAAGGTCAACGCTTTACAGCACATTTACTTTGCCTTAACAGCACAATATCATACTCGACAATCTTAAATTAATAAAAGAGAAATAAATGTCAGGAACAAAGAAAGAAAGCCATTGGATTCCATTAGCTGACCTTATGACAGTTCTAATGGTAATTTTTCTGTTTATGTCTATCTCTTATATGGCATTAATGGAAAAGCGACAAAAGGAACAAAATCAAATATTCAAGGATTATGAAGAATCAAAAGTGGATTTATACAACGAATTAAACGAAGCTTTCAAAAACGATTTTGCAAAATGGGATTTAAAATTGGACAACGACTTATCAATAAAATTTACAAATCCACAAGTTCTTTTTGGAACAGGAAGTGCAGAAATTACAGAACATTTTCAGAGCATATTAACAGATTTTCTTCCTAAATACCTTTCAGTTGTTTTACAAGAAAAGTACAAAGAAAAAATTGCTGAAATCAGAATTGAAGGGCACACAGACACGAAACCAATCGGACTATCAGGTGATCCTTACATAAACAATATGAAACTTTCACAAGATAGAGCAAGAAATGTTTTAGGTTTTCTTAGACAACAAGATTGTTTTATTAATCTTGAAACAATTAAAAAAGATAGGTTACAGTATTGGCTTACAGCCAATGGTCTTTCATATGGCAGAGCGGTTGATAGGGATTTTAAGATTTCCTATGATAGTAAACAACCTATTGACAATAATAAATCAAGAAGGGTTGAATTTAGGATTGTAACAACCAGTGAAGCTATTATTAACGAAGCACTTAAAAACATTGAAGCGAAATGAACCTAGTTGAAATATTTATTACTATCGTATTATTTTCATATTTAATTTATGGAATCTATGTACTCAATATTGCGAAAAAAGACTACAGTCAAGTAAATCTAAATGACTTGGATTTAATTCCATCAATGTTTACGACAATCGGAATTTTAGGAACATTTGGCGGTATTGCTTATGGCTTATGGTTCTTTAATCCTGAAGACATTGAAAAAAGTATTCCTACATTATTACAAGGATTGAAAACTGCATTTTTTGCATCTATCGCTGGAATAGCTCTGTCAATTATTTTCTCAAAGCGAATATCTTTTGTTAAAAACAAAAATGAAAAAGCGTTTTAAGCGATGAAACAAAAGCCATAAATAAACTAATTGAAGCAATTGAAGAATTAAGAAATGATTTCTCTATTACTAACGAAAATGGCAATAAAATCAAAGCAGGAAATGTATTTCGTGACATCTATAAGGAATCAACAAAACAATCAAATGCACTTCAAACTTTTTCAAGTGATTTGGCATTAACTATTTCTGCAGGATTTGAAGAAATACTAAATAATCCAAACGAAGGAGTAGTAGCAGAATTAAAATTAGTAAAGGCAGAAATAGAAAGCCTTGGAAAGAAATTACAAGACCCAGCTACCGATATGACGCAAAATATTGTAAAAGAATTGCAGGAATCAATGGGTAAAATGATTGAAGAATTTAAAACTTCAATGAGTGGCGACACCAAAAATGAAATGGAACATTTAGCAAAACTTCTCGCACAGGCGGGCGGTTCGCTAACTGACTTTCCAATGAAATTGCAAAATATGACAGATAATCTAAATGAAAATTTCAGGGGGTTACAAGATGTTGTAAAACAAATTTCTCAACAAACTCTTTCTCAATCAGAAGATTCTACTAATGCAATGAAAAAGCAAGTGGAAGAAATGAGCGAAATTTTAAGAACTAAAGTAGGAGATTTACAAAGTGGTCAACAATCTCTTTTAACAGAGCAATCTAAAAATTTACAAGTTTCACAGAATTTATTGAGTGCATTCAATACAAGCATTGAAAATATGAATGACTTATCCATAGGCGTAACACAAAGTATTAAAAATTTAAATGAAGCTCAAGCAGCACTAGCAACTACAATCTCAAATTTCAGAAATGCTTCTCAGGAAATCAATACATCATCAAGTAAGTTTGGAGAAACGCAACTATTATTCTCACAACACTCGAATGAATTTTTGCAAAATAATTCAAGTACCATAGTTGAGATTCAAAAATCTTTAGTAAAAGCAAAAGATGTATCCGCTGATTACGCACAAAAGTTTGAAATCATTGAAAAAGGATTGCAAGGGATTTTCTCACAAATTCAAATAGGACTGGAGCAATATAAGAACACCGTTGGTAATAATTTAGAGACCATTTTAGGTGAATATACTCAAAGCTTAACAAAAGCAACTGAATCTCTTGCGAGTGCAACAGAATTACAAAGCGAATCAATCAAGGATTTAGAGGACGAAATAAAAAGATTAAAATCATAAAATAATGAGAAGTGCATCTGAAATATTGAATTTTAATTTCTCACCTACTACGTTTCAGCAGTCGGCTAATAAGGCAATTTCAGCAATAACTATTCATCAGATTGAAAATAGAATTGCACAGTTAAAGAGTATAAATGAAAAAGTGGGAAATGTATCATTTGCTTTTGATGACGATAGCTTAAAATCAAAAACATTCAAAAAATTTAAATTCTCATTTTCAAATAACAAGCAATCTTTTACAAAAAGAGAATTAAGAGCACTCATTTATGGATTAGATTATTCAGAAAATAATTTTACAAACATATTTAGTAGCGAGCTTGAAATGGCTTATGCCCTAGAGCTATTGGATTCAAGTTGGCGAGAATTATTTTTAAATGGGTTGATACTTTTCTTATTTAAGAACTGGGAGTCTAAAAATTTCCAATCGATAAATCAGTTGAGAGATTTTATTACTAAACACCTAGAAAACTATTCAGGTAACAATAAAAAGATATTAAATTTCAAGCGAATTCAAGCGAATTTCATTGTGGATAATGGGAATGAAGTACTAGGTTTAACATTGGCAAGAATGAATAAACCAATTCAAGAAGCCCCCAAAATATTGGATGTACCAGAATCTTGGTTTTCGTATTCATATTTTTCAAAAGTAATAGTTGCATACTACGAAAAGAATAAAGCGAATATTATCAATGAAATAGAGAATCTGAATGAAGTTTTATTAAAAAATAATAGTTCAATCACAAGTAAAAGATTAGTCAGTAAAATCATTATTCAAGCAAATCAACTAGCATTTGCAACTTTACAAGACAGATTAAAAAAAATTGCATTCACGCAAATTGGCGACCCAAGTAATGTATCAAATTGGATAGCTTTTGAAAATGCAACAGAAATTGAGAAAGAAGAATTATTAGAAGCAAGAAATATTCTTGATGAATGGATAGCCAAACAATTTATTGATATTTTCTTTAGAGTTTGTATTAATGATGAAAGAAGAAAACATTTTTGGCTTAAGATTGCATCAAAAAATAAGGTTTCTTTTAAAGTTTACGGGCCTCTACATATAAAATCCATTTTAAAACGAGACGAAAAAGTTGCAGAATATGTTGATGCAAGGTTTGAATCTGTTTCTAGTAGGCGAGATGTTTCTGCATTTATTCTTTATATTGGAAATTATATGTTAATTGAATTTAGTGATGCGGGATATGCTTTTTATGCTTATAAAATAAATGGAACAAGCAAGCCACACTTGAATTATCGATTGGAAAGTGTAGATGAATTAAGAAACGGCTCAATGCCAATGCTTGTATATCGTACTGGATATAATATTAACGACACTAATGTAGAAGGTCGTTTAACGCATAATGACGGTGATTTAAATTGGGAACAAGTTTTTGAATATTGGTTTAAAAATATAGCTAGAATAAATGTTTAAACATACACACAACAATAGCTTTTTTTCATTTTACTTTCTAAACGAATTGGGAAGCAAAACACCTGTTTTACAATGGGAAAAATTACAATTAGATTTTTTATCTCAACTTGCTATTTTAAACGAATTACGAGATAATGGTCTAGCTGATTATACGGAATATTCTTGTGAGGTTGAGAGTCTAGAAATTCTAAAGCTAAGCGATATTGACAGACAGATTTTAGAGTTACCTAATAGTTATCCCTATGAAATATTTATAGAATCTGACGGAGTGCTTTCCCAAAATACTTTTAAGTTCAAATACGGTTTCTATGATTTTAGTCCTAATGGCATAAGACTAAAAACAAAGAGGAATGGTGCAGTTATATTTGTGGACGATACTGAATATCTACTATCTGAAAATCAATACAAAATATGTGAAGCTATTGAAGATTTCAATAATTTAGTTGAATCGCAAAAAGGAAATGTAATCAACCTTAAAAAACTATCAGAACTAAAATCACTTTCTAATGAAAGTGGGTTAATGTTAGAACATTTTTTGAACAATCAAGAATTATTTATTCCTGAAAAAATCAAACTAGATATTGATTTTAAAAATGGTTCTCTTGAAATATTTCCAATAGTAGATATTTCCAATCCAGCAGGATTTATCACCACATTTGACAGATTGCCAACTGTTAGAGATGTTTATCCGATTTCAGGAAATAATGGAGAGACGACAAGGGTAGTAATTTCAGAAAATCAAAAAACAGAATTAAAAAAGATAAAAAGTAAAAGAAAAATTTCAGACCGTGAATCAATACAAGAAATAATAGAACATCCTGAGTTGTTTTTTGATGATAATGAAATTGATTTTACAGTTTTTTATAGTGACAGAGTAAAGGAAATTGGAGTGTATAGTCCAAAGTTCTATCCTTTTGCAAGTCCTTATAAATCGCAATGGATTCCTGGAATAGTGGTTAAGGACAAAGTACACGGAGAAAAAAGAATCTATTTTAAATCGCCTGAAAGACTTTTTGATTTTATAGAGCAAAAAGAAAAAGCAGTAAAAGAAAAGAAGCAAACGGTCCAATGGGAAGAAACAGAAATCCCAATTGAAGATGCTGAAAAGTTTATTCAAACAGCTAGAAAACAATTCGAAAATCCAAACAAACCTGTTAAGCAAGAAAAGAAAACAGACCAAGAAGTACTAGTTATAAAAGAAAATGCTGAGCTAACAGAGTTTAGCAATGGCAATGAATTACCCGAAAATTTAAAGCATAGCTTTTACGAAATACCCAATTTAAACAGCGGTATAAGTTTAATGGAGCATCAAAAGGAAGGTATTTCTTGGTTACAATCATTATTCAAAGAAAATTTTGCAGGTGGCTTACTTGCTGATGATATGGGACTTGGTAAAACATTGCAATTGCTATATTTTATTGAGTGGCACAGTCAACATTGTAACAATAATAAGCCTTATTTAATTGTTGCACCTGTTAGTTTATTAGAAAATTGGGAAAACGAGTATCAGAAATTTTTTAGTCTGAAAAATTTGCTGCTACTCAAATTGTATGGTTCTGTTTCATTAACCAAGGAAAATAATCCTATACAAAACCAACAAGATGCGAAGCGACTTCAATCCAAACAAATAATATTAACCAATTACGAAACAATACGAGAGTATCAAATTAGTTTAGGACTTGTTGATTTTGCCGTAATCGCCCTTGATGAAGCACAAAAAATAAAAACGCCAGGAACGCAAATAACCAATGCAAGCAAGGCATTAAAGGCAGATTTTAAAATAGCAATGACAGGAACGCCAGTGGAAAATACATTAGTAGATATTTGGTGTTTGATGGATTTTGCAGTTCTAGGTCTTTTAGGAAATGCAAAAGATTTTGCTAAAAATACCAAAAACCATTAAATGATGAAGGCACAGACATCAAAGTCTTAACGGAACAACTTCGGAATAACATTGGTGTATTTATCAAAAGGAGATTGAAAAGTGATGTCGTAAAAGATTTACCAAACAAACACGACAATGCTAATTCAAGAATTAAAGAAGAAATGCCATTTAAGCAGTTGGAGCGTTATAAACAAGAAATTGAATTGGTCAATAATTCTGAATTAGAAGGTATAGCTAAAAGAAATCAAATTCTTAAATCTTTATGGGCAGTTCGCGATATCTCAGACCATCCCGATTTAGTTGACAACAAAATATTAGAAATACCTACAGGTATGCTTATTGACAAATCAGCAAAATTACAAATTACTATAGGTATTTTAGCAGATATAGAATCTAAAAGCGAAAAAGCCATAATATTTGCAGACAGAAGAGAAACGCAAAAAATGTTACAAAAAATTGTTTTTGATACTTTTAAAATTTTCACAAGCATTATAAATGGTGACACACCTGTAACAAAGCAACTTGAAGGTAAATCAGCATTAAGCAGACAGCAAACAATTGATCGTTTTCAATCCCAAGAAGGATTTAATGTAATCATTATGTCGCCAATTGCAGCTGGTGTAGGGCTGAACGTAACCAAAGCAAACCATATCATCCATTATACAAGGCATTGGAATCCTGCAAAAGAAAATCAAGCAACTGACCGAGCATACAGAATAGGACAACAAAAAGAGGTTTTTGTGTATTACCCAATGGCTGTTTTTCCAAAAGAAATGCAAGATGAAAATGGTAATAGGTTAAAATCTTTTGATGAAGTTCTCGACTTACTCTTAGTAAATAAAAATGCATTAGCAAGTAACGCCTTGTTCCCGACAGAGCAAGCAGAAATAACACCTGACGAACTATTTGGAAACATATTTGGAACAAAATTGGAAACTAAATCAAAGTCATTGTCATTGCAGGACATTGACAGATTAAATCCCAATTTATTTGAAGCAAGTATTGCAGCACTTTATAAAAAACAAGATTTTGACATTTATTTAACCCCTTACTCAAACGACAAAGGTGTTGATGTTGTAGTTCTCAAAAATGGAGAGAACTATCTTATTCAGGTTAAGCAGACAAAGTCGTTAGTTGGAATTGATGCAATACAGGAAATTTATACAGCCAAAAATTATTACGAAAGTAAATTTAATGAGAAATTCAATTTACTTATCATAACAAATAATGATTATAGTTCATCAGCGAAAATATTAGCTAAGTCCAACAATATTCAACTATTTAATCGTAATCAATTAGAAAATCTCATTAATACTAACGACATAACAATTCAGGAAATTAATAAAATAGAATCTCAACGAATGGAACGAGTATAGCCAACGCTTTTGGTGGCACATTTGCATTTTTTGTAACTGCACATACCAACTCTAAAAAATAGTTAATGTAAAATCTAAAATGAATGCATAAACAACCTATTATATTGTTTTGTTAAGAATATCATTATGAATACTTTGTGTGTTATTTGTTGAGCAACTAAAATTAAGTGTGGGTTGGTAATCCTGTTTTTAACAATTATTTTCAAAATTATATACCTAATAATGAATTATTTATACTGTATCTATAAATTAAATTTGCATTTTAAAACAGAATAAACTTTATTTGCATTTATAAATATTCCTACCTAATTAAATATATCAGGCTTATATAAGAAAAATCTACTTTTTTTTATTTCATTATCTAAATACACTGCTATTTAAAGCCTATACTTTTACTCCATTTTTCTGTTTTAAAATACCCCCCTTTACTTATTCTACAAAATTACTTTTTGTACTCTTAAAAACCGTTCCTCTATTGCTATACTTTTACATTATTTGTAAAACCAAACCCCTTATGTAAAAACTTCTACTCTTTATTCACTTAAAAACGAGTAGTTCTTATGTTCCATGTAGCAAAAAAACAGCAATTAGTTGCTTGTCAAGCAATTACAAAAGTATTTATTTCTAAAAAAGAAATAGCTACTGTATTGGTACAAAACCAACCCATGCTATTATACAAAGCGATGAAAATAGTCCATTGTGAAGAAATAGCGAAAGACATATTACAAGAAGCATATTGTAAAGCCTACAAAGCAATACAAAAAGGCTTTTACCAAGATCAAAATAAACTCATAGGCTGGATAGTGCGCATTGTATGCAACTTATCCATCGACTATATCCGCAAATCTAAAAGACATACGCATGTATCTTTATCCAACACCATTACAGCAGACGATGATAACGTTAGCGTAGAAGTGAACATGGAAACCACACAGCAAAATACTATCTTACACACTTACCTAGATAGGCTTCCAGTAGAGCAAAAAGAAGCTATTTACTTGCGTTTTTTTGAAGCAATGAGTTTTAAAGAAATAGCAGATATAAAAGGCATCAGTGTAAATACAGCCCTTGGGAGAGTGCGATATGGCATCAGTAACCTAAAAAAATTAGGCTTATTGACACAATTAGTTGCCTAGAATTGGTTTTTATTCGTAGAAATGGGGTGTTTTGAAAATAATTAAACGGATACTGTACTTACTTATTCTATGTTTTTTTATATTTGCACCACTTCACACCAATACTTTTTATACCAATGGCAAATTTACAAGTAAAAACAATGGCAGAATACCTAGCGAATGACGAAACTCCAGACATACTTTTTTGGGTGGGTTGCGCTGGTAGCTTCGATGATAGAGCGAAAAAAGTAACAAAAGCATTTGTAAAAATCCTGAATAAAATAGGTATATCTTTTGCAGTACTAGGCACAGAAGAAAGCTGTACAGGAGACCCCGCAAAGCGTTCTGGTAACGAGTTTTTGTTCCAAATGCAAGCTATGATGAATATCCAAGTATTAAATGGCTATAACATTAAAAAAATAGTGACCACTTGCCCGCATTGTTTTAATACATTAAAAAATGAATACCCATCGCTAGGAGGGAACTACGAAGTAGTACACCATTCCCAATATTTACAGCAACTGATAACAGATGGGAAGCTTACCGTAGAAAACGGCGTATTCAAAGGCAAACGTATCACCTTTCACGACCCTTGCTACCTAGGAAGAGCGAATGATGTGTACGAAGCTCCTCGCGAATTAATAGAAAAACTAGATGCCGAATTAGTAGAAATGAAACGCTGTCGTAGCAAAGGGCTTTGTTGTGGAGCTGGCGGCGGACAAATGTTTAAAGAAGCAGAAAAAGGCAACAAAGAAGTAAACGTAGAGCGTACCGAAGATGTACTAGAATCCAAAGCAGAAATAGTAGCCGTAGGGTGCCCATTCTGCAATACCATGATGACAGACGGAGTGAAAATAGCAGAAAAAGAAGATAGCATTAAAATCATGGATTTAGCAGAACTAATAGCACAAGCAAACGATTTATAGATTAAAAAAAGCTGCTCATTTTTAGAGCAGCTTTTTTGTTTTTTATACCTAAAATAAAAGTAATAAGTCTCTTTTTGTTTAAGAAATAACTTCTTCTACTTGTTTTAATTGGTGTTTATAAATAGTAGCGTAATAGCCATCTGCATTCGCTAACTCGTCGTGTGTGCCTTGCTCTATTATCCTTCCATTTTCTAGTACGATGATTCTATCACAATTTTTGATAGTAGATACGCGATGACTTACCATGATAGTAGTTTTATGAAGCATTAATTTTTTCATATTTTGAAGGATAATCTCCTCTGTTTCGGTATCCACAGCACTCAAGCAATCGTCTAGTAATAGTATATTCGGTAATTCGGCTAACGCTCGCGCGATAGATATACGCTGTTTTTGTCCGCCAGAAAGTGATACGCCTCGCTCGCCTATTTGTGTTTCAAAACCTTCCTGAAAAGCTTCTACATTATCCGTAATATACGCATTATCCGTTGCTTGGATTACCATTTTTCGTAGGTTTTCAGGACTGTATTCTTTGCGTATACCAAAAGCCACATTATTGGCGATAGTTTCTGAAAATAAAAATACTTCTTGTGGTACGTAGCCTATTTGTGTGCGTAGCTGGGTGAGTGGGATTTCTTTTATAGGCTTCCCGTCTATTAGGATTTCTCCAGAAGTAACGTCGTAAAAACGAGCTATCAAAGTCGCTAGTGTACTTTTTCCTGAACCAGTACGCCCCATGATGCCGATAGAAGTACCAGCTGGTATATCAAAAGAAATATTTTGTAATGCAGGCTTGCGGATAGCATCGTACTGAAAAGAAACATCTTTGAATACTATATTACCTTTTATAGCTTCATCAGTAGTAGTAATAGGAGAAGTAATAGTAGGCTGCTGGTCAAGAAATTCGTTAATTCTTCTTTGAGATACTGCCGCACGTTGGATCATTGTACTCGTCCAGCCTAATGATATTACTGGCCATATAAGCAAATTTAGAAAAAATACAAATTCCGTAATAGTTCCTGATGGTACGCCTTGTTTTGCAGCTACCCACACTACTAGTATCGTACTCAAACCTGTAAGGAAACTGGAAGAAGGATTGTACAACGAATCCACTTTCATTAGTTGGAAGGCCTTGTTTTTTAGATTAGTAAGGATAATTTTAAAATGGGTATTAGAACTTTCATGTCGGTTGTAGGCTCTAGTAACTCGTATACCTGCAAATGTTTCTTGGGTGTAAGACGTGATATTAGAAACTTCTTTTTGGTACTCATCGTAATACTCGTAATCCAAAGAAGACAATTTATAAATCACAATACTCAATATCGGCAAGGGGGCTAGTGCATACCAAGTCATCATGGTATCGGTTTGAAACATTTTTACTATCACAATGATAAACAAGGTAATAGACGTAAGTACATACATAATAGCAGGCCCAGCATACATACGTACCGCACCTATATCTTCGCTCAACCTTGCCATCAAATCGCCTGTACGGTTTTGTTTATAAAAATATTGATCCAGTTTTTGGTAATGTGCATACATAGCATTTCGTAGATCATACTCTATGTGCCGAGACATGACTACGATAGTCTGACGCATAAAAAAAGTACAAATAGCACTCATCAAAGTAGCTCCGAGTATATACATTCCATACGTAAATAAGTCATGGTAAAAAGAATCTACGGCTACAGCTTGTGGACTGATTTGGTAGCTTTTGGCAGTACTTTCAATAAGGTTTACTGCTTGCTTTACCCAGTCGGAAGGATATACTTTAAAGAAATTTCCTATTAATATAAACACCATTCCACTGAGTAGGCGGTATTTATATTTCCAAAAATAAGGGTTTAAAGTGGCAAGAGAACGAATAGACATAATAAATCAAAGAATGGTAGAACTGCAAAAGTACATGTTTTTAAGTGATAAAAAATTTTACATAAAATAATATATGCTAACTATAAAATAATAGTATATTTGTGCTTTAACTTACTTAACTTACTTAATTTATTTAACTTATTTATGGGAGTATTTTCATTTCTAAAAGACAAAGCAAACGATGCATTAGGTTTTTTACACCTAAAAGACAAAGATGCAGATGCTAATACGCCAGATCCAGAGCGTAGAGCCAAGTACATGGAAATTATTAAAAATTATAACTTACCAATCACTAACTTTGATATTGCAGTATATGGCGATAAACTAGTAGTGACAGGAGAAGCTCCTAACGCTGCCATAAAACAAAAAGTAGTACTAGGATTAGGCAACTTGCCAAGCATCTCCGAAGTAGACGACCAGATGACAGTAGCAGCAGCAGTAGTAGTACCTACCACGCCAGCAGAGATAGTAGAAGTAGAAGAAGCAGACCTATACACGGTGACATCAGGAGATACACTATGGGATTTGTCCAAAAAATTCTATAACGAACCAGGAAAATACATGGCTATATTCGAAGCAAATAGACCCATGCTATCCGATCCTAATCACCTATTCCCAGGTATGGTAATCCGAGTACCAAAAACACCCGTAATAAAGCCACAAGTGGTAGAGCCAGGTGGCGAATACGTAGTACAATATGGCGATACACTATGGGCATTAGCAGAACGTTTTTATAAAAATGGCGCTAAATATACCATGATATACGAAGCGAATACCGATAAAATGCCAGATGCGAATACCATCAATCCTGGACAAGTATTACGAATTCCGATTTTAGCATAATAAAAAAATAGATGTAAACTAAAATAGGCTGTCTTATTCGGACAGCCTATTTTTTTGTTTTAAAACCTACTATACTCTATTAATTCCCAATATCCATGCCTAGTACAATCCCATTACGCATTGCTTTACCTTTCTGCCAGCCCATCGCATAGTCTATACGCAAGCCTCTTACTACATTAAATCCAATATTGGATAATCCTACACTAGCCTCTATGTAAGGCTCTTGCCCATTTGTTAATAAAATATTACAATTAACTACTTCTCTCCAATTTAGTTTCTTGAATATCGGTAAACGGTTCATTAATAGTCCCATAAAATTATGCTCTACGTGTATCTCGGTATACTGGTTCGTAGTACTGTAAGAATAAAAAGGCAATAAAAAGAATCCATTTCTATAATTTACAGAAGAATTTACGGTAAGTGAGTTTCCGTTAAAATGTTTATAATCTAAAAAGTAAGTTGGTTTTTTGAGAAAAATACCAGTACTAGCATTGAAATCCAATAGCCCTAAATGCCAGATTTTTATATTTTTTCTATTGGCTCTTACATCTACTTGGTGGAATCCTCTACCATCTACCGAACCTCCTTTGTAGGTAAAATAAAATTCAGGATATTTCCACCCTGTTACTTTCTTGCTTTTTGGAAGCGTGGCATAGGTTTGATTATAACGCAGACGGAACTGTAATTCTACTATCGCCGCATTATGGGTAGCAAAATTTGGATAATTCGTAGGTAAACATTCCTTACAAGGCAGTGATAAAGCATCATTGGTAGCATAGTTCCATTTGGCTTTTTTATTCCAATTATACGTACTTGTATTGTCTACATTCTCACGACGAGACAGCTCTATGCTTCCCTTAAATAATATACCATTCACTAATTCTTGTTGGTAGGTTGCTTTTATCTGTGTTTTGTCGTATAGTTTCATGTAATTACGTCGGGCGAGTAAGCTATACCAATCATTTACTATATAGCCAATAGGTTTTTGTTCGTTTATTTGCGTAATCTGTTTTCCTAAACTAACACTTATTTTCTTCCAATCACTTGTTTTAAAGTCATACGAAGCTTCTATCAAAGGGCGAGGAAGTTTTTCTGAAAAACCATAATTCATTTTGAAAGATGCCTTTAATTCCTGCGATTTAATTATTTTTTTGGTGGTACGGTCGTCATTTTTCCAGATTGGGAATTGTCTCTTATAGTCTAGTTGCAATTCTAGGTTATAGCCTTGTACGGTATTGAAATGAATAGCATTGAGGGGCGAATGTACCTTCCAAGTAGTATTTTTATCGCTATCCCAGCTATACCCACTAGTAAGAAAATTGAGTATATGAAATTTTTCAGCAGTATCTTTTGTTGTTTTATTTTGCTGTGCTGTTTCGGTACTATCTTCTACTTTGTAATTCTGGATTTCTTCTTTTAACAATGGAATGGGGCGGATACTATCCCAATAACCAGTCGTATACTCGCTTACATTATCTTCTACTTTATACACTTCTTTGTTAAAAAATTTAGTATCTTTTAGTGTGATAAAATCATATTTAGAACGCACTTCTGTAAAAGTAGCATTGAATTTAAAACCTAATAGTTTTATTTTAAAATCTATTAATTGATTAAACTTTACCCATTTATCATTTTCTGGATTATAAAATACTTGTCGGATACGGAACGAATCTACCATATCCACTTCCAAAGCATTGGTACGAGCCATTAAATCCGTTTGGTAGATATTCCAGCTTTTATCTACTATATAAATATTTCCTGTGAATACAGGGCCATAGTTATTACGCGGGATTACTTGTACTATGTGTACCATTTTATTCTCTTTGTCTAGGAAAGTTTGTAAGTGTTTGTATTTATAAAAAAGCATCGCATCTGTCGCTATGGGAGATATTAATTCGCGCCCTCCAAAAACCCGCAACGTATTGTTATAAAAAGAATAATTCATTCCTTCTGAATTATGGAAACTAAACCCATTACTCTCGCCACTTACTTTGGAAGCTGTCATTATTTCTTTGGTATTCGGCTCTTTGTAGTATACCGTGGACATGGATTCCGATAAGTGCATTATCATTCCTATACTATCTTTTGTTACTTTCTTGCCATTGATACTCAATTCTTTTTCTACATCTTGCCCCATTATTTTTTTAGGAAACTTCATTAGTCGGTGATCGCCTTTTATATAAGAAGCATATTGGTAGTTTTTGAGATAATTCTGATAGTACGATCGCTTCTTTATGGCTTCTCGGACGATGGCATACGCAGGGTCTTCGCCATCTGCTTTTACTACTACTTCTTTGGTTTCTAATATCCTTTCTGCTAGTACTACATTTTTAGTAATAGAACCATTAGTAACGTTTATTTTCTCTACTACTTGTTCATAGCCAATGTATTGAAATAAAAACACATACGTGCCAGCATCTACGGATAAGCTATAATAGCCATCTTCATTGGCAGCAGTGCCGATAGTAGAACCCTGTACAGCGATGGTAGCATACGCCAGCCCTTCGCCTTTGGTATCTGTGATTCTCCCTTTTATTTCCATAGAAAACCCATACTGATACACACATAAAAATAGAATAAATAAATAACGCATACGCTTTTTTGAATTAAGTTAGAAAAATAATAGACCGCAAAGATATCCATAACACTTTATTTTGCAAGGGTTAGTAAAATAGGTATTTTTAAATTAATATTGTTAATTGGTTATTTAATTTTAGAAAGAGTAATTATTTAAGTATTTTGTTTTTTAAGGTTTGAAATTCTTCTTCTGTTAGTAAGTTACTATCTTTTAGTTTTTGTAATTTTTCTAGTTCTTCTACCACAGATGTATATGCTTGGGGTGGTGTAGATAGGTTGTTTAGTGATGTTTGTTGAATCATCTGCATTTGTAACATTTGTTTTTTATACAACTCGTCTTGTTTGTTTTTAGATATTAAAGTAATAATAAGCCCAATAAGAGGACTTAATAATAAAGAAAGAATAAATGCTCCGAAAAAAGTTATCCTTCTTCCTGATCCGATTAGTCCTACTATAAAGCTTAAAATTAGCCACAGAGGAATTATTGTTAGTATTGTTCCCATTTTAGTATAAAGTTGTTATTTATAAATTTGATGTTTCCTATCTAGCCAAATTAGGCAGAATGCTGTTCTTGTTCTAAATCCGTGTACTCGTGCTACTTGTGATATTCGTAATTCAAAAAATGTAGTGTCTTGGCTTAATGAATTTACAATATCTTGGTTAGGTAGTAGGCTTGTTTGTTTGCAGATGGTGTAGCCCAATCCTGATTTATTGATGCTGCCTCCGCTTTTGTAAATATCTGTCCAAGTTGTAGTTCTTAATTTCTCAACAAATGCAGTGAATAGTTTTAATTCATCTTGTGACCACTCTGAAAGGCATTGGTGTTTATGGTCGTAATATTTCAAATAAACGTATGCTGGATTATTATTGCTATCTTTTTCAAAGCCTAAAATTTCAGCTTCTTTTTCATTTAGGTATTGAAGTTGGTTGTCTAAATTTGCTACTTTTTTGTTAATTGATTTCATTGCTGGTATTTCTTTCGTACAGTTTGGTATAGAAGTCTTTCATCGTAGCTTTGGAAATTGGGGTGGTACTTCGCATTTCTAGCGAGATACCGCCTCTTGCTTCTATCCAAGGCAGCTCTGAATGAGTTAATCTTTCTAGGTATTTAGCTGATTTTTCGCCATATACATTTTTTATATCTTCTAATAAGGTTACTACTTCATTTGTAAGGTTATTGTCACAACTACAAATAGGAATTGTATCGTAGCTGTATTGCTTATAAGATTCGTAGATAGAAGGAAGAACTGGACCATGTGACCAAGCTTGAAAGTCTTCTTGAAAAAGTGATTTATCTAATAAAACTAAACTCCAAGATTGTGCATAGAACATTAGTTTTTGTAGTTTTAGATGCGTAATGGAATCTCCAGCTTCTCTATCTATGGTACAAGTAAAGTAATTAGCAATTTCTGACGGATTTATGTTAAGTGATTCCATGGTATTTAATGGAAAAATAATAGCTGTAAAGATATGAAAAATAAATTATCTAAAAGTTAGTTAAGCAAAAATAACTTGTACCTTTGCAGCAACAGTACCCGTTCAGCATACCGTAAGCTCTGCTAGCGGGTCATTCTTAAAATAATACACGCTTTATGCCTATCTACGACGCGCACTTAAAGGGTTTTTTGTTTTAAAAAAACAACCCCGTTAAGTATGTTTATAGTACACTAAACGGGGTTTAATTATATTGAAGTAGGGAAAAACTTTGAAAACATATCTTCTATTGGATCTTTTGTAGTTGTATCATTGAATTTATTAAGTATTGCTAATGTTTCTCTATATTCCATTGCTTCTGGTAGTTTAATAAATTCAGCATCTAACCCTAGTTCTTTTATTTTATTCTCTATTTCTTCAATACTGATATTAAAAAATTCTCTTTTAGGATTAATCATATTTATTTTTTTGTCAGAAAATGCTTTGTGTAATTCATTTTCAAGTTTTGGAGCATCATTTGAGAAAATCATTGAATGAATATCAAATTGAAATGGAACAGAGGCATCTCCTAGTTCTTTTACTCTATCAGTAGGTTCTAATCTCCTTGTCATACCAATCTTAAATACATTTTCTCCAAATGATCCAATATTAGATATTACATATACATGACCTCTTTTAGTTTGTTGGGCCATTGATAATGCTCTTTGTTTTTTATCTTGTGCTTCTTTAAGTTCTTGTTCTAATAATTCTATCTTGATTTGTAATTTTTGTTGTTTATCGCCTGTTGTATCTGCAACCTCTTTCCTTGCTTTATCTAATGCTTTTTGATAATTTGTTTCTTCTTTTTCAGCGTCTTTTTGTGCTTGTTCATATTCTCTTCTAGCTCGTTCTTCTTCTCTTAATTCTTCTTGTGCTGCTCTTAATTCTTCTTTTTCATTTTGTCGTTTTAATTGGTATTCGTATTCAAGTACAAGTTCTTGTATTTTTAAATTTTTATACTCATTCTCAATATATGTTTTTTGATTCTCTCCTAACTTATTAATAGATTCAAATGCTTTGTTTATACGTTCCTGCATTTGACTAACATTGTTCCATTTTACTTTTGAAATTAGAGTATCGCATTCTCCATTAAATGCTCTTAACATCAATTTTATGAATTTTTTTGTAATTGCTGTACCTTTTGCTTCGCTTCCATCAACACTCCATTTTATAAGACAAGTAGCTGCTTTTTCAGTAGATATTTTTTGTTTTTGAAATTCAATAATTTTATTTTGCTTCGTTCTATAATCATCTGATTTCTCAAAATCATAAACTGGTATATAAACCCCAAACTCTGATAATTCAAGTTTGTTTTCATATACACTTATTTCTTTTTGTAGATTAGTGTACGTTTTAAGTGCATTATTGTAATTATTTTTTAAGTCTTTATAGCTAATTTCAATTTTAGATAGTTCATTTTCTATGTTTGTAATTGGTTTATATCTTTCGAGTTGTAATTTTAGTTCTTTTATTTCTTCTAATTCTTTCTTTTTTAAGAAGTCAAATAATGCCATAATATAAAAGTTATTAATATGTAAGAGCAGCAAAAGTGTACAATAAAATAATACGAAACAAATTTATTTTAATTAGAAAATAAAAATAGACTTATTTATTATCAACACGTTGCAAAGGGTGGGAAAAGTTTATGTAAAATAGTGCGTAGGTATGTTATTACAAAAACGCTACTAGGTATATTTGTAGTATTAAAAAAAACAATAAAAATATTAAAGTTATAGCATATTGTACTACGGCTTGTTTTGGTGTGACTACGGTGCGACCATTATCTAATAGCTGTGTGGTAACGACCCGTGAAAGTTGCGAAAGTAGATTATTGGTAATACGTTGTGATATACCTGCTAGTGAGTTTTTGGCGGGGTCGCAGAATGCAGTATAGCCCTTATCTTGGTACACGGCTGGATGCAAAATGTAATATACTGCCTTACTACCTTCGCTACCGACTACGATAGCTATGGCGATACCAGTAAACAAAATTTAACCAAACATTTATTAAGCGATATTTAAGCAGTAATAAGCAGCAAATTTACTCCCTTTCTTATCCAAGCCTTCTATACCTGAAAATATAGAAGGCTTTTTTATTGATTATAAATAAAATAAAATTACAATAAAAATTAATCCTTATTTGTAATTAGTCTAAATAAACATTAGCTTTGCAAAAAATAAAACGAACCCCATGCGATTGTTATTACTTGTACTGCCATTTTTTATAACACCTCTTTTGTATAGCCAAAATTATGTACCAGATACTACGCTTCTACAAAAGATGAACCGCTTTTCTTTTGGCTGTTATGGAGCTATGAATTATTACAACTTTACTTGGCAAACCGATAGCATCAAACGAAACACCATCGACAACGAAAGGTTAGTAATGGATATAGGCTACGACTGGACATCTAAAATACATTTTAATACCGAAATAGAATTCGAACACGGAGGCACAGGCGTAAGCGTAGAATTTGATAGATTTGAAGAATTTGGAGAATTTGAATTTGATGTAAGCAAAGGAGGTGAAGTATTAATAGAACAGATGAACCTAGATTTTCAGTTATCCCCTTTTTTTAATGTCAAAGTAGGAAGACTAAAAGTGCCTTTCTCTCTTATGTTTCAAAGAGATGAGCCAACAGATTATTTTACAGCCATCAATTCCGAAATGGAAAGTTACATACTACCCGAAAACTGGACAGAAAACGGCATAACAGCATACGGTACTATCGATAAAAATCAAAAATGGAAATACAACATAGGCATTTTTAACGGATTAGATGGTAGTGCTTTTAATTCTGCTAATTGGATAAAAAGAGGAAATCAACGACGTTTTGAAATGGCAAATGCCGAGAACATAGCACTAGCCACCCGTATAGACTATTTTTTCAACGATGCATCTTCCGTAGGAATGTCGGGATATATAAGTAATACGACAGACAATCGTCCCAAGCCCGATTTGAGAGTGAAAGCAGTAGTAGCAATGGCAGAAGCACACCTGAAATATCAGCAAAAAGCAATCACAATAAGCGCAATGGCATTGTACGGAACACTATCCAACTCCGAAGCACTTACTAACCAAAATAGAAACCTATCCAATAACTTAAACGTAAAAAGAACGCCAGTAGGAGCAGCAGCCGTAGGAGCTTTCGCAGAAATAGGAATATCCATACTAGGAAAAAATGGCATTATCAAAAAAACAAAACAAAATAATAGTATATTATACACTAGATGGGACTACTACGATACGATGTACAAAACACAAGGTGCTATATTCAATAATCCACGTTGGCAAAGACACTCCGTAACCATAGGAGCAGTGTACAAAATAATAGATCCAGTACAGTTCAAAATACAATACACCATGCGAAAAGTAGGCGCACCAGCACCTACCAGCGTACGTGGAGGTACGAAAGAAAATACCTTTGTAGCAGGATTTGCATTTGAATTTTGAATTTTAAATTAAATAAATTTTACTCTTATATCTTTTTATCCATGAAAAAAATAACGTTTTATACCGCAGCTTTCATAGCTATTATATCCAATACTGGTTGCAAAAAAGACCCTATAATAACACAGCCAGCAGCAGATTATAAAAATGTATTAATAAATATCGGTAACGATGTAATACTAGGCACGTACCAAGATTTGTACGACAAAAATATAGTACTAGTAAATACATTAAATATCCTACAACAACAACAAACTACCGTTAACCTAGAAGCAGCAAAACAAGCTTGGAAAGACATGCGTATCCCATGGGAACAGTCAGAAGGTTTTTTATTTGGTCCAGTACATCAGCAAGGAATAGATCCTTCTATTGACAGCTGGCCAGTGAATGCACCCGATTTGGATAACGTATTAGCAAGTACCGATGCCCTTACAAAAATCTATATTGACGGATTAGATGGTACACTGAAAGGCTTCCATACTATTGAATATTTATTATTTGGAACAGATGGAAACAAACCAGTAAGCTCTTTTACCCCTCGCCAGTTTGAGTACCTAGCTTCTTGCGGACAAAGCCTAGAAGCCGCAACACAGAAACTGTACTACGCTTGGAAACCCGATAAGCAAAATTTTATTGCTAATGTATTAAACGCAGGCAATGCAGGCAACACCTTTTACCCATCTCAAAAATCTGCTATACAAGAAGTTCTAAACGGACTAATAGGAATAACGGACGAGGTGGCAAACGGCAAAATTAATGACCCTTTTAGCCAACAAAATATTAATTTAGAAGAAAGTAGATTCAGTAGTAACTCTAAAAGAGATTTTTCAGACAACATTCGTAGTGTAAGAAATGCTTATTTAGGTACGTATAAAAATGCCACAGGACTAGGTATAGCAAGTATCATAGAAACCAAAAATCCTACTCTTAACGCAAAAGTAAAACAAGAAATAGAAGAAGCCATTAACGCTATTGAAAGTATTCAAGGAACATTCACAACAGCAATATTTAATGCAGCTCCTAGCGTCATCAATGCACAACAGAAAGTAAGAACGTTGCAGCAAACTTTGCAAAGTGAAGTAGGTCCTGTTATTAGTAGTTTATAATTTTCTTTTCCTAAAAAATAAAAATATGTCCACAAAAATAATTATTAGTAGTATTCTATTACTTGTATTGACTACTACTGCCTGCAAAAAAATAGTAGATGGTCCCGATCCTACCATCGCAGAAGATATAAACCTAGGAGGAGAAACATCAGCAGAAGGCACTTTTGTAAACGCATTCCAGCAGCCAGCATCTAACCTAAACCTACTAGAAATACAAAAACACCTAGAAGCCGATAAAGCATTTGGAGATATATTCGTGACTGCCCCAAGTACCATAAACGGAGGTTTGGGACCCGTATTTAACCAAAACTCATGCGAATCCTGCCATATCTCTAACGGAAAATCTCCATTTCCTGATTCTCCCCAAGATTTAAGAGGCTTACTCGTACGTTTAAGTACGCCAGGAGCTGGAATACACGGCGAACCCCTTCCTGTACCGAATTTTGGCGGACAATTGCAACACAAAGCCGTTTTTGGTAAAATGCCAGAAGGTAAGCTAACTTGGCAACAAATACAAGAAATACAACAATACGTAGACGGGAATACTGTAAGCTTACGACACTTTGATTTTAACATAGAAAATGCCTATACAGCTCTACCAAGCAACGTTCTAGTATCGCCACGTATAGCACCTTCCATGATAGGATTAGGCTTGCTAGAAGCTATTAGAGAACAAGATATACTAGCCCTAGCTGATCCCAATGATAATAACGCAGACGGTATCTCTGGTAAGCCCAATAGGGTTTGGAATTATGCCACACAGCAATATTCCCTAGGAAGATTTGGCTGGAAAGCAGCACAGCCTACTTTATACCAACAAACTGCCGCAGCTTATAACAACGATATGGGTATCACAAATCCACTATTCTCTACTGAAAGTAGTGCAGGACAAACCCAAAGCGACGGACTACCTGACGAGCCTGAAATAGACGACGTGACTCTAAAAAATGCTACCTTCTACACACAATCCCTAGCAGTACCCCAACGACGTAATACACAAAACATAGACGTACAAAAAGGAAAAATGACTTTCCAAGCGATACAATGTGCTTCTTGCCACAATCCTAAATTTACTACAGGTACACACCCAGAATATACTTTTTTAAGCAACCAACAGATATACCCATATACCGATATGCTACTCCACGATATGGGAGCAGGACTCGCCGATGGTAGACCTGATTACGAAGCCAACGGGCAAGAATGGAGAACACCACCACTATGGGGGCTAGGATTAATAAAAATAGTAGGCGGACACTCTAATTTTTTACACGATGGTAGAGCTAGAAACATAGAAGAAGCAATACTATGGCACGGTGGAGAAGCAGAAAATAGTAAAAATCTATTCAAGAAATTAACCAAAGAACAAAGAGAACAAGTAATTAAATTTTTAGAAAGTTTGTAAAAACATACAAATAACCTAATTTATTTATACATTTGCTTTTATTTTAATCCTTATTATTTTATTTTATGTTCGATTTTGGTATCTTTCAGTATTCAGAAGCTTGGTTAAGTTTAGTTATGCTTACTTTTATGGAAGTAGTGTTAGGTATTGATAATATTATATTTATTTCCTTAATAGCAAGCCGACTACCCGAAGCCGACAGACCCAAAGCCCGAAACATAGGACTAGCACTAGCATTAGTACTACGAATCGTATTGTTATTCGGAATTACATTAGTACAACAAATGAAAGAACCATTTGCGAATTTTGAAATATTCGGAACACACATCGGTATCAACGGGCAAGGCATCATACTACTAGCAGGTGGGATATTTTTAGTATACAAAGCCGTAACCGAAATTCACCACAAACTAGAAGGAGATCCAGAAGAATTTGAAAACGACGACGAACATATAAAAATCTCCAATTGGATGCAAGGAGTGATACAAATAGCCATGCTAAATATCGTATTCTCCTTCGATTCCATACTTACCGCTATTGGTATGACAAACGATTTGCAGCACCTTGGCAATCCTACCAGCGTAATGATGGTAGCAGTAATATTATCCATAGCTATTATGATGGCATTTTCAGGCCCTGTTGGACGTTTTATCAACAATCACCCTACTATCCAAATGCTCGGACTTTCTTTCCTTATATTAATAGGTTTTTTATTACTAGGAGAAGGAGTGCACAACTTTAACCATGACTTAATAGGAGAAATACCAAAAACATACCTCTACGTAGTCATAATATTCTCGTTAGCAGTAGAGTTTTTAAACATGAAATTACGCAAACCCCACAAAGTAGTACAGCTACGAGGAGTCACACAAGAAGCTACAGAAGACGGAGTATTATAAAACTTTCATCATTTTTTTATAGGCAATTAAGTTTGAGATTTATAGAAGTGTATGCGGAACTCTTTGTAAATGTTAAACATATCTGTCTATAATAAAGCCCCAGCGGGGCAAAATGTTTGTAGAAAAATTTGCAATACCAATTAAATTAGCTCCATAGAAGCGACCTTATGATATATGCCAAACAATACCTTTAAGATTTATGTTTCTTTTGTAAAACTAAAAATCTATTACAAGTGTATGCGAAATTCTTTATAAAACTTTCATCATTTTTTTAATAAATTAGAAAAGTATGACAACAGTAGTAATAGATACTAATTCAGGCTTCTGCTTCGGAGTAGTATACGCCATAGAAATGGCCGAAGACGAACTAGATAGAACAGGTAGCCTATACTGCCTAGGCGATATCGTACACAACGATATGGAAGTAGAACGACTCAAAGCCAAAGGATTAATAATCATAGACCATGAACAATTTAGCCAATTATACGATTGTAAAGTACTAATAAGAGCCCACGGAGAACCACCAGAAACCTATAAAACAGCACTCCAAAATAACATAGATTTAATAGATGCTTCTTGCCCAGTAGTACTAAAACTGCAACATAGAGTAAAAAATGGCTACGAAAAATCCAACCAAATCCAAGGGCAAATAGTAATATATGGAAAAGAAGGACACGCCGAAGTAAACGGACTAGTAGGACAAACCCTCGACCAAGCTGTCATAGTAAATAGCATAGACGACTTACAAAAAGTAGATTTCCATAAACCAATACATTTTTTCTCACAAACTACACAAAGTACACAAGGTTTCCTCGAAATGAAAGAAGCCATCGAAGAACGTATGTACCAAGCAGGCAGCGACGTAGATACTATGTTTCATTGGAACGATACACTTTGTAGACAAGTTTCTAACCGAGAACCACAACTAAAATTATTTGCCGAAAAACATACCGTAATTCTTTTTGTAAGTGGTAAAAAAAGTTCCAACGGAAAAGTATTGTACGAAGTATGTAAAAAACAAAACCCCGCTACCTATTTTATTTCAGATACTACCGAAATAAACCCAGATTGGCTACTAAATTGCGAATCGGTAGGTATTTGTGGTGCTACCTCTACCCCAATGTGGCTGATGCAAGAAGTAGCACAAAAAACAGAAACTATCTGCGCTAATTTCTAATTTAAAGTTACTATAACCCAATTTTACCGTACCTTTATCTATGTCCCATTTTCTACAAATCCTACTAGTCAGTAGTATCGTTTTTTTAGCCTTCTTGTTTTGGGTATCTAAAATAAAAAGCCATTACAAAAACAAACAACACAAACAAACTTGCACGAAATGCACTAAAACTAAACCAATACAATGATTATTATTGCAGATAGTGGATCTACAAAAACAGATTGGATAAGCACAACTAACGACCTAATAAGCAAAACAATAGGACTAAACCCTTATTACTTGTCCGCTCCCATTATCATGGACATAGTGAATACACTCCCTCATGAATGGAAAAATGCACAACAAGTCTACTTCTATGGAGCAGGTTGCTCTACCACATCGTCTATCCACAATATGCAAACAATATTAGCCAGTTTTTTTCCACTAGCTACCATAAAAGTATACAGTGATATGCTCGGAGCTGCCAGAGCCATACACGGAAATAGCCGAGGCATAGCAGGCATACTAGGTACTGGATCGAACGCTTGCTACTACGACGGTAATGAAAAATTAGAAACCAAAATACACTCACTAGGCTACATCATCGGAGACGAAGGAGGAGGCATACACATCGGCAAAACATTCCTCAAAAAACTGTATTATAACCAATTACCAGATTCTGCAAGCCAATTATTTGCACAAGAATACCCTGATATGCAACTCGAAAACGTACTCGCTCAACTATACCAATCCGATAATGCCGCTAGATTTATAGCAAGCTTTGCCACCTTCGTCGGAAAAAATATACACCAGGATTGGGCGATAAACATAGTACAAACCTGCATTGAAGAACACATCACCCAGTGGATACTACCCTACCAATACCAAACCAATAAAGTCGGATTCATAGGCAGTATTGCGTGGCATTTTAGAGAAATAGTAGAAAAAATAACGCTTTCCTATAATTTAGATACCATAAAAATATGCCAAGAACCTATTTTTGAACTTAAAAAATACCACCAAGTTGAAAAATAAAATATTTATAATAAATAACTTAAATAAAATATCGCTTAAAAATAAAAATAAATTTGTAAGATAAAAAAATGTCCCTACATTTGCAATCCAAAATAAAATAAGCCGAAGTAGCTCAGTTGGTAGAGCAATTGATTTGTAATCAATAGGTCGGGGGTTCGAGTCCCTTCTTCGGCTCTTATTTATTTTTAATTATAAAGAATAATGGGGAGATAGTCAAGCGGTCAACGACAACAGACTGTAAATCTGTCCTCTACGAGTTCGGAGGTTCGAATCCTCCTCTCCCCACATTCATAACCTTCAATAAGTACAAGGCTTGTAGGAATGCTTCCCTCTTTCAACGCAACCTGTATTTTAATATTACCAAAGCATTATAAGCGAAAGTAGCTCATTTGGTAGAGCATTAGCCTTCCAAGCTAAGGGTGGCCGGTTCGAGCCCGGTCTTTCGCTCTTTATCTTCTTAGTAAAATAAAATAAATCTTATCATAGTTTATATGTCAATGGAAGTTTTGGAGATAGGTGTATTTTCTTTTATATATAACATTTTTAGTACTACGGTTGTAATTTTATTTTATCTTATCGTGGCTATAGGCATGGGTTTGCATACACAAAAATTCACAAACATAGGTTTTTTAGGAGGGTTTTTATTGTACCTTCTATGTACCCCTATGATAGCAGCCGCTATTATTTTTTATATGATGTATAGAAAAGATAAACAAGAACAAGAACAAAGAATTAAAGAACAAGAGCAAAAAAGAGAGGAAAAAGAACAAAAAAGATATCAATAAATAAAAGCCGTTGTAGCTCAGGGGTAGAGCACTTCCTTGGTAAGGAAGAGGTCGTGAGTTCGAATCTCCTCGATGGCTCAAAAATAAATTTTTATATTGTAAAATAATTAGTAATTTTGCAGCACAAACTAATATACTAAAACTAAAACACTAAAATGGCAAAAGAAAAATTCGACCGCTCCAAACCTCACGTGAACATTGGTACAATCGGTCACGTGGATCATGGTAAAACTACATTGACAGCAGCTATCACATCAGTATTAGCACACGCTGGATTGTCTGAAGCTCGCTCTTTTGCATCTATTGATGCCGCTCCAGAAGAAAAAGAAAGAGGTATTACCATCAACACAGCACACGTAGAATATCAGACAGCTAATCGTCATTATGCTCATGTGGACTGTCCAGGTCACGCCGATTACGTAAAAAACATGGTAACTGGTGCCGCTCAAATGGATGGAGCTATTTTAGTAGTAGCTGCTACCGATGGTCCAATGCCACAAACTCGTGAGCATATCTTGCTAGCTCGTCAAGTAGGGGTGCCAAAAATCGTTGTATTCATGAATAAAGTGGATATGGTAGATGATCCCGAATTGATTGAATTAGTAGAAATGGATATCCGTGATTTATTGAATTTCTATAAATACGATGGAGATAATACACCGGTAATCAAAGGTTCTGCATTAGGAGGTTTAAATAATGACGCAAATTGGGTTCCAAATATCATGGAATTAATGGACGCAGTAGATAATTTTATCCCACTTCCTCCACGTGAAACAGAAAAACCATTCCTTATGCCAGTAGAAGATGTATTCTCTATTACAGGTCGTGGAACAGTTGCTACAGGTCGTATCGAAACAGGTATCATCAATTCTGGAGAACAAGTAGAAATCATCGGATACAACTCTGAAAAATTAGTATCTACCGTTACAGGAGTAGAAATGTTCCGTAAAATATTAGATAGAGGAGAAGCAGGAGATAACGTTGGTTTATTATTAAGAGGAGTAGATAAAGATGCTATCCGTAGAGGTATGGTTATCTGCAAACCAGGTTCTATTAAGCCACACACTAGATTCCAAGCAGAAGTATACATCCTTAAAAAAGAAGAAGGAGGACGTCATACACCATTCAAAAACAACTACCGTCCACAGTTCTATTTAAGAACCACAGACGTTACAGGTGAAATTTCTTTACCAGAAGGACGTGAAATGGTTTTACCAGGCGATAACTTAACTATCACTGTAGAATTAGTATCCCCAGTAGCTGTAAATAAAGGTCTTCGTTTCGCTATCCGTGAAGGAGGTAGAACAGTAGGAGCAGGACAAATTACTGAAATTTTAGAATAATATTATAAAACTAAAAAAACACAAGACTCTATATCTTGTGTTTTTTAATCAAACGAGTGTAGTTCAAGGGTAGAATCCTGGTCTCCAAAACCATTGATGGGAGTTCGAATCTCTCCACTCGTGCCACCTAAAAATAACCCAACCGTTGTTTTTATCATTTACCTAATCACCTACTATGAATAAAGCTATTAACTATATTCGTGAGTCCTTTATTGAACTTACTGAAAGAGTAACTTGGCCACCTTGGTCAGAATTAATAGAAAGTGCCTCTATCGTACTAGCTGCATCTGCTATATTTGCATTCGTAGTATCCATAGTAGACTTTTTACTAGAAAAATTATTATCTATCCTTTATACGATATAAAAGCTATCTAGCTTCTAAATAATCAAATTATTATCCGCTTTCATTATATATGTCCATAGACCAAGAAAAAAAATGGTACGTACTTCGTGCTATCAGTGGTAAAGAAAAAAAAATAAAACAATATATAGAAGCTGAAATTACCCGTAGTGGACTGCAAGATTATGTAGGGCAAATAGTTATACCAGTAGAAAAAGTTTTTACTATACGTAATGGTAAAAAAATTAGTCAAGAAAAAAATTATTACCCAGGATACATATTCGTAGAAGCTACCTTAATAGGAGAAGTACCCCATCTTATTAAAAACATACCAGGAATTATCGGATTTCCAGGAGTAAATGGAGAGCCAGTGTACCTTACCGAAGAAGAAATGAATAAAATAATAGGTAAAGCACAAGAATTAGCTACCGCTACCGAAACCATGTCCACCCCTTACGCAGTAGGAGAAACAGTAAAAATTATAGAAGGCGGATTTGGTGGCTTTGAAGGCACTATCGAAGAAGTATTAGAAGAGAAAAAGAAACTAAAAGTAACCGTACGTATTTTTGGTAGAAAAACCCCAATAGAAGTAGCATTTACACAAGTAGAAAGAGAAATAAATACCTAATTATAAAACATGGCAAAGGAAATAGCAACGTTCATACGCTTGCAAGTAAAAGGCGGTCAAGCCAATCCAGCACCTCCAATCGGACCAGCTTTGGGTTCTAAAGGGGTGAATATAATGGAATTCTGCAAGCAGTTTAATGGTAGAACACAGGATAAAATAGGTAAAATACTTCCAGTATTGATTACCGTGTACATTGATAAGTCATTTGACTTCATCATTAAACAGTCTCCAATAGCAGTAATGCTAAAAGAAGCTACAAAATTAAAATCAGGCTCACCAGAACCTAACCGTAAAAAAGTAGGATCTGTAACTTCCGCAGAAGTAGAAGTTATAGCAAAAGACAAAATGTCTGATTTGAATTGCTTTACTATCGAATCTGCTATCAGCATGGTAAGTGGTACAGCAAGAAGTATGGGTATCACTATCAAAGATTAAGTTTTTAGTATAAAACCGTTCCAATGGCACACAAAATTTCAAAAAAAAAGCAAACAGTACTTCCAAAGCTTGAAAAAAATAAAGCTTACACACTGGAAGAAGCATCTAGCCTGGTAAAAGAAATTACCTACACAAAGTTCGATGCGTCCGTTGACATAGCAGTGCGTCTAGGAGTAGACCCACGTAAAGCTAACCAAATGGTGAGAGGGATAGTAACCCTGCCACACGGAACAGGAAAAACAATAAGCGTATTAGTTATTTGTACTCCCGACAAAGAACAAGAAGCAAAAGATGCTGGCGCAGATTACGTAGGACTAGATGAATACATCGACAAAATTAAAGGAGGTTGGACAGACGTAGATGTAATCATTACAATGCCTAGCGTAATGGCAAAAGTAGGGCAATTAGGTAGAATATTAGGGCCTAGAGGTTTAATGCCAAATCCTAAAACAGGAACAGTAACCATGGATGTAGGTAGAGCTGTGACAGAAGTTAAAGGAGGTAAAATAGACTTTAAAGTAGATAAAACTGGTATAATCCACGCTGGTATTGGTAGAGCCTCTTTTGATGCTCAAAAACTTCACGAAAATGCAAAAGAAATTTTGCAAACTATCATGAAATTAAAACCCGCAGCAGCCAAAGGAACGTATGTAAAAAGTATCTACCTTTCTTCTACTATGAGTCCTAGTATATCAATAGACCCAAAATCATTCTAAATTTTCTCACTATTTATTGAATTATGACGCGTCAAGAAAAACAACAGGAAGTAGAATCAATCGTGGCAATGATACAGGAACAACCTAATTTCTATATAGCAGATATATCTGGTTTAACTGTTGCCAAAAATAATGAATTACGAAGAATATGCTTTAATAAAAATATAAAAGTGCGTGTTGTAAAAAATGCACTTCTTGAAAAAGCTTTCTCTAAAATAGATGGTGATTTCGAAACATTAAAATCTGCATTAAAAGGTAATTCTTGCTTGTTCTTAAGTGATAGTATAAATGAACCAGCTAAAGTGGTGAAAGCTTTCACAGAAAAAAATAAGTTTCCTATATTGAAAGGAGCTTACGTAGAAAGTTCAGTATACGTAGGAGGTCCAGAATTATTGGACACACTTACCAAGCTAAAATCAAGAGAAGAGCTTATTGGAGAAATTATTGGATTGTTACAATCTCCTGCTAAAAATGTTATATCTGCTCTAAAATCAGGTGGTAATACCATCGCAGGATTAGTAAAAACATTGTCTGAAAGATAATTTCATCAAACCTAGGTTACGCATCTCTACATAATATACAAAACAATTTTTAATTTCTAAAAAATACCCCACTAAAATGGCAGACTTAAAAGCATTTGCAGAACAGTTAGTAAATCTTACTGTAAAAGAAGTAAATGAGTTGGCTCAAATATTAAAAGACGAATATGGTATAGAGCCAGCAGCAGCAGCAGTTGCTGTAGCAGCAGGTCCAGCAGCTGGTCCAGCAGTAGAAGAAAAAACATCTTTCGATGTAATATTGAAATCAGGCGGACCTCAAAAATTAGCTGTAGTTAAAGTTGTAAAAGACTTGACAGGTTTAGGTTTGAAAGAAGCTAAAGACTTGGTTGATACCGCTCCAAAACCAGTAAAAGAAGGAGTTAGTAAAGATGAAGCAGATGCATTAGTAAAACAACTTACAGACGCTGGTGCAGAAGTTGAAATTAAATAATTTTACCAGAATCTTTATGGAAAGACCTCAATAAATTTATTGGGGTCTGTTCTGTTTTTATAAAAGTCCTTACTTTTTATTCATTTAAAACCTTGTATATGCAAACGAATCCTCGCATTAGCTTTGCAAAAAGTAAAAACTTATTGGAATATCCAGATTTCCTAGATATTCAAATACAATCCTTTAAGGATTTTTTTCAAATGGAAACCTCTTCCGAAAATAGAAATAGTGAAGGGTTGTTTAAGGTTTTTGCAGAAAATTTTCCGATCACAGATGCCCGTAATAATTTTGTACTTGAATTTTTAGACTATTTTATCGATAGCCCTAGATATGTATTACAAGAGTGTATTGATAGAGGCTTGACTTATGGAGTGCCATTGAAAGCTAAACTTCGATTGTACTGTACCGACCCCGAACATGAAGACTTTGAAGAAATTATTCAAGATGTTTATCTAGGTAGCGTGCCATATATGACCCCTACTGGCTCTTTTATTATCAATGGAGCAGAAAGAGTAGTAGTATCACAATTACATCGTTCACCAGGAGTATTCTTTGGACAAAGTAGACATGCAAACGGTACTAAATTGTACTCCGCTCGTATCATACCTTTCAAAGGTTCTTGGATAGAATTCGCTACGGATATCAATAATGTAATGTATGCTTATATCGATAGAAAAAAGAAATTACCTGTAACTACTTTATTGAGAGCTATCGGATACGAAAGCGATAAAGAAATTCTTGAAATATTCGGATTAGCAGAAGAAATTAAAGTAAGCCGTACAGCACTAAAAAAATTAATAGGTAGAAAATTAGCTGCAAGAGTATTACGAAGTTGGTCAGAAGATTTCGTAGATGAAGATACTGGCGAAGTAGTTTCTATCGAAAGAAATGATATTATTCTTGAAAGAGAAATCATATTAGAAAATGAACACGTAGATTTAATAGTAGATGCAGGCGTAAAGACTGTTATCTTACACAAAGAAGAAAATAATGCAGCAGATTATAGCATCATTTACAATACACTTCAAAAAGATCCATCAAACTCTTCTAAAGAAGCGATAGAGCATATATACAGACAGTTACGTAACGTAGATCCACCAGATGAAGAAACAGCAAAACAAGTAATTGATAAGTTGTTTTTTTCGGATAAAAGATACGATCTAGGAGAAGTAGGACGTTACCGTATCAACAAAAAATTAGGACTTAATACCTCCATGGAGACTAAAGTTCTTACAAGAGAAGATATTACAAGTATTATCAAACATTTGATGGAATTAATTCATTCTAAAACAGATGTAGATGATATTGATCACTTAAGCAATCGTCGTATTCGTACAGTAGGAGAACAATTATACGGACAATTCGGAGTAGGATTAGCTCGTATGGCTCGTACTATCCGTGAACGTATGAATGTAAGAGATAACGAAGTATTTACGCCAACAGATTTGATTAATGCAAAAACACTTTCTGCAGTAATATCTAGTTTCTTTGGAACGAATCAGTTGTCTCAATTTATGGATCAAACCAATCCACTAGCAGAAGTAACGCACAAAAGACGTATTTCCGCACTAGGGCCTGGTGGTCTATCCCGTGAAAGAGCAGGATTTGAAGTGCGAGATGTCCATTATACACATTACGGACGACTATGTACCATCGAAACACCAGAAGGACCAAATATCGGTTTGATCTCCTCTCTTTGCGTATATGCAAAAGTAAATAGCATGGGATTCATCGAAACTCCTTACCGTAAAGTAGAAGAAGGAAAGGTAGTGATGGGTGTTAAACCTATTTATTTAAGTGCAGAAGAAGAAGAAACAAAAGTAGTATGCCAAGCAAATGCTCCAATAAATGAAATAGGAGACTTTACTAGTAATCGTATTAAAGCTAGATGTGACGGAGATTTCTTAGTAGTAGAACCTGAAAATCTACAATTAATGGACGTAGGGACGAATCAAATCGCTTCTATTGCAGCTTCTTTGATTCCATTCTTGGATCATAATGATGCAAATAGAGCATTAATGGGTTCTAACATGATGCGACAAGCTGTACCTTTACTTCGACCAGAAGCTCCAATAGTAGGAACAGGTATCGAAGCTAGAGTAGCACACGATTCCAGAGTAATGGTAATGGCAGAAGACGAAGGAGTAGTAGAATACGTAGACGCAAACGAAATTCATATCCGATACGATAGAACAGAAGAAGATGAATTAGTAGCTTTTGAAGATTCACTAAAAATATACCAACTTCAGAAATTCCAAAAAACAAATCAATGTACCTCTATCACACTTACCCCAATGGTAAGAAAAAAAGATAGAGTAATAAAAGGACAAATACTTACACAAGGATACTCCACAGAAGATGGCGAGCTAGCTATTGGTAGAAATTTAAGAGTAGCATTCATGCCTTGGAAAGGGTATAACTACGAAGATGCAATCGTAATCTCCGAAAGAGTATTAAGAGAAGATATATTCACCTCTGTACACGTAGAAGAATTTACGCTAGAAGTAAGAGATACCAAAAGAGGAATGGAAGAACTTACTTCCGATATTCCTAATGTGAGCGAAGAAGCAACGAAAGATTTAGATGAAAATGGATTGATAAGAATAGGGGCCGAAATAAAACCAGGCGATATATTGATTGGTAAAATTACACCTAAAGGAGAAAGCGACCCAACACCAGAAGAAAAATTATTACGTGCTATATTCGGTGACAAAGCTGGAGATGTAAAAGATGCGTCTCTAAAAGTACCACCATCTATGACAGGAGTAGTAATAAATAAGTTCTTGTTCAAAAAAGCATTAAAAGATAGAAAAGAAAAACAAGAAGAAAAAGCCGTAACACTATTGATAGACGAAGCACAAGGAAAAGAAATTAATATATTGAAAAATAAATTAATAGATAAACTTTTCTTCGTTGTAAATGGAAAAACGTCTCAAGGAGTGTACAATAACTACAAAGAAGAAGTGATTTCTAAAAGTAGTAAATTTACTATCAAATTGTTACAAACAGTAGATTTTGAAACAGTAAATACCAATAAATGGACGACAGACAAAGATAAAAATGATATAATTAGAAGAATAATAGCTAATTATCTCGTAAAATTACAAGAAATAAAAGGTAATTTCAAACGTCAAAAATTTGATCTAACCGTTGGAGATGAACTTCCAGTAGGTATCATGCAATTAGCAAAAGTATACATCGCCCAAAAACGTAAATTGAAAGTAGGGGATAAAATGGCAGGAAGACATGGTAACAAAGGTATCGTTGCCAAAATAGTAAGAGATGAAGATATGCCATATACCGAAGATGGAAAACCAGTGGATATTGTATTGAATCCTCTTGGTGTACCTTCTCGTATGAACTTGGGACAAATATATGAAACAGTATTAGGAGCAGCAGGGTTGAAACTTGGTCTGAAATTCGCTACCCCAATCTTTGATGGTGCAAATATAGATGAAGTAAATTATTATACCGACCAAGCTGGACTACCTAGATACGGAAAAACACAACTACATAACGGAGAAACAGGAGAGAAATTTGATCAATCTGGAACAGTAGGTGTAATTTATATGTTGAAATTAGGACACATGGTAGATGATAAAATGCATGCTCGTTCTATAGGACCTTACGCTTTAATAACACAACAACCATTAGGAGGAAAAGCACAATTCGGAGGACAGCGTTTTGGAGAAATGGAAGTTTGGGCATTGGAAGCATTTGGTGCTGCAAATATCTTACAAGAAATATTAACCCTGAAATCAGATGATGTAATGGGAAGAGCGAAAGCTTATGAATCCATTGTAAAAGGAGATAATCTACCACAAGCAGGAATACCTGAATCATTTAATGTATTGTTACATGAATTAAGAGGACTTGGCTTACGTGTTGATTTAGAATAAAATATAAACTATTTCTTTTCCTTAAATTTTTATATACATTACTATGTTTAGTAAAAAAGATAATAAATTAAAAAGTAATTTCCGTACCATCACCATTAGACTATCTTCCCCAGAAGATATACTAGAACAATCTTTTGGTGAGGTTACAGAACCAGAAACAATTAATTACCGTACCTATAAACCAGAACCTGGTGGATTGTTTTGTGAACGAATATTTGGACCAGTTAAGGATTATGAATGTAATTGCGGTAAATATAAACGTATTCGTTATAAAGGTATTGTATGCGATAGATGTGGAGTAGAAGTGACAGAGAAAAAGGTTAGAAGAGAAAGAATGGGACACATTGAACTAACTGTCCCTGTTGCTCATATCTGGTATTTTCGCTCTTTGCCAAATAAAATTGGACACTTACTAGGTTGGCCAGCAAAAAAATTGGAATCCATTGTATATTACGAAAGATACGTTATTATACAAGCTGGAGCCGCAGGTCAATTCGGAGTAGTAGACAATGATTTTATTACAGAAGAAGAATATTTAACGTATACACGTGGCTTACCAAAAGAAAATCAATATTTAGAGGACGATGATCCGAATAAATTTATTGCTAAAATGGGAGCAGAAGCAGTGTATATGATGTTGGCAAGAACCAATTTAGACCAACTTTCTTATACCTTAAGAGATAAAGCTAATAAAGAAACTTCCCAACAAAGAAAACACGAAGCACTAAAAAGATTACAAGTAGTAGAAGCATTCAGAGGAGCAGCATTAAAAGGGAAATTAAATAGACCAGAATGGATGGTAATGAAAATATTGCCAGTTATTCCACCAGAGTTAAGACCCCTAGTGCCGTTAGATGGAGGAAGATTTGCAGCTTCTGATTTGAATGACTTATACAGAAGAGTTATTATCCGTAATAATCGTCTGAAAAGATTGATGGAAATTAAAGCTCCTGAAGTAATATTACGTAACGAAAAACGTATGTTGCAAGAAGCAGTAGATTCCCTATTAGATAATTCAAGAAAAGCAAATGCAGTTAAAACAGATTCTAATAGACCACTAAAATCGCTATCGGATAACTTAAAAGGTAAGCCAGGACGATTCCGTCAAAATTTATTAGGAAAACGTGTGGATTATTCTGCTCGTTCTGTAATTATTGTAGGACCAGAACAAAAATTGTTTGAATGTGGATTACCAAAAGATATGGCAGCCGAATTATTCAAGCCATTTATTATAAGAAGATTAATAGAAAGAGGAGTAGTAAAAACAGTAAAATCTGCAAAGAAAATTGTAGATAGAAAAGACGCTATCGTATGGGATATTCTAGAAAATGTAATGAAAGGACATCCTGTATTATTAAACAGAGCACCCACATTACACCGTTTATCTATACAAGCCTTCCAACCTAAATTAATAGAAGGAAAAGCAATCCAATTACACCCATTAGTATGTAATGCCTTTAATGCGGATTTTGATGGCGATCAAATGGCTGTCCATCTACCACTAGGAAATGCAGCAATATTGGAAGCACAACTATTGATGCTAGCGTCACATAATATCTTAAATCCAGCAAATGGAGCTCCTGTAACCGTTCCTTCACAGGACATGGTTCTAGGATTATATTACATGACAAAAGGAAAAAGAAATTTACCTGAAGATCCTATTAAAGGAGAAGGTAAAATATTTTATTCCGCAGAAGAAGTAATTATAGCCTATAATGAGAAAAAAGTAGACCTTCATGCACATATCAAAGTAAAAGCAAATGTAAAAGAAGGAGAAAATTTTATCTATAAATTAATAGAAACCACAGTCGGAAGAGTATTGTTTAACCTAGTAACTCCCAAAGAAGTAGGATTTATTAACGAACCTCTTACTAAAAAGAGTTTGAGAGACATCATCGGAAGAATCGTGAAAGAAGCAGGTATTCCTATCGCCGCTAATTTCTTGGATAATATCAAAGATATGGGATTCAAAATGGCATTCCAAGGTGGTCTTTCCTTTAATCTCGCAGATGTAGTAGTACCAGAAGACAAACCGAAAATTATAGCAAAAGCACAAGAACAAGCAGATGAAGTAATGGCAAACTATAACATGGGTTTCATTACTAATAACGAACGTTACAATCAGATTATCGATATATGGACACGTGCAGATAACAAGCTTACACAGCAAGTAATGAAGCATCTTATCGAAGATAGACAAGGATTTAACTCGGTATACATGATGCTAGATTCTGGAGCAAGGGGTTCTAAACAGCAAATCAAACAGCTAGCAGGTATGCGTGGTTTGATGGCAAAACCTCAAAAATCAGGCGCAGCAGGTAATGAGATTATCGAAAATCCAATTTTGGCAAACTTTAGAGAAGGTTTATCTATTTTGGAATACTTTATCTCTACTCACGGAGCTAGAAAAGGATTAGCAGATACGGCATTAAAAACAGCAGATGCTGGTTACTTAACTCGTCGTTTGCATGATGTAGCACAAGATGTGATTATTACAGAAAGTGATTGTGGTACACTAAAAGGATTAGTAGCCACCCCGCTAAAAAATGGAGACGATATAGTAGAAAGTTTAAGCGATAGAATATTAGGAAGAGTATCTCTACACGATGTATATCACCCAAATACAAATGAACTAATTGTATATTCAGGAGAACAAATTACAGAAGAAATAGCAGAGTTAGTAGAAAATTCTCCTATCGAAATGTTTGAAATTCGTTCTGTACTTACATGTGAAGCAAAACAGGGAGTATGTGCAAAATGTTATGGAAGAAACCTTGCCACAGGTAGAATGGTAGAAATGGGAGAAGCTGTTGGAGTAGTCGCTTCCCAATCTATTGGAGAACCTGGTACACAGCTTACTTTACGTACATTCCACGTTGGAGGAACAGCTTCTAATATTGCCGCATCGTCTCGTATTGATGCTAAATACGATGGAGTACTTGAAATAGATGAGTTACGTACCGTTCCTTATGTACACAAAGAACAAAATGTAGACGCTGTTGTAGGACGTTCCGCAGAAATGAGAATCATAGACCCTAATACAAAAGCTATCCTCACAACTGCAAACATCCCGTATGGAGCATATATGTTCTTAAAAGAAGGTACTGCCGTGAAAAAAGGAGAGTTAATATGTGAATGGGATCCATACAATGCCGTAATTATATCTGAAACTTCAGGTAAAATAGAATTTGAAAATATTGTAGAAGGTATTACGTTTAGAGAAGAAGTAGATGAGCAAACTGGATTTAGAGAAAAAGTAATCATCGAACGTAAAGATAAAACCAGAAATCCATCTATCAAAATTTTATCTACTACCAAAGAAGTAATCAAAACCTATAACTTACCAGTAGGAGCGCACATTATTGTAAACGATAACGCTAAAATTAAAGCAGGAGAAATATTAGTTAAAATTCCTCGCTCATTAGGAAAATCTTCGGATATTACAGGAGGTCTACCACGTGTGACAGAATTATTTGAAGCTAGAAATCCTTCTAACCCAGCAGTAGTAGCAGAAATTGATGGAATTATTTCTTTCGGAAAAATAAAACGTGGAAATAGAGAAGTTATTGTGACTGCACGTACTGGCGAAGAACATAAATATTTAGCATCTCTTACTAAACATATTTTAGTACAAGAAAATGACTTCGTAAGAGCAGGTACACCACTTACCGATGGAGCAATTACACCAGTAGATATATTACAAATCAAAGGACCAACAAAAGTACAAGAGTATATCGTAAATGAAATACAAGAAGTATATCGCTTACAAGGAGTGAAAATTAATGATAAACACTTTGAAGTAATTGTTCGTCAGATGATGCGTAAAGTAGAAATTATTGATCCAGGTGATTCTAAATTCCTAGAAGGAGAATTAGTAAGTAAATTAGCCTTTATCGCAGAAAATGATGTGATGTTTGATAAAAAAGTGGTAATAGATAGCGGAGATTCCAATACTCTAAAACCTGGTATGGTGATAAGCTCTCGTAAGTTAAGAGACGAAAATTCTAGCCTAAAACGTAAAGATGCAAAATTAGTAGAAGCAAGAGAAGGAATGCCAGCAACCTCTAATCAACGCCTACAAGGTATCACAAGAGCAGCATTACAAACTACTAGTTTTATATCAGCAGCTTCTTTCCAAGAAACTACAAAAGTATTGAACGAAGCAGCAGTAGCAGCAAAAACAGATTACCTACTAGGATTGAAAGAAAATGTAATCGTTGGTAAATTAATTCCAGCAGGAACAGGATTGATGCAATACGAAAATTTAGTAGTAGGATCAAAAGAAGAATTCGAAGCACTCACAGCAAGTAAAAAACGTAGAGAATCATTATCAGAATAAACTAAAAATAATAACACAAAGGCTCTTCTAAATTATCAGAAGAGCCTTTTATTTTGTAATAAAATGTATCTTTGTAAAATAATAAAATAAATAAATAAATGTTTCACGTGGAACAAATACTTTTCTTACTATGCAAATAGCTATCGCTCAACTCAATTATCATATCGGTAATATTACACAAAATACAGCAAAAATTATACAGACAATACAACGGGCAAAACAAGATAAGGTAGATTTAGTTGTTTTTGCAGAAATGTCTGTATGTGGGTATTTACCTATGGATTTATTAGAATTTGATGATTTTATTGATGCTTCTATACATGCCGTTCATACAATAGCTCCTTATTGTACAGATATTGCAGCCATAGTAGGAGCACCTTCCCGAAATACAGAAAATACAGGAAAAAAATTGTTTAATTCTGCTTATTTTTTAGAAAATGGGACAATAAAACAAGTTTACAACAAAGGATTATTGCCCAATTACGATGTTTTTGATGAATATAGATACTTTGAGCCAGCAACTACTTTCCTACCTATTCAGTACAAAGATAAAATTATCGCTTTGACTATCTGTGAAGATATATGGGATATACAGCCACAACCTATGTACGACCTAGATCCGCTAACACAGCTAGCAACACATAATCCAGATTTTATTATTAATATATCTGCTTCACCTTACGCCGCAACACACGCTTGGGATAGGAAAAATATATTAAATCATCAAACTACTAAACATAATGTTCCAATCGTATACGTTAATTATTTAGGAACTGCAACAGAAGTACTTTTTGAAGGAAGTTCCATTATAGTAAATAAAGAAGGTAATATCGTACTGGAATTAGATGTGTGGAAAGAAGATTATAGAATAATAGATATCAATACAATACAACAAGCTAAAAATACTACTTGGAATGCTGATTTCTATAAAGAACTTGCTATACAGTCTAAACCTAAAAATAACTACGATGCATTAGTCTTTGGAGTGCAAGAATATTTCAGAAAAATGAATTTCAAAAAAGCTATACTAGGATTATCAGGCGGAATAGATTCCGCTGTCACCGCTGTGATTGCAGTAAAAGCATTAGGAGCAGAAAATGTTTTAGCCGTATTAATGCCATCTTCCTACTCTTCCGAACACTCTCTTCAAGATGCTCTACAATTAGCAAAAAATATAAATTGTAGCCATAAAATAATTCCTATTAAAGATATGTACCAATCCTTTTCAGATAACTTATTACCTCATTTTGAAGGTATACCATTTAATGTAACCGAAGAAAATTTACAAGCTAGAATAAGAGGAACTACGCTAATGGCATTGTCTAATAAACTGGGTTATATACTTCTAAATACAACCAATAAAAGCGAAGCAGCAGTCGGTTATGGCACATTATACGGAGATTTATGCGGCGGATTAGCAGTATTGGCAGACGTTTATAAAACAGAAATATATGATTTAGTGCATTATATAAATAAAGATACGGAGATAATTCCCCAAACAATAATATCTAAACCCCCTTCCGCTGAATTAAGACCTAATCAAAAAGATAGTGACTCGCTTCCTGAATATGCTGTTCTGGATAAGATAATATACGAGTTTGTAGAAAGAAAACAATCATTAAAACAAATAATTTCATCTCAAAGTATAGATAATGAGATAGTTAACTTTGTTTTGAAATTAATTAAAAATAGTGAATACAAACGTTATCAAACAGCTCCAGCAATCCGAATCTCCTCTAAAGCCTTTGGTATAGGCAGAAGAATGCCACTAGATGCACTATATGATGGTGTAACAACGAATTACGAAAAATAAAATTGATATTTAATGCAAATAAAAGTTGGATATTAAAAAATATAGAGTAATTTTGCCGTTCAAACATAATCAATTAATGTACATCTACATGAAGAAATTTTACAGTTTTATTTTGCTTACTTTAAGCTTGTTAGGATTTTCTGATCAATTAATCAGTCAAAATTGCCCTACTATCACTAGTGTTGTCGCACAACCAGAAATATGTCGTGGTAAAGGCGGTATGCTTGAAGTTATAGTAACTAATCCTGCTTATCCAGGTATCCAATATGCGATAGTAGACGCCACAGGTACTCCCGTTTTAGGGCCTCAATCTTCCCCAATTTTTATAAATATCCCCGTAGGTAATTACCAAGCTGTTGTTGGAGCTAATGGTATGCCTCCTTGTTTCCCTGTTTTCCCAGGTACTAGGTTTTCTATTGTAGCAGACCCTTTATTTGCTAGATTAAGACGGGTTAATAATGTAAGTTGTTATGGTGGTAACGATGGTCAGGTTTCTATTAGAGTTGGAGGTGGTGGTACGATGGGTACTACTATTACCCCTTCTAATACTACTGCTTTGACAGCAGGAACATATCAATTTGTTGTAACAAGTAACCAAGATCCTTCTTGTCCTGATACAATTAATGTAACGATTACCCAGCCAGATAGTATACAAATAACAAGTTTAGATATCGTACGTAAGCCTTGTACAGATAGTGCAATGGTAACGATAGTAGGAGAGGGAGGAACAGGAACGTTAAAATACATAGCAAACGGTGATACCTCTGCAACAGGAGTCTTTCCTAAATTAGCAGGACAGGTAATGATTACTATTTTAGATAGCAACGGATGTAGCCTAGATACAATGATAAATATTGTACCAGGAAAATCCTCCATTAACCTTGAAGTAAATAGTAATAGTGTAAGTTGTAAAGGAGATTCTAGTGCATTTATTAGTACATCTGTTTCTGGAGGAGTTTCACCATATACTGCATATATTACTAGCTTAAATGATACAATAGTAATAAATAGTACTAATTCTAGTACTTATACTTATGGCTATCCAGCAGGAGAGTATATTGTAAAAGTAGTAGATTCTCTAGGTTGTCAAAAATTAGATACAGTAGTAATTACTGAACCATCAGAAATATTGATGATTGATTCTATTGTTGTTAGCAATAATATTTGTAATGGCAATGGTGGTACTGTGAAAGTAGTAATTACTGGAGGTGTTAGTAATCAAGGAGGTAAGAACTATTATTCTTTAGTTTCTTCAGATTTATCAAAATCATATGATTTAAGATCTATTGATACAAATATTACATTTACAGGAATAGCAGCAGATACATATAATTTAGTTGTTATGGATAGTTTATTCTGTCAAGTAGATACAATGAATATTATAATTACAGAACCATTATCTTTAACTAATGTTATTGTAACTCCTTTAGCTTGTGGAAAAGATACGGCAATGGTAAAAATAATAGCACGTAATTTAGATAATACAACCCCATTTATTTACAAATTAATAGTAGGAACAGACTCTTTAGTAAATACTACTGGCATGTTTGATAATGTTGTTTTAGGAAATTGTACTTTAGTTGTATGTGATACCATAACAGGTTGTTGCGTAAGAAAAGATACACTTCTGAAACCAACTGTAGGATTTAGATTAAATTATAAATACACCTCTAATGTAGCATGTAAAGGTGCTTCAACAGGAATTATAACATCAGGTGTAATAGGTGGTATCTCACCCTTTGATTATTATATAATTAAAGGTACTGATACAGTATATTCTTTATTAGATACCTCTGTTATAGATATTAATACAAGTGAAATACTGTCAGCAGGATTATATACTATATTGGCTATTGATTCTACAAATTGTATTGTAAAAGATACTATTCGTATAAAAGAACCAGCTAATTACTTTACTATAGATACTATTATTATAGAAAATCTAGTATGTAATGATAGTAACGGTGGAAGTCTTACTGTTTCAATAAATGGTACAACATCAGGACCATATGGGTATAATGTAATAGGGTTACATAAATCATATAACAATTGGGTTAGTACAGCAGATACATCTGTTACATTAACAGGATTGCCATCAGATACTTACAGACTAGCAATTTATAATTCAGAAGCGTGTATAATAGACACTAATTTTATAATTACAGAGCCAGTAAGTTTAGATAGCGTTAAAACTCTTCCGTTGTCTTGTGGTAGTGATACAGCTAAATTCGTAATATACGCACACAATTTACAAGGAACAACACCATTTAAGTACCAGTTAGTTTCAGGAACAGATACTATCACAAATTTTACAGGTATGTTTGATAGTATAGCAATGCCAGGTACATTTACATTGTTAGTATACGATACCATAGCTAATTGTACTGTATCTCAAGTAGTAACTGTAAATGTAGATAGTTTCCAAGTAACACTAATTGATTCAAGTGATGTAAGATGTAAAGGAGATAGTACAGGTTATGTTTATCTACAAATTAATGGTGGAAATACGCCATATACCTACACATTAACTTCTGCTTCAAAAACGGATACAGTTGTAACAGTTAATTCAAATATATTCTTCGGTAGTTTATTACCAGGTAGATATGAATTACAAATTGTAGATGCTTTAGGTTGTACATTGAAAAATATTGTGTATATACAAGAGCCTAGTGTAGATTTTATGATAGATACAGTTATTGTTAAAGATATAACTTGTAAAGGATCTTCTAATGGTCAGATAGATATAACAATATCTAATAGTGGTTCTACTCCATACAGGTATTTCATAACAGGTATGAATACTGGATACCGTCTTGATAGTGCTACAGTAGATACTACTTTGTTGCTAACAGGTTTAATGCCAGATAAATATTTTATTTATGTAGTGGCTGATAATTATTGTTTTGATACAATGACAGTAGAAGTTAAAGATGCAGTATTGTTTATGACAGATAGTATTGGAGTTATTAATCCAATATGTGGTAATATTAAAGGGAGTATATTGGTTAGTGTAATGGGAGGTCAATCACCATATAATTATTATGTAATAAATGGAATGGACACAGTAGCTACTAAAATGGCAACTATGGATACATTTATTACTGTTAATAATTTAGGTTTAGGAAGTTATAGCATAGTAGTAATGGATAGCAACGGTTGTAAACTAGTTATAGATACTATAATTACACAACCAGCTGTTATTATGATA
>JAYUJA010000009.1:0-43703 GCA_043765495.1 Bacteroidia bacterium
ACTTAGCACTTCTCTCCTACCAGTAAGGCTTGCCTGACGGCTTTCATTTATGATTCTGTAATCTTCTAACACAGCACTTTTGAATTGTTCAAAAGTAAGGCTTGCATTGGTTTGGGTTGCTGTATGCATGGGGTTTATTTTTTTATTTAGAATAGAAAATAGCTACTTTTACTTTACAGTGAATGTATGGCAAAAATAATAAAAAAGATATAGCTAGCAATAATTTAATGGTAAGTACAACAAATTAGTATAAAATTTATTTTTCGCTTATTATTTACTATTTTAGAATCTTGCTTTATACGAAATTAGCATTTTATAACGTTTTAATCATTACCTTTGCATTTCTCTATTTATTAAAATTAAAAATAATCATTCAAAACGTAATTTATCCCTATGCTTTCTTTTCGTAAATTTTTTGTTTCTAGCTGTATAGTATGTATTTTTAGTAGTATATTTGTTTCGTGTGAGAAACCCGAGCAAAATAGTGGACTCCTTCCTAATGAGGATTTAGTAAATATTTTATCTACCGATTCTTTCCAGATTAAAGCCACTACCCAAGCCATAGATTCATTGTCTGTAAGCCAGTCGGCTGGATTGGTACTAGGTAGTTACAACGATCCTATTTTTGGAAAAGTAGCAAGTGAATTATATTTAGGTTTTACGTTAGACAAAAGTAATGTTGCTTTTGGCAACGATATCATGGATTTGGTGGCGGATTCTTTGGTAGTAGTATTGCCTTATACAAGCTACTACGGAAACGAAATACCTACCGCAGACGCTCAAACAATAGAAGCCTATGAACTTACCCAAAAAATAGAGCTTGCACAAGCCTACTACTCCACGAATACCATAGAATATAACCCAACTTTGCTAGTAGCCAATACGGTATTACCGAAGCCTATGGATAGTATTATCAATAGTGTGACGAATAGAAAACAAGCCCCTCAAATGCGTTTTAAGCTAGACGCAGGTACAGCACAACGTTTTTTGGAGGAAGGTACGCCAGGGCATATAGGATTACAAAATGACGCTAATTTTCAAAATTTCTTTAAGGGAGTTTGTCTTAAAAGTAACACCAATCAGACAGCGGGACATGGTGGTATCGCTACCTTCAACCCTATTACCACCAAGCTAGTACTATACTATCATTTTGTATCTACGGGCAAAAGTAGCTCTTTCGAGTTTATTGTAGGATCATCGCCCAAAGTAGTGAATCATTTTATCCATAAATACGATGGTACAGAAGTAGGACAAGCCTTAAATAATGCTACTAATAGTGTGGCAGGATATGTACAAGGTGTAGCAGGGACGTACATGGAAGTAAAATTCCCTTCTATGCCTGCTTTTTATGCTGCTAATACTATCCATGTAGCAAAAGCAGAATTGACTATCAAACCCGAAGCTGCTCCTATATTTGTCGCTCCAGCAGGGTTGTTTGTATTAAGAAAAGATGCTACTAATAATTTTCGTTCATTGCCTGAATATGGTAGCGGCAGTGTGTATAACTCTGTATCGTACGATTATTCTAAAAGCGGTTATGTAGTGAATGTTACTTCCTATATTCAGGATATACTAGGGCGGGAAAATGGAAAAACACCACAAGCTATTACTAGTGGCTTATACTTCCTTACGGCTAATGGTGCTATCAGCCCAGCAAGAGCGAAATTCCTACTGTCTAACATGAAACTAAAAGTATACTACCAAGTAGTGAATTAAGGGAATTACTTTCCTATCCACGATAAAAACAATTCCAATCCTTGTTTTTTTCTTTCATCTAAATAGTAGTGAATGTACTGCGTCCAGTAGGTTTCATTATCAGGGTATAGCTTGCTTAATGCGGGTATACTTTCTACACCGTACTGTAATGCTTGATTAAAAACACGTATTATTTCTGTATCCAAACTAGGAAGTGTAGTAGCCCACACCGCAAATACAAAAGGTAGATTGGTATGGTTTTTCCACATTTCTGCCAAGTCGTATTGGTATGTATAACCTAGATTAAACGCTTTATCCCCGATTATTACGCCTGCGGTAGTGCCTTTTATTTTTTGCTGGTAGTGTTGTTTTGCGGGTTCTAAAACGGGTTGTATGTGCCAGTAATTTTTACATAGTATGGTAGCTAATTGTATGGAAGTTCGGGATTCAAAATCTAGTAATAGTGTTTCTACTTCTTGGATAGGGCACTCACTGCACAGTAGTACGGATTGTACTTTGCCATCTGCTGCGATTCCATAATCGCTAATTATTTTATAATAAGGCAATAATGGCAATATAGCCACTGGTACAAGTCCTATATCTATCGTATTATCTAGCAATGCTTTTGCGCATTCTGCTGGCGAAAAAGTTTGTAGCGTGACTTCCATCTCCTTCGCAAAAGGTTTATTTTTTATACCATATAGAAATGGGATACTATTGGTATAGTTCACACAGCCTATGCGTATCATAAGGTAGTATATTTGTAAGCAGTATCGCAAAGTATGGTGACTACTCTTGCATTGTCATCGTTTTTTTGTTCTAGGTATTTTATGGCTGCTGCTACGTTTGCACCTGCGCTATAGCCTACGTACAAAGCTTCTTTTGTGGATAATAATTTGGTAGTAGTAGCTACTTCGTCATCGGTAAGGGTGTAGATAGCATTTGCCACATTCTCCTCCCAGTGCGTAGGTACGAATCCATAGCCATTTCCTTGTATTATATGCTGTGGGTTTTCTATTTTTCCTGTTTTTAATATCGCAGCCGAAGCTGGTTCTACTGCAATACAATCGATGGTATTATTTTTTTCTTTCAAGTAAGTAGAAGTTCCAGTAAAAGTGCCAGCACTACCGATAGTAGCCACAAAAGCAGTGACAGTACCTTCAGTATCGTTCCATATTTCGGGGCCAGTAGTAGTGTAGTGTGCTTGTGTACCATATTCATTATTAAACTGATCTACATAATAAGCTCCTTGCCCTATCGCTATTTGACGTGCTACTTCGTCTGCTTTTTTTATGTCGTTGCCCGTTACTTTTCCCATTACTCCATCTACTTGTGGTACTAATATAATATTTACGTCTAGGGCTTTTAATATTTTTAGCCTTTCAGGGCTATTGCCTGCCGACATTACTACGGTATACGGGTGTCCAAGTGCCAAACAAGCTACTGCTAACCCTGCTGCCATATTCCCGCTCGACATTTCTACTACTGCTTGATTAGGGGCTAGTATTCCTTTTTGTTTTGCTTGGGTGAGAATGTAAAAAGCAGCTCTATCTTTTACAGAACCACCTGGTTGTATGAATTCCATTTTTCCATATAATTTTCCTTTTCCTGTGTATATTCTGGATAGTTCTAGTAATGGAGTATTGAATATAAAATCCGTAATACTGTGTAATATTTTCATAAAAAATAAGTAGTGTTAAAAAGGCAAATTTATTTTTTTTATTCCTAATAAAAAAAATAAATTACATTTGTGCATTCCAATACTTTATACCTAGTAATACGATGAATAAATACCTGTTCAGCATAGCCATAGTAGCATCTTGTATAGCAGCATCTTGCAAAACTAAAACGGTGGTTACTACCGCTCCCAAAGTAGCAGCTACTCCAGCACTATTAGCACAAGGAAATAAAGTATACCAAACCAACTGTGTGGGCTGCCATGCTGCTGCTTCTTACAGCGATTGCAAAGGTCCAAATCTAGCTAGTATGACACTTTCTACTATAAAAATAACCAAAGTAATAAATAATGGAGATGGCTGTATGCCAAGCTTCAAAGAAAACCTATCCGCCGTAGATATAAACGCAGTAGCAGAATACGTACACAGTATACAACGATAATTATGCTCCCAACTATCGCCCTCCTGAAAAAATATAGCCAGCCAAGTTTTTTTTTAATGGCAGGCCCATGTGTGATTGAAAATGCTATCAATCCTTTTGAAATAGCCGAACAATTAGTAGCTATCACCAGCGAGTTACAAATTCCTTTTATATTCAAAGCTTCGTTTCGTAAAGCCAATAGAAGCAAATTAAGCTCTTTTACTGGTATTGGTGATAAGCAAGCACTAGAAATAATAGCACAAGTAAGTAAGCAATACCAAATACCTACTGTCACGGATATACATAGCCCCGAAGATGCGTATCTAGCGGCAGAATATGGTATAGATGTGTTACAAATCCCAGCTTTTCTTTGCCGCCAAACAGACTTACTAGTAGCAGCAGCAGCAACAGGTAAGTACGTGAATGTGAAAAAAGGACAATTTTCGTCCCCAGCTTCCATGAAGCATGCAGTAGAAAAAATACAAGCAAATGGAAATAGTAACGTGATGCTCACGGATAGAGGTACACAATTTGGCTACCAAGACCTAGTAGTAGACTATAGAGGGATACCTATCATGCAATCCTTCGGTGTGCCAGTATTGCTAGATGTGACGCATTCATTACAGCAACCTAACCAAGAAATTGGCGTCACTGGTGGGCAGCCGCAGTACATCGCTACCCTCGCCAAAGCAGCCATAGCAGTAGGCGTAGATGGCTTATTTATAGAAACCCACCCTGACCCCAGTAAAGCACTATCCGACGGGGCTAATATGCTAGAAATAAGCAAAATAAAAGACTTGTTATTACAGTTAAAAGCCATATACCAAGCCGTACAATAAATAATAACATACCTATCCTATATACGAAATACGTGTGTATAAGCGTTTATCTTTATATTAAAAAAACCAATACTTACTCTATCAATGGAAAAATTTCAAATTTTATGGGCAGATGACGAAATAGAGCTACTGAAGCCCTACGTCATGTTTCTGAAAGAAAAAGAATACGATGTGACTACCTGTAATAGCGGCGTAGATGCCATTGATCTAGTGACTCAAACCAATTTTGACATCGTATTTTTAGACGAAAATATGCCAGGTTTAAGTGGGTTAGAAACACTTACAAAAATCAAAAGTATACGCCCACAGTTGCCCATTATAATGATTACCAAAAGTGAGCAAGAGCAGATTATGGAAGATGCTATTGGTTCTAAAATAGCGGATTATCTGATAAAACCAGTGAACCCTAACCAAATATTATTGACCCTAAAAAAAATATTAGATCACAAGCGTTTGATACGAGAAAAAACCACCAAAAACTACCAACAAGAATTCCGACAGTTAGGCATGCAGATTAGCCCGTACCTATCGTGGCAAGAATGGGTAGAATTGTATAAAAAACTAATATTTTGGGAGTTAGAATTAGAAAAATCTAGAGATGAAAGCATGTTTGATATGCTACTTATGCAAAAGCATGAAGCAAATACGAACTTTGCTCGTTTCATCAGCAATAATTACGAAGACTGGGTAAATATGCGTGTACCAGACGTGCCAACGCTTTCGCATACGCTGTTCAAAAATAAAATAGCACCCGAAATCGATAAACCCGAAAACCTGTATTTAATAGTAATAGATAACCTACGCTACGACCAATGGAAATCCATAGAGCCCATCATATCCGAGTATTTTAGAGTAGATAAAGAAGAAGTGTTTTTTAGTATTCTCCCTACTGCCACCCATTACGCCCGAAACAGCTTGTTTGCAGGATTAATGCCTTCAGAAATCGCCAAAAGACACCCACAATACTGGGTAGGAGAAAGCGAAACAGACGAAGGAAAAAATCAATACGAAGCAGAATTATTAGGCGAGCAACTACGCAGACTAGGCAAAAATGTAAAACATAGTTACAATAAAATTACTAATCTTACCAATGGTAAAAAATTAGCGGAAAATTTTTACCAATTAGATGCTAATAAACTAAATGTAGTAGTATACAACTTCGTAGATATGCTTTCGCACGCACGTACCGACATGGAAGTAATAAAAGAACTTGCCGACGATGAAGCAGCTTACAGAGCTTTAACCGTATCATGGTTCGAACATTCGCCACTATGGGAAATGATGCAGCAGATATCCGATAAAAAAGGACGTATGATAATAACTACCGACCATGGCACCATAAAAGTAAAAGAAGCTACACAAGTAATAGGCGATAAAAATACCAATACTAATTTACGATACAAAGTAGGCAAAGCACTGGACTACGATCCCGATGATGTATTTGAAGTAAAAAACCCAACGAGTATATTTTTACCAAAAGAAAATGTAAGTAGTAGCTATATATTTGCGAAAACAGATTTATTTTTTGCGTATAGAAATAATTATAATTATTATGTAAGTTACTATAAAAACACGTTCCAACATGGTGGTGTATCGTTAGAAGAAATGATTATCCCAGTTATTACGTTGAGCAGTAGATAAAATTTTGCTTCCGCTATACCGCTTTTTTAATACATTATAGATACTTAATCTCTAACTATTCTTATGGTAAAAATAGTTGGAGATTTTTTTCATTCATTACACTAATTATCTTTATTTTTGCAGCTCTTTCCTAAAAAAACATTCTATGCAATTTAATACTTCTACTATAGACCAACAAAGCCAACAAAAATGGCAAAAATACGCTATCTATAAAGTAAATAATACCTCCGATAAGCCAAAATACTATGTGCTAGACATGTTCCCCTACCCATCAGGAGCAGGCTTACACGTAGGACACCCACTAGGCTACGTAGCTTCGGACATATTTGCTAGGTATAAACGCCTAAAAGGATACAATGTACTACATCCAATGGGCTTTGACGCTTTCGGGCTACCAGCAGAGCAGTACGCTATACAGCAAGGTAAAGCACCACAAATCACTACCGAAGAAAATATCGCTAATTATAAAAAACAATTAGCTAAAATAGGTTTAAGCTATGACTGGGATAGAGAAGTAAATACCTCTGAACCCGCTTATTATAAATGGACACAGTGGATATTTACACAAATTTATAGTAGCTATTTCAATCCCATCATCCAAAAAGCTACTCCCATCTCCGAACTAGAAACTTTATTTACGAACGATGGAAATAGTAGCCTAAAACAATACCTAGGTAGAATGCACTCCTGTACTACTGTTTTCAGTGCTATGGAATGGAAAAATTATTCTAGTATAGAAAAACAAACTATTTTATTGAAATATCGTTTAGCTTACATAGACTATGCGAGTGTAAACTGGTGCGAAGCACTGGGTACAGTACTAGCAAACGATGAAGTGATAAACGGACTATCGGAAAGAGGAAACCACCCCGTAGAAAGAAAAAAGATGCGACAATGGTTTTTACGAACTACTGCACTAGCAGACAGACTACTCGACGGGCTGGATACACTCGACTGGACAGATGCCTTGAAGGAAATGCAGCGCAACTGGATAGGCAAATCCGAAGGGGCAAGTATTCATTTCCCATTAGATAATTCTACTGCTACCATTGAAGTATTCACTACACGCCCCGATACCATCTACGAAGCTACTTTCCTTACTATCGCCCCTGAACACCCCCTAGTAGCCGCATTGATAGATAGTAGTACTGCCATAGCGGATTATGTTTATAAAGCAAAAAACCGCTCTGATAGAGATAGAATGGCAGAAGTAAAAAAAGTGACAGGCGTATTTTCTGGATTATATGCTATACACCCATTTCGTAATACTAAAATACCAGTATGGATAGGCGATTATGTACTAGGAGGCTATGGAACTGGTGCAGTGATGGCAGTACCCATATCCGATGCACGAGATTTTGCATTCGCTACCGAATTTAATCTTCCTATCCAAGAACCAGAAACCGATACCGACGAAGATATTCCTGCCCTAAAAGAAAAAGCTATACAAAAAATAGAAGCAAAAGGTATCGGCAAACGTACTATCAACTACCGACTGCGAGACGCAGGATTTAGCCGTCAGCGGTATTGGGGAGAGCCTTTCCCTATTACGTACAACAAAGAAGAAATAAATGTAGTACAAGAATTACCAGTTATTTTACCGATAGTAGCAGGATACCAACCCACCAAAGACGGAAAATCGCCACTAGCAGCTATCACCGAATGGACACACTTACCCGACGGTAGTATACGCGAAACCGACACCATGCCAGGATTTGCTGGTTCTTCTTGGTACTTTTTAAGATACATGGATCCAACGAATACAGAAAGATTCGTAGGGCAGGGTATAGAAAAATATTGGCAGCAAGTAGATGTATACCTAGGCGGTACAGAACATGCAGTAGGACATTTATTGTACGCACGATTTACGCATAAAATACTATTCGATTTAGGGCATGTAAGTGTAGACGAACCATTCAAAAAACTAGTAAACCAAGGCATGATACTGGGTAGAAGTAGTTTTGTATACTATGATGTAGCTACGAACAGCCTTGTAACGCATTCCTTACTATCGCACTACCCCGAAGCCATCGCTATACACATCGCTATCCATTGGATAAAAGAAATAAATGGAAAAGATATATTAGATAAAGATCTTTTTATACAAAATAGAAAAGACTATACTACTGCAAACTGGGTACTAGAAGCCGATGGTAGCTATGTATGTGGGCACGAAATAGAAAAAATGTCTAAATCCAAATTCAATGTAGTGAACCCCGATGATATAGTAGACAAATATGGTGCAGACACGTTTAGAATGTATGAAATGTTCCTAGGTCCTATCGAGCAGTCCAAGCCTTGGCTTACCAATGGAATAGAAGGAGTGTATAGATTCCTACGCAAGCTATGGCGTTTGTTTTACGATGAAAATGATAACTATATAGTAACAGAAGAAATTCCTACTGAAAAAGAACTAGCTATTTTACACAAAACCATCAAAAAAGTAGGCGAAGACATAGAACGATTTTCCTTCAATACCTGTGTAAGCTCTTATATGATAGCCGTAAACTCTTTTGCAGAGATAAAATGCCATAAAAAAGCAATACTAAAAGATTTCTTGGTACTGCTATCTTCCTTTGCACCACATACTACCGAAGTATTATGGGAAAGTATAGGAGAAAAAGACTGCATCATAACAGCGGAATTTCCTATTTATAAAAACCAATATTTACAAGAAAGTAATTGTGAATATCCTGTTTCTTTTAATGGCAAAGTACGCTTCAAAGTAATACTACCTACAACTATGCCCGCACTAGAAGTAGAAAATTTTATCCGTAGCCATGCACAATTAGAAACACACACAGAAGGTAAAAGCATCAAAAAAATAATCGTCGTTCCTACCAAAATTATAAATATCGTTTTGGGATAATCGTAACTAAATAGTAGCTACCATTATAGAACTAAAAAAAATATTACACTAGTTTTATTTGGAATTACAAAATACCTTTGTAATTTTGCACCAGAAAACCAACCATTCTACCCCAACCCCAACTATGAAAAAAGCGTTATTCATCGCTGCATCTGTTGCCATCTCTTCTTTGGCTTCCGCTCAAAACTGTTCTGATTTATTTATCTCAGAATACGTAGAAGGCACAGGTAACAACAAAGCTATTGAGTTTTACAACCCAACAGCAACCCCTATCAACCTGTCTGGTTACAAGTTTATCCGTTATTCTAACGGTAGCTTCACTGGTACAGATTCTACGTCTTTAGTAGGTACAGTGCCAGCGTATGGTACTTTTGTACTAGTAAATGGACAAAAAACTTCTGACGCTAACTCCCCAGCATGTGATCTAGTATTGCAAGCATTGAGTAATCAATTAGATGGTGCGTATCCTGCTCCTACTTATGTAAATGGAGACGATGCTTTAGTATTAAGAAAAGGAGGAGTAGTATTAGATATTTTTGGTAAAATAGGCGAAGATCCAGGTAGTGCTTGGTCAGATCCTGCAGATGCTTCTAACCGTTGGTGGACAGCTAACCATACTTTAAGACGTAAAGCTGGCGTAAATAAAGGAGTAAGTACTAACCCTATCGCATTCAACGTAACTACCGAGTGGGATTCATTACCAAATAATTCTTGGGTAAACCTAGGACAGCATAATTGCGTATGTGGCAACGCTGGTATACAAGATATATCTGCTCCACAAGCTAGTATATTCCCTAACCCATCTACCGATGGTAACTTCACTGTTGTAGCTCCAATTAATATTTCTAAAGCTAGTATATACAATAGCCTAGGACAATTAGTAACCGTTATCACCAATGAAATACCTTCTAAAAACTTAACTGTAAAAAACAATACTCTACCAGTAGGATTATACGTAGTAGCAGTACAGTACGCAGCTAACAACCAAGTTACTACTACTAAATTTATTGTAAAATAATATTCTTTTCAAATCTAACAAAAATACAAGGGAGGTAAATTTATCTCCCTTTTTTTGTTGTCTTTATTTATTTTCTATTCTAAATATTCTCTTTTTTTTATGAATAAGATAGTACTTTTATTGTGCATAGCCCTTCCTAGTTTCTCTACGTATGCCCAAACCGTAGTGACAGGGTTATTAAAAGATATGGATAATAACGAAGCCTTGATGCAAGGGGTCATATTATTCAATGGCAAACCTACCGAAACAGACCTAGATGGCAACTACCGTATCACCCTACCAGCTGGTGACTATAAAGTAGATGCTAGCTATGTAGGCTACCTGCCGTATAAAAAAACAATCGCTATACAAGGCAAAACAATGACCTTGGACATTAGCCTCGACTTAAAGCAAGTAACAGAAGTAAAAGTAGTAGGAGATATCGCCAAAACTAGAGAAACCCCAGTAGCATTCTCTACCATTGACCCTATTAAAATAAGAGAAGAACTATCTACCCAAGATCTACCAATGGTACTGAACTCTACACCAGGCGTATACGCTACCCAAACAGGCGGTGGGATAGGAGATGCAAGAGTATCGTTACGTGGGTTTAGCCAGCAGAATATCGCTGTAATGCTAGACGGAGTACCCGTAAATGATATGGAAAATGGACAAGTATACTGGTCTAACTGGCCTGGGCTAGACGTAGTGACCAAACAAATGCAAGTACAACGTGGACTAGGAGCTTCCAAACTAGCGATACCAGCAGTAGGAGGGAGTATAAACGTACTCACCAAAGGCATAGACTCCAAACTAGGAGCTACCGTAAAACAAGAATTTGCAAGTGGTAATTATTATAAAACAACCCTAGGATTCACGTCTGGAAAACTAAAAGGTGGCTGGGGTGTAACCTTTGCTGCATCGTACTTACAAGCTGCAGGCTGGGTGAATAATATGTACGGAAAACAACTATTTGGATACTTAAAAATAGAAAAACGAATCGGTGATAACCATACCCTAACCATATCTGCAATGGGAGCACCACAAGAACACGGACAACGTAGAAACCGTCTTGGAGCTTGGGCGTATGATACCACCTATGCAAAAAATAAACTAGGCGTAGATACGAACTTTTCAGGAATTGCAGATAAAATAGTAAACAAAGGCTTGCGTTATAACCTACACACAGGTACGCGTACCCTAGCAGATGGAAGTACAGAAACTATCAACGAAGCAGTAAATTTCTATTTCAAACCTATCTTTAATTTTAAACATTTTTGGAACGTATCGGATCAGTTTTCTTTGTCTACTATCGTATATGCTTCGTATGGAAATGGTGGTGCCAGATCTACCCCAAACTCGTTACAAATACCAAGAACAAATGATGAAGCTCGCTCCATTAATTGGGACGCTATGTACGCCGAAAATACAGCTTCTACCCACATAGATCCCTTGTATAGCACTACCGAGAAAAAAGCAGATCCCAAATATATCTTACGTTCTAGTATGAACAACCATAGCTGGTATGGCTTATTATCTACTTTTAATTACCACCCAAATCAACACATAGAACTATCGGGCGGGCTAGATATTCGTACGTACAGAGGCTTCCATTATGTTCGTCTAGAAAACCTACTAGGAGCGGATTATTATGTGGATAATGTAGATAAAAACCAAACGAGTAAAGTAAAAAAAGTAGGTGATAAAATAGCGTATAATAATGATGGTGTAGTAAAATGGGCTGGAGCTTTTATGCAGTTAGAATATAAAAAAGATAAATATAGCGGATTTGTAAGTGCTTCTTTTGCAGAAACTGGCTACCAACGAGTAGATTATTTCCGTAAAAAAGACATCGTATTACAAGACACTACCTTGAATGAAATAGTAGGAGCTGGTGAAACCGTAAATTACAAAGGAACTAACTATACTATAGATTCCAAAGAAGCAAGAGCCGCTACTACACAAAGAATATGGCTACCAGGATATACACTAAAAGGAGGATTGAACTATAATATAAATGCGCACCACAACGTATTTGCTAATGTAGGATACCTATCCCGTGCACCAAAATTTAACAATGTATTTGATAATGCTAATAAATTGTATCAAAATATCAAAAATGAAATAGTACAAGCAGTAGAATTAGGCTATTCGTTCAAAAAAGCACCGTTTTTAATAAATGTAAATGGATACTATACCAATTGGTTGAACAAGCCATTTACCCGTTCAGGAACTACGCTAGATGGGCAGGATTGGGTAGCTAATATTACAGGAATAGGCGCTTTGCACAAAGGTATAGAACTAGATTTGGCTTGGGCTATCACTCCTACCATCAATTGGGAAGTAGTGACTTCTATCGGAGACTGGACTTGGAAAGGCAAAAATGATAAATTAATCATCTATAACCAACTTACCAACGACTCGCTTACTACTGTTAGTTATGACGCAACAGGCGTACACGTAGGCGATGCAGCTCAAATACAAGTAGCAAGTGCTATACGTGTAGAAATAATTAAAGGCTTGTTTATCAAACCTCGTATCACTTTCTTTGATAAAAACTATGCGAATTTTGATCCTTTTACCTTAAATGGTGTGAATGCAGGTCGTGAATCTTGGAAATTACCATCGTACTATACACTGGATATACATGCTGGATACGAATATAAGCTAAAAAATAAATACCGATTAGGAATAAATGGGAGTGTGTTGAATGCACTGAATGCGATGTATATATCCGATGCAAGCAATGGGTTCGATGCCTACAAAGGACAAGTATACATGGGGCAAGGTCGTAGATACAGTTTAGCACTTACTTTAGGATTTTAATACTATTTAACGAATATATTTTTTCAAACTCTAGCATTAATACTATGCTAGAGTTTTTTTTTTCGTAGATTTGCCACCTAACATTATTTTTTTATGCAAGAAAAAATCCTACTTATCAAAGAAAGCATACTCCATGTATGGAATCAACTCCATTGGATAGATGCTACTATTATTTTTGCTTACTTACTATTATCTTTGTGTATAGGGTTATGGTATAAAAGTAGAGCAGGCAAAAGTACTTCCGAATATTTCCTTGGTGGGCGTAATATGCCTTGGTTGCTAGCAGGGCTATCCATGGTAGCCACTACCTTCGCTGCCGATACACCACTAGCAGTAACAGAGTTAGTAGCTACGGATGGTATTTCAGGTAATTGGCTTTGGTGGAATGCCTTACTAGGTGGCATGCTTACTACTTTTTTCTTTGCAAAACTATGGCGGAGAGCCGAAATAATGACCGAGTTAGAACTCATAGAAGTACGGTACAGTGGCTTGCCCGCAAAATTCTTACGAGGCTTCAAGTCTATTTATATGGGAGTATTTATGAATGTACTAATACTAGGCTGGGTAAACCTTGCAATGGCATCTATCTTACAAGTATTTTTTAATATCCCAGCAGATAAGGTTATTTATTACATAGCAGCACTGATGTTGCTTACCGCGTTTTATTCTACTATATCTGGTATATGGGGCGTAGCGGTTACCGATGCTATTCAGTTTTTGATAGCTATGTCAGGGTGTATTATACTGGCTTACATTGTATTACATAGCCCCGACGTAGGAGGAGTAGCTGGGCTTAAAGCAAGCTTGCCTGATGGGGTGTTGGATTTTTTTCCTTCTACTAAAAGTACAGCTGCCACCCAGTCAGGAAGTTCCATAGGGCATACGTTACGGCTTACATTAGGAGCTTTTTTAGCTTTTACGGCATTTCAATGGTGGGCAAGCTGGTATCCAGGTGCCGAGCCAGGTGGTGGAGGCTACATAGCACAGCGTATGATGAGTGCGAAAGATGAACAATCGTCTGTATTTGCTACTTTGTTTTTTCAGATTGCACATTATTGCCTTCGTCCTTGGCCTTGGATTATCGTAGCTTTGTGCGCATTGAGTATTTATAACAAAGATATTACCCCCCAAATAAAAAGCCATATAGCAGCCATAAAAACCATAAAAATAGAAAATGGAAAAGAAACTCCTTGGCTACTACCTGCTACTATTACATCAAAAGAAAGTAAGGAAGCCGAAATAAAATACTTACGAAGCCAAGGATTTAACAACCCTGAACTAATGGTATACTTCCCTGATTCTATCCGTCAAAAAGCAGCCAAAGATGCCCGTTTTCAAAAATCCATCTATTTTAACAACGATACCAAGCTAGGATACGTATATGCCATGCAGGATTTCCTACCCGAAGGCTTCCGAGGATTACTATTAGTAGCATTCCTAGCAGCGTATATGAGTACTATTTCTACACAATTAAATTGGGGAGCTAGCTACTTGATTAATGATTTTTATCGCAGATTTTTATTTCCTGAAAATACGTTTAGTTCCTATGCCAAAGCCGAAAAGAATTACCTTTTTTATGGTAAAATATTCACTATCATGACAGCTGGTTTGTCGCTTTATGCTACTACCTTGATGACAAGTATATCAGGCGTATGGAGCTTTATTATAGAATGTGGTGCAGGGCTAGGACTAGTACTTATACTACGCTGGATGTGGTGGAGAATAAACGCTTGGAGTGAAATAGCTGCAACCATCGCCCCATTCATCGGGTTTGGATTCTGTAAATATATCTACGAACCCTATATATTAAGTTCACAAGGTCCAGAAGCACTCGCTACTTTCAACGACAATAGAATCAGCTTTTTTATTACCATCGGCTTCACTACTATTGCTTGGATAGTCACTACTTTTGTCACGAAACCCGAATCCAAAGAAACATTAGAAAGTTTTTATCTAAAAGTACGCCCTAATGGCTACTGGACACCGATAAGAAAACAAGTAAACATGCCAAGCAACAACAAAGAATTAGTATTCCAAACCATCTGCTGGATAAGCTCTATCATCATGGTATACTGCTGCCTATTTGGTATCGGTGAAATAATATTGATAGAATACGATAAAGCAATAATGCATTTAAGCATCGCTTTTGTAGCTGGTGTTATAATGGTTTTGGGAATTAGAAAGATAAAGTTCTCGTAAAATATACTACCTATTCCTTCACTAAAAATAACGTATAAAGTAAGTATCTAATTTTGTATAAAGTAGTTAAAATTGTTTTCGGTAAAGTAGTAATACTATTTTCTCAAAAAAAACAAAAAATGTAGTATTTTAATACAAAAAATAGTAAGTTTGCAGACTTTTTGAAATGTTCTTATAAGTACGTTATTTTTATATTTAATAATCCTATATCTACTATTTATTCCTTTTTTTATTATGGAACTTTTAACCCCCAGTATTGGTTTGTTTTTTTGGATGCTAGTATGCTTCCTATCCTTGTTTTTTATACTAAAAAAATATGCTTGGACACCAATATTAAGCGGCATACAAGCACGTGAAAACTTCATCGATGATGCACTAAAATCTGCCGAAAGAGCAAAAAATGAAATGGCTGCACTCACTGCTACCAACGAGAAACTACTCATACAAGCTGGCGTAGAAAGAGACGCTATACTAAAAGAAGCAAGAGACGCTAAAGATATGATAATCGTAGAAGCAAAAGGTAAAGCTACCGAAGAAGCAGATCGTATTATCCAACAAACCCGTGAAGTAATCCAAAATGAAAAAATGGCAGCTGTTACCGAATTGAAAAACCAAGTAGCACAACTATCATTAGAAGTAAGCCAAAAATTAATGCGTAAAGAATTAGCAAACGACCAATCTCAAAAAGACCTAGCTAACCAATTATTAGCAGAAATTACACAAAAAGTAACACTTAACTAATTCTTCTTGCTAGTATATTTATGAAAAACCCTAGATTATCCCAACGATATGCCAAATCCATATTCGACTTGGCAATAGAAAGAAACGAAGTAGGTGCAGTACAACGAGATATGCAGCTAGTACACACCACTTGTACACAAAACCAAGATTTAAGAACCCTTATCAATAGCCCTATAATACAAGGGTACAAGAAAGCGAAAGTCTTCCATTACTTATTTGAAGGTACTATGTCGCCGATTACCAAAAGTTTCTTTGATTTAATATTTTCAAAAGGTAGAGAAATGTTTGTGGACGATATAGCTGCAGAGTTCGTAGTATTGTACAATAATTTCACGAATGTAGCAAAAGCGTCTTTGATTACAGCTGCTAGCGTAGACGAAGTTTTTACGACTAAAATAATGAATTTTCTGGCAAAAGAAATGGTAGGCAAAAAGATAGAACTAGACCACAAAATAGATGCTACCCTCATCGGCGGATTCATACTCAACTACGATAACAAACAAATAGACAAAAGCATCGCTAGAGAAATAAGAATGGTAGAGCAAAACTTCTCTAAAAATCTTTATATAAAAGACTTCTAATTACTTATTTTTAGTATCCTTGTAGATTATTACAAGGATTTTTTTTTGTTAAATGATACTATTATGACTTTATTATTAGAAAATAAAATAGCACTAGTAACGGGAGGAAGTAGAGGGATAGGCAGAGCCATCTGCGAAGCACTAGCCAAAGAAGGGGCAATAGTGTGTTTTACGTATAAAAATAACGAAATAGCTGCACAAGAAACCATCGCTTTATTACAAAAAACTACTCCTAATGTGTACGCATTCTGCTGTGATGGAAGTAAATCTTTGGAAGTAGAAAAAATAGTAGACAAAATAATTACTACTATTGGGCATATCTCTATCCTAGTAAATAATGCAGGGGTGACTGCGGATACATTGAGCATGCGCATGTCCGAAGAACAATGGAATACTACGTTACAAAATAACCTTACAGCCGTATTCCTATTTACCAAAGCAGTACAAAGAAGCATGCTAGCCCAGCGTGCAGGAAGTATAATAAATATAGCATCTATAAGCGGTATATACGGCAATGCAGGACAATCTAACTATGCAGCTGCCAAGGCTGGGGTGATAGGCTACTCCAAAAGTATAGCCAAAGAAATAGGAAGCCGCAGTATCCGCTGTAATGTAGTAGCACCTGGCTTCATCACTACCGATATGACGAACCAACTCAACGACACTCTATTACAAAAAGCAAAAGAAAGTAACGCCCTAAAACGAATAGGTACACCCGAAGAAGTAGCCCATGTAGTAGTATTTCTAGCTTCTGATAAAGCATCTTTCGTGACAGGGCAAGTAATACCTGTGTGTGGTGGCGTGTGAAAATAATCCTTCTTTTTTATACTAAAATAAATATACTATCCTATGCGCTACACCCTATTATTACTATGGAGTATACTGTATACCCTTACTGCCCAAAATTATATACAAAAAGACATTACTATACCTTGTACTTTGCCGAATAAAATAGCAGGAAGCCTACAAGGAAAACTAATGCTACCTACTAGCAATACGAATGGCTCTATACCATTGATAATACTAATCCAAGGCAGCGGTGCTACCGACTCTAACGAAACAATCGGCAGCAATAAACCTTTCAAAGATATAGCCATAGGACTAGCCAATAAAGGCATCGCTACCCTACGTTACAACAAAAAAAACTACCAATACAATAGAGAGTTAAGCGACGTACTACTCTCCCCTGATGCCGAAATAGTGGACGATGCTATCACAGCTATACAAGTAGCCCACACGCTGGATAATATAGACAAAAACGCTATCTTCGTAGCTGGGCATAGCCTAGGCGGATACCTACTCCCCAAAATAGTGAAAAATAGCGATATGCCAGTAGCAGGTATGGTATTACTAGCTGCACCAGCAAGGTCGTTAGAAAACACGTTACTAGAACAAAATACATATATATTAAGCCTAGATGGGTTGGTAAAAGAAGAAGAACTGCAACTAAAAATACTAGAAAAACAATTACAAAAAGTAAAAAAAAGATTGAACCCCAATACTCCCAATACCGAACTACCACTAGGGCTGCCAGCAGAATACTGGCTATACATGAAAAAATACAAAGCTACCAAAGGAATTAGAAAACTCAAAAAACCAACCCTCGTAATACAAGCCGAAAATGACTATCAAGTGACGATGAAAGATTTTAATACATGGAAAAAAGCACTAAAAAGAAATAAAAAAGCAAAACTTATTTCCTACCCAGGCTTGTTCCACTTACTGATGCCTTCCCAGAACCCTACCAAAGCTACCCCCAAAGACTATAGTAGAGCAAATAAAGTAAGCCCACTGGTGATAGAAGATATAGCAAAATTCATACTAGAAAATAAATAGTAAACTTGGAGTATACCTCTATTTATTTTGTTAAAAATTTAACCTACTCCTTCCATAATCATATGAAACATACTACCATACCATCATTAACTGCAATTAGAAATAACAAAAAAAATATTTCTAGTATTAATTCTACCTACCAAGAAAATCTTAATCCTATGGATAAAGCCGCCCTCTGGATTACGAATAAAGTAGGAAGTATGGGGTTTTTCTTATTGATTTTTAGCTGGACAGTAGTATGGCTGAGTTGGAATACGCTAGCGAATCCTAGCCTGCGGTTCGATCCTTATCCTGCATTTGTATTATGGCTTTTTATATCTAATATGATACAAATATCCCTCATGCCATTAATCATGATAGGGCAAAACTTACAATCCAAGCACGCAGAATTACTCGCAGAACAAGATTTTGAAATAAATAAAAAAGCAGAGAATGAAATAGAAATTATCCTAATGCACCTAGAAAATCAAAATGAATTAATAACAAAATTGCTTCAAAAAATAGAAAATTTAGAAAATAGGTAGTTTCTATATACGAAATCAAACTTTATAAAACACTTATTCCAGTAGTTTTAGCAGATAGTTCACCAATTTTTCGTTTACGCTATTATAAAAAAACGTATTTTTGTGTTTTATTTTAAGTTATTCTATGAAATCCTCTATTATATCCATCGCCTTGCTGGCATTCATTCCTACCATCGCATCTGCTCAATTAGGCTTTGAACCCCTGTATACAAACTATCCTTTACTACAAAGTACTACCAATGCTACCGAACCCACTGCACTCGATAAAGCCGCTGTGGACACCCTGCCGTTACCTTTTGTAGAAGATTTTTCGTATCGCCCTGATAATAATTATCCTTCCATGAAAAAATGGGTAGATAGCATGGTGTACATTAACCACACTTTCCCTATACACCCGCCTACATACGGCGTAGCTACTTTCGATGGGTTGAATAAATATGCAGCGCCCTACTCCACCAATATACTACTGCATGCAGAAGCCGATACCCTTACCTCCAAGCCTATCGATTTGTCGAACCTTACCATCGCCGATTCGGTGTATTTGAGTTTCTATTACCAAGCTGGTGGACGTGGTGATATGCCCGAGATTAGCGATTCCATCATGCTAGAAGTAAAATCCCCAGCTACTGCTAATTGGGAAAGGATATGGAGTAAAAAAATGCCTATTCTAGCCCAAACTACTAGCAAACCGTTCCAGTCTGTACGCCTACTTATCAACAATCCTACGCACCTAAAAAGAGGATTTCAATTCCGATTCCGAAATTTTGCTAATCTATCTTCTAACGCCGACCATTGGCACATAGATTATATTCGCTTAAATAAAAACAGAAACCAAAACGATACATTAGTAGTAGACGCAGCTTTTACAGAGCCTGCTAGCTCGTTACTCAAAGAATATTATAGCATGCCTTGGCAGCATTTTTTAATCAACCCACTGGATAATCTCAAAGATAGTCTCATAACCGCCATCTATAATAATAATAATACCAACCCAGCTATTAATTACCAAGCTTTTATTAAAAATATAAATACTGCTAGCAACGCTTCTTTATTTAATGGAAATGAAAATGCTGTACCCGTTGGAGATTTATATTTTAGAACCGTAGTAAGTCCAGTATTCAATGCACCTATGACAGATAATGCTGCTTTTTTTGAAATAATACATCAAATAAGCTTGAATCAGGATATACTAAAAAGAAACGATACACTAGTACAAATACAAGCTTTCTCGGACTATTATAGCTACGACGACGGCTCGGCAGAGGTAAGTGTATTCCTTCAAAATAATGGCGGTGCGTCGAATGGCATGCTAGCCTACCAGTACAATACCAAAAAAGCAGATAGCCTAAAAGCAGTGGATATATTTTTTAATAGAATGCTGACCGATGTAAGCAACAAAACATTTTATTTGACAATATGGGCGGATAATGCTGGCAAGCCTGGTAACGTAATCTATACCCAAGCAAATACAATACCTACCTACCATTTGAGCCACAATATTTTTCACCGTTATTACTTGGATAGTATATTGTACCTAGAACCTGGTACCTACTACATAGGCTGGATACAAGGAGATAATTTTAAGATGCAGGTAGGATTCGACAGAAATACCAGTAGTGAAAATAAAATATACGTAAATTTTGCTGGAAATTGGCTAGGCTACTCTGCAAACGAAAAAGGCTCTCTTATGATGCGTCCAGTAGTGGGTAGCGAAGTAATATTCACGGCTATACCACCCATTTCCGAAACTACAAAAACTACCATCTACCCAAACCCTACTAGCCAAGAAATAAATATCCAAACCGATGCCTTGGACTATGAAATAAGTATCTACGACCTAGCCAGCAAACTAATATACCTACAATCCAATACAAAAACTGTCCCCGTAGAAAACATACCCAACGGCATCTATCTACTACAATTAAAAGATAAACATACCCAAGCCATTAGCCACCATAAAATAGTAATTAGTAAGTAGATGGGGGTTAAAATAACTGAAAATATATCTAAAAACAAAGAAAAAAATATAGAAATGTCAAATTTATTACAAGCTATAAAAACCATTATTGATAATCCAGTAATAAAAGTTAAAGATTATTATACAGGTCGCAATAGAGCTAATTCTGTCGGAGAAGCATTAGAAAATTATATAAAAGATGTTTTTGCAAATTCTTTTGAATTATCAGAAGTAGAGAGATTGAAAAAATTTAGTAAAGTTTTTTCTTATTTAGGAAATCAGAACAACCCACCCGATATTATTCTTCGCAATAATGATGCGATTGAAATTAAAAAAGTTCAAAGTCCTACAAGTGCTTTGGCTCTAAATAGCTCTTATCCTAAAGCTAAACTTTTTGCTGATAGCCCTATGCTTACGCAAGCTTGTAAGAGTTGTGAAGACTGGGTTGAAAAAGATCTTATTTACATTGTGGGTCATACGAATGATACAGATATTAAATATTTATGGTTTGTGTATGGTGACTGTTTTTCTGCTGATAAAGAAGTTTATGAGAAAATTAAAAAAACTATTTCTTGTGGGATAACTGAAATCCCCAATGTCGAATTTACAGAAACCAACGAATTAGGAAAAGTCAAAAAAGTAGATCCCTTGGGTATTACTGATCTACGAATTCGTGGAATGTGGCATATTGAAAATCCTCACAAAATATTTTCTTATTTGAACAAAGTTGATGCAAATGCCACATTTCAAATTATGTGTTTAATGAAAACTGAAAAGTTTAATTCATTTTCTGCTACGGATAAAGCACTACTTGAAAACCTTATAAAAGATAATTATTACTTTGAAGCTACTCAAATCAAAAACCCAAACAATCCTGCTCAATTATTAGATTGTAAATTAATCACTTTCAAGATATTTTAATATGAAATTAGTTACCTTTTTTGCAGGTGCAGGCGGTTTAGATTTAGGTTTTTCAAAAGCAGGATTTGATGTTATTTGGGCGAATGAATACGATAAATGTATATGGGAAACGTACGAAAAAAATCATACAGGTGTTTATTTAGATAAACGAAGTATTACCAATATACCAACCAATGAAGTGCCTGAATGCGACGGTATTATCGGCGGGCCACCTTGTCAAAGTTGGTCAGAAGCTGGTGCTATGCGAGGTATTGGCGATAAAAGAGGACAGCTTTTTTACGATTTTATTCGAATTTTAGCCGCCAAACAACCCAAATTTTTTCTTGCTGAAAATGTATCAGGAATGTTGCTATCTGCTCATGGTAACGCTTTGGAAAACATTAAAACCATGTTTCGTGAATGTGGGTATAATTTGTCTTTTCAAATGCTAAATGTGTCGGATTATGGTGTGCCACAAGATAGAAAAAGAGTTTTTTTTATTGGTTATCGTACGGATTTAGGAATTGAATTTGAATTTCCTCCCCCAGTAATATTACAAAACAAAACAACATTGGAGCAAGCTATCGGTGATTTGAAAGATACGGTTCTACCTGCTCAAAAAGGGAATCTAACGAACGGGGATAACTGTTTAGTATGCAACCATGAGTACATGACTGGCGGCTTTTCTAGTATGTATATGTCACGGAATAGAATTCGTTCTTGGGACGAAGTTTCGTTTACTATCCAAGCTGGAGGCCGCCATGCACCTTGCCACCCACAAGCTCCAAAGTTTCAGTTTGTAGAACAAAATATTCGAATTTTCGTCCCTAGTAAGGAAGAATTATACCGTAGATTAAGCGTAAGAGAGTGTGCAAGAATTCAAACTTTCCCAGATACGTTTCGTTTTTATTATAAAAATATCGCAGACGGATACAAAATGATAGGCAATGCTGTACCTGTAGAAATGGCTACTATATTGGCAAACAAGATACTACTTGACTTATCTACAATACAAATCCCTAAATCTTACAAAAATTAATCCCCAATATTTTACTATTCGTCCCTATTCTAAACAAAAAAGTTGTACTTTTGTATCCTATACCTTAAAGCACAATGAATAATTCTTCCGCCTACCAAGTTATTTTAGATAAATTAGACGCATTCATACGCAAATACTATAAAAATCAAATACTAAAAGGGATTTTATATACAGCAAGTATCCTTTTGATATTCTATTTGTTAGCTATTGTATTAGAATATTTTTCTCGGTTTAGCCCAGCTATTAAAACAGGCTTGGTGGGTACACTAGCAGTAGTAAGTGGTAGTATTATCCTGTATTTTATTATCATTCCTTTATTCAAATTATTAAAATTAGGAAAAACCCTCTCCTACGAGCAAGCTGCCGAAATCGTTGGTAGCCATTTCCTAACCATCAAAGATAAGCTATTAAATACACTACAGCTGAACCAATTAGCATTACAAAAACCTGCTAACATAGCCCTCATAGAAGCCAGTATCCAACAGCGGACGAATGAGCTGCGCCCTGTGCCTTTTACCAATGCTGTAGACCTAAACGAAAATAAAAAATACCTCAAATATTTAGCCATTCCCCTTACTATTTTCTTCTTACTATTCCTATTCTACCGACAAGTAATCACCGAAGGCACTAGCCGACTACTGCAATACAACAAAGAATTTTTGCCACCAATGCCTTTTTCTTTTCAATTAGAAAACGAAAACTTACAAACCCGTTCCCAGCAAGATTTTGAACTAAATGTAGTAGTGAAAGGCACAGAATTGCCCGAAATAGTATACGTAAAAGAAGGAGATGCAAAGTTCAAAACCATTAAAATAGATAATAACCATTTTTCGTATACCTTCCGTAATCCTACCCAAGATGTTGGTTTTCAACTATGGGCAGACGGTTGGAGTTCGGATAAATACAATTTGGAAGTATTGCCAAGCCCTTCGTTGGTGGATTTTGAAGTAAACCTATCCTACCCAGCTTATACAGGTAAGAAAAACGAAGTAGTACAAAATTCAGGCGATTTGATAGTGCCAATAGGTACGACGGCTACATGGAAATTCAAAACCCAAAATACAAACGATTTTTCGCTAGTATTTTCGGATAGTAGCCAAAAAACCATTTCCCCAAATACCGAAAACAATTATTCGTATACCGAAAAACTAGTCAAAAATAAAAAATACATGGTAGCCGTAGCCAATGAACATTTTCAAGGTAGAGACTCCACCAAATACGCCGTGACAGTAATCCCCGACGCTTACCCATCTATCAATATAGACGAGATAAGAGATTCTCTAAACGAACAAAAAATATACTTTAATGGCGATGTATCCGACGATTATGGTTTCAGCCGCCTTGCATTTCATTATACCATTATCAACCCCGATAATCCTGGTCGTAAAGTCGCGAATAGTTTCAACCTTAACGTAGATAAAGCCGTGATAGAAGCACATTTTACCTATGCCATAGATATTGGTTCGCTGCCAGTACAGCCAGGCGATGAGATAGATTACTACTTCGAAGTGACGGATAATGATGGTGTTTTTGGTGCAAAATCTGCCCGCTCACAACAAGGTACTTACCACGTAAAAACCGTAAATGAACTCAAAGAAGAAGTAGAAAATGATAAAGAAATGATGAAAAATGACATGGAAAGTACGCTCAAAGATCTGAAAAAAATACAAAAAGAAATAGACGAATTGAATAAAAAAATGCTCGATAAAAAAGAATTAGACTATAACGATAAAAAACGGTTGGAAGAGCTAATGAAGCAAGAAAAACAAATCCAGCAACAGCTACAAGACATACAAAAGCAAAGTACCGACAACCAGAAAGAACAAAAAGAAATGAATAAAAAAGAAAATTATGAAAAAAGTGAACGAATATTAGAAAAAGAAAAACAAATCCAAGACCTTTTTAATAAAATAATGGACGAGGATATGAAAAAGAAATACGAAGAACTAGAAAAATTAATGAAAGAAATGGATAAAAATAAACTGAAAGAACAATTGGAAAAAATGAAAGAAGAAAACAAAGATTTGGAAAAAGAACTGGATAGAACCCTCGAATTATACAAACAACTAGAAGTAGAACAACAGCTAGATAAAGTAATGCAAGAACTAGATAAGCTGCAAGAAAAACAAGAAAAACTAGCCGAAGAGTCCAAAAAAGCTACTACCAAGCCCGAAGAAATAAAAAAACAACAAGACGAATTGAATAAAAAAATGGACGAACTAAAAGACGATTTGGATAAATTGCAAGAAAAAAATAAAGAATTAGAAAAGCCTTTTGAATTAGAAGAAACCAAAGAAGAGGAAGAAGAAACCAAAAAAGATATGGAAGAAAGCTCCGAAGATTTGGAGAAAAAAGAGAAAGAAAAAGCTTCTAAAAAACAAAAGAAAGCAGCAGCAGGAATGGCAAAAATGAAAGATAAGTTGAATAAAATGAAAAAAGATATGGAAGAAGAAGAAGGCGAAGATTTGGAGAAATTACGTAATCTATTGGAAAATGTAGTCCAGCTCTCCTTCGACGAAGAAAGAATCATGAAACAACTCAAAAAAATAGACATCAATAACCCACAATACAAAGAAATAACCAAAGACCAACGTCGACTACGTGAAAACGCTCAAATGGTCGAAGATTCGCTTTTTGCATTGAGTAAAAGGGTGGTAGAATTGCAATCCATCATCAATACCGAAATAGCAGATATAAATAGAAATATGGACGATGCACTAGAATTACTAGCCGAAAGATACCTATCGCAAGCTACTGGAAAACAACAGTTTGTAATGACACATCTCAATAATCTAGCCTTACTATTAAGCGAGATAGTACAAGACAAACAACAAGACCAAGCAGAATCCGAACAGCAGATGAAAGGAAACGGCTCGTGTAAAAAACCTGGTGGAAACGGCAAAGGTGGCAAAAAAGGAAAGAAAAAAGGAAACAAACCTTCGCAATCCCTTCAAAGCATGCAACAGATGCAAGACCAACTGAATAAGCAACTCAAAGACATGAAAGAAGGGAAAGGAGAAAGCAAAGGCGGTAAAGGTAGCGAAGGCAAACAAGGCAGCGAAGGACTAGCACGCATGGCAGCAGAACAAGAAAAACTACGCCAAGAACTCCAAAAAGTAATGCAAGAAATAGAAGAAGGAGGGCAAAAACCTGGTGGGAATTTACAAAAAGTAGCCGATGATATGGAAAAAACTGCTACCGACATCGTAAATAAAAACATCACCAACGAAACCCTGAACCGCCAGCAAGAAATAATGACCAAGCTACTAGAAGCCGAAAATGCACAAAGAGAAAAAGAACAAGACGAAAAACGAGAAGCCACCGAATCGCCGATTGAAAATAAAAAATCCCCGTCGCAATTCATCGAATACAATAAACTAGTGCAACGCCAGCAAGAAATGCTACGAACTACCCCGCCAGCTATGCGAGAATATTATAAGAAAAAAGTAAATAAATATTTCAATAGTATAAAATAACCCCTCAAAAAATAAGGCTGATAAGTAAAAAAATCAGCCTTTTTCCATGTAGTATTTTTGTTTTAAATTACCTAAAAAATCCTTCTTTATGCCATTATCTATTAGATTGCTAGTACTCTTTTGTCTATCGTTACCGAATTATATTTTTGGTCAGAACACTACTATTCAAGGATATATAAAAGATGCCGAAACCAAAGAAATACTATCCGACGTATCCGTACTATTACAAGTGAAAGTAGATACAGGTTGGAAATTCAAAACCGCCACCAATACCGATGAACAAGGAAAATTTATGTTTTCGAATATAGAAGCAAATCCTTACCAAATAGTAATACAATTAATTGGTTATAAAACACATACACAAAAAATAACGAATACATCTATTCCTATACAAATAGCCTTATCCCCTTCGTCCAAAAACACGCTCACCAAAGAAGCAGAAGTAGTAAGCGAAAAATCCATACTACAAACAGGCGTCGAGAAAAAAGTATTTCAAGTAGGGAAAGACCTTTCTGTGACAGGCGGCACCGCTACCAATGTATTACAAAATGTACCTACTGTAAACGTGGACATGGAAGGCAATGTATCGCTGCGAGGAAGTGGCAACGTAACCATCTGGATAAACGGCAAACCTACGGGCGTGACTGGCGACAACAAAGCACAAATATTACAACAAATACCTGCTAACCAAATAGAAAGCGTAGAAATAATTACCAATCCATCTTCCAAATACGACGCCAACGGCAGTAGTGGAATCCTGAATATTGTACTAAAAAAAAATACCCAAACTGGCTGGAATGCCACTGCAGCCATTACACTCGGCACTATCCAAAAATATACCCCAGCTGGCACTTTCAATTATAGAAATAAAAAAATAAATCTCACCACTGCCTACACCTATCGCTACTATCCTAGCTATGGCAAACGGGTAGTAGACAGAACCTTCAACTATACTACTACCGATTTTTTATTCCACCAAGACCTAAAAACCAAAGACACCACTATCAGCCATACAGCACGCATCGCATTGGACTACAATCTTACTAGCAAAACTACCACTGGCATCAGCCTTACCTTCGCTCACAAGGATTTTGATAGAACAGAACTATTCAACAATTATTACACCGACCTACAACGCAATCCCATAAAAACTAACCAAAGAACTATTCAAGATGTAATGAAAACCAATAATATAGACGCTATTTATTTTATAAAACACATATTCCAACCCAAGAAAGAACTAAACGCAGCCGCATCGTACTCCTACAATTATTCCAATACCTTTACAAATTATACCCAAACAGGAGATAATAGCAACAGAGATAACAACGATTTTACAGAAAATAATACCTTCGCTACCGCCCAAGTAGATTATACACAGCCTATTTTCTCTTCTATTAAACTAGAAACAGGAGCAAAATGGACACAAACCCAAGTAGATAATCTAGTGGACTACAAAAGCTACAATACCACTACCACTAATTGGATAAATAATCCGTTGTATACCAATCATTTTTTATTCAAAGAAAATACCTATGCCGTTTATTTACAAGCGAGTGGCAATGCACGAAAAGAAGGCAAATGGAGTAAACTAGCCTACCAAGCAGGATTGCGTTACGAATATGCTACCAATAATTCTACGCTACTAACTACCAATGAGCAATATACCAACGTATTCAAAGCACTATTCCCCTCCGCTAGTGCGAAATATAACCTAAAAGAAAACATAGAAATATTCGCTACTTTCAGCAAACGTGTAAACCGACCAGGTGCAGGGCTAGTAAACCCTTTTCCTAACTACGCCGATCCGCTTACCATTCGAAAAGGAAACCCCAACATAAAACCTGAATACGCCTATAATTACGAATTAGGTGCTACCCGCTACCACGATAAACTATTCCTTACTACTACTATCTACTACCGTCATACTGTACAAGCATTCAGTAGAGTAGGCTACCCCGATAGTACAGGCAAAATGCTCATACTACACCAAAACGTAGGCACTGCGAATAATATAGGAATAGAAATTACTGCCAAATATACGATTAATAAAAAGATAGATATACTATTCAACCCTAACCTATACCAGCAAGAAGTACAAAGTAACCTCGCTATCATTGATAATAAAGTAGTAAAAGGGTGGGCATCTACTTACAAACTTATCCTAAACTATAAACCAGATAAAGTAACTGATATACAACTACTTGGAAATTATATGACCCCACTACGCTATGCACAAGGCACGTACCAAGGTATGAATATGGTAAATATATCTGCACGTAGAACTATTTTTAACCAAAAAGCAACTATCGCCCTTACATTAAGCGATATACTAAACCAAATGCAACACCATATAAAAAGTCAAGGAATTAACTTTAAAAATGAATTACAAGGTAAAAGAGAAAGCAGAATCCTAAACCTTACCTTCACCTACAAATGGGGGAATACCGACTTGCCTACCAAAAAACAAACCCCAGCTATGCCCACAGGTGGCGGCGGCGGAGAAGGGTATTAATTCATCTTTTTAGCAAAAAAAATAAGCAAAAGACTTTTTTTAATTTTAATTATAAATAAATTATCTTTGCCTACTAAACCATACTCAATATTCCTTACCACTATGTTATTCAACGAAATTCCAACTGTGGATTTAAGCCATTACATGAATGGTACAAAAGAACAAAAAGACGCTTTTGTACAAGAATTAGGTAACTCTTTTTCCAACATTGGCTTTGCTATCATTAAGAATCATACCGTTTCTAATGAATTAATTAACAATACATACGAAACCTTCAAATCTTTTTTTAACCTCCCAGACGAAGTAAAGAAAAAATACGAAATAGTAGAACTAGCAGGACAACGTGGCTATACCTCCAAAGGAAGAGAACACGCCAAAAATAGAAACGTAGGAGACCTAAAAGAATTTTACCACATAGGACAAACAGTAACCGACGGCGACCCAATAAAAAAAGAATATCCCGATAATATATTTGTAGAAGAACTGCCTAGTTTAGAAAAATATGGCGTAGAATTATACAATGCACTAGAAAACAATGGGATTCATGTATTAAGAGCTATCGCAGAATATTTAGATCTAGATATTAATTATTTTGATAGTAAAGTACACAATGGCAATAGTATATTAAGACCTATCCACTACTTCCCTATCGAAAACCCCGATGAACTACCAGAAGGAGCAGTACGTGCAGCCGAACATGAAGATATAAACCTAATTACCTTATTAGTAGGAGCTAGTGCAGATGGGCTACAAGTATTACGCAAAGATGGTGTATGGATTTCGGCAAACCCACAACCTACCGAATTAGTAATCAATGTAGGCGATATGCTACAACGATTGACTAACAATAGACTAAAATCTACCACCCATAGAGTAGTGAACCCACCACGTGAAAGTATGCACCTACCTCGTCATTCCATGCCATTCTTCTTACACCCTACTTCCATCACCGATTTGACGTGTATCGCTTCCTGTACATCGGATAGCAACCCAAAAAACTATGCCGATACCACCGCAGGCGAATACTTAAACGAAAGATTAAGAGAATTGGGATTATTAAAAGCCTAAAATAAAAATTTTATTTTTCCTTGTAAATAATTAGGAGATACCAATACTTTTACTATCTTTGCTGCCCTTATTAAATAAAAAAAAATTTCATAAATGGCAGTAAAAATCAGATTGGCAAGACATGGTAAAAAGAGAAAACCTTTTTATCATATCGTAGTAGCCGATGGTCGTGCACCTCGTAATGGTAAATACATTGAGAAATTGGGTATCTATAACCCAGTTACCAATCCTGCGACCATTGAATTAGACTTTGACAGAGCATCGTACTGGATGGGCAATGGAGCTATCCCAACCGATACCTGTAATGCAATATTACGTTACAAAGGCGTACTATACAAAAAACATTTGGACGGTGGTGTTCGTAAAGGAGCATTAACCCAAGAACAAGCAGACGCAAAATTAGAAGCTTGGTTAAGTGAAAAAGCTGCTAAAATAGACAGCAAAATCACGAAATTAGCTGACAATAAAGATGCTGACAAAAAAGCAAAACTAGAAGCAGAAATAAAAGTTAAAGCAGCTGTTGCAGCAAAATTAGCTCTTAAAAATGCTCCAGAAGTAGTAGAAGTAGTCGAAGCAGAAGCACCAGTAGCGGAAGTAGTAGCAGAAGCACCAGTAGCGGAAGTAGTAGCAGAAGCACCAGTAGCGGAAGTAGTAGCAGAAGCACCAGCAATTCAATTAGTAATAGTAGAAGGAATCGGGCCAAAAGTACAAGAGTTATTACACGAAAGTGGGATAGTAACAATCTCTGACCTAGCAAGTGCACCAGTAGAAAAACTGAAAGAAGTACTAGACGCAAAAGGTGGAATATATGCAGCGATGAACCCAGAAACTTGGGCACAACAAGCAGCATTAGCAAGAGATGGTAAAATGGACGAATTGAAAAAATGGCAAGATGAATTAGATGGCGGAAAAGTCACTAACGAATAATTTTATACCTTAAAAAGCCGCTTCTTACACAAGAAGCGGCTTTTTATTTACAATTCAAATTTTTTAGTAGGTAGGTTCAATCCCCAGAATAGCCTAATAAATAACCTAGTATTTACGAAAAAGTGTCGGAGGGAAGTTATCGAACTTTACTACTGTACCCAGCAGTGGTACTAAACCTGTGCTTTGTGCTTTCTATCCCACTTCTTCGTAAATACTTGGACGTTGGTGGCAATGAAAAAAAAAATCTCACCTTATACTAATTTTACTAATTTTGCGTTACTACTTCTAACATAACCAATACCAATGACTAACTTACTAAAAAGCTATGCCGAAACAGGCGATGTAGCAAATACACAGGTAGGAGAAGATTTTTTGAGTCCAATATTGAATTTCCAACAAAAAGCCAAAGCTACTTGGAAAACAATTACATTTAAGGCATTATGGGAAAATTATCCAAGCAGTACAGTGGAGCATTTGGACACAAATAATAATGATATTTATAAAAACCATTGTGCCATTCATTTGAGTGAATCTCTTTTTCAAAGTGGTATAGAATTTATTGGTGATTGTAGTAAATATTCTTGTCCTAATGGTAGAAGTACCCATATTTTACTTGCAACAAGCCTATCAGTTAAAATTAATGTACAAACAAATGGTATAAAAAATATACTACGAAAAGATCTTACTGGTGCAACGTATGAAGCCTATGTAAAAGATAAAACAGGGATAATTTATTTTGAAAACTACTGGAAAAGACCGCAGGAAACAGATGAAAAAAGAAGTGGTGATCATATAGATTTGTGGAATAAAAATGAACTGGCAAGTAATGGTGTGCTCAAAACTTGGTTAAGACAAGCCTTTCCATCAGTTGCGGAAAGATTGGGTTCATCTGATTTAACAAAATCTAAAAACGTAATATTTTGGGAAATAAAATAATAACAAACCTGTTCTTCTTACTTATCTCAATGGTAAGTAGCATATTGATAGCCTTTGGCATTCTTACTTTAAGAAATGAGAATAAAATCGTTTCATTAATTTTCAATAAAGTTTTAAAATTGAAAAGAACTGCTCATTATCAAGGAGAAAGTTTAGCAAATGAAATTTGGGACATTGGGTTATTTTATTTGTTACCTCTTGTTTTCATAATAGTATCCATAATAATTTACTTTTTAAGAAGATATTTCAAGAATAAGATGTAAATTACAATTAGTATTTGAGTACCATTTTTCAACCTTAAAACAACAATAGTATGCCCAAAGATTTAAACACCCTCGTCCTAGAACGCCGTAGCGACCTTACCAACTGTGCTGGTGGCAAGCCCCTCATTACCTTTGGAGGTGGAGATGCCCCTGTACTGGATTATCGTATGCCACAATCTACCTCGTTTGACACGTATAGCCCTGTAAAATTAGTTGTAAATGAAAAATGTTGGAGTGCCAAAGCCCTAAAAGTGTACCCGAATGCCTATGCCAACCTTACACCATCACAAATAAGTGCAGTAGTAGCACAAAATAGTTCGCAAGTAGTAGATGCTAAACAACCCATTACCAACCTACTGCGTGCAGTAGCTCATAACTTGCAAGCAATGGACGATTCCGTGCTTCGTCAAGCTAAAGATAAAGCAGATACCAAACCAAGCCCTACACCCGAAGCTACACCCGATACCGTGTTCCAGTTGTTCAAAAATGGATATACCGCCCGTTTCTTAAATAAGTTTAATGGCAAAGAACAAACCTTGCTTTTAGAACAACGCCCTACACAAGCAAACCCTACATTATTCGTATTACACAAGTACAAAACCAAATCTTTTTTAGGAAATTATGGTGCAGGGCAAACCATCAGTACATTTAGCCTTTTGCCAGGGGAGAAAACCACCATTATAATTAAATCATTTAAAGAAATTTCAGAAGTAAAAACCTCGTCCAGTAATATTGTAGATAGTTTTAGCAAAGAAAGTGCCGATGAAATGGAGAATTTGTTAGAGGCGGAAACTTCTACCAATCAATCCAATAGCAACACAGGTACACTCACCACCAACGAAGGCAAAACACGCACCGCAGAAGCCCATTTTGATGTAAATGCAAGTTTTAAAATTGCGGGACAAGGTGGCAGTGCCAGTGCAGGCGGTAGCATCAATGGTACAAACTCATCAAACACTACCAATACCGTAAGCACGTCTGCGACTTCTGCCCAAAATGCAAAAGATTTGCACAAAGCACTCGAAAAACACGTAAATAAAAGCAATGCCAACCGTACCCATACCATACAGCAAAGCGACACTACAAGCAGTAAAGAAACGTACGAGAACACCACCACCCGAGAAATAGTAAACCCCAACATAGGACGAGTACTTAATTTTGTATTCCGAAACCTAAACCAAGGCTATAAAGTGCTTACAAGTTTGGAAGAGATAAAAATAGGATTTACCAACGGACAACCCGAAAGCGAAATAATGGTAGATATAAGTCAGCTTGATTTTTTGCTAAATGAAGTCCTAAAAAACGATGCAGAAGGCGAAAAGTGCAAACAAACTTTACGGGATTACATTTTTTGCCAATACGGTACAGTTACAGATTATAATGGTGTAGAACGCCCTTTTATCCAGCCTCATACCGAGGATAAACCTTGTGGAAATATTTCTTATTTCAGAAAAATACCCAAACTGCAATACTTTTACAACACCGTTACAGACGAAACAATAACCAAAGAACAAGCTGACGATAAAGGCGTAGCTGGCATATTAAAATTAGCTATGAATGGTGTGATACTCAATGCCGATGAATTTGTACTAAAAACCGATGCCGTAATCATTGATGCCCTTTTGGGACACGCTTCTGCGTTAGACTGTTTTAATGCCAATGTTCAAGAAGAAAAGAAAAATGAATTACTACTCAACAACCTAAAACAAGAACTTGCTTTTGAGACATTGAAGCAAATAGCAGACCCCATAAAACGAGCCGAAATGTATGCCGAAATGTTTAACCCTCGCCAAACAATCAGCAAGCAATAGCTATGGGAAATCTAATAAAAAGCTACGCCGAAACTGGCGATGTAGCAGATACGCAGGTGGGGGAAACTACCATTGCAGATACGAATAGAGTTTTGAATTTCTTTGCAAAAAATAAAGATACAATTCGCTTTGAAAATAAAACTATAAAATGGGATTTCGTACTCACTGATGCTATGATAAAAAATGGTATTGAAGGAAAATATGATAACGATAGAAATTGTCCTATGTGCTGCTTAAAAGCATTTGCTAGCAACTTATTAGTGTTATACCCTCATTTGAAAAAATCAGATATTAAGACAAATGATATTATGTCAACTGCTTTAAGCACTCTAAAAAAAGATGAACTCGTTTCTTCTAAAATCAAAGTTCCACCATTTTACCAAGGAAAGAGATTAACTTCTAAATCTCATTCCGAAGTTGCTTTGGAGGATATTGAGAGCAAAATAAGTGATAGACTTTTAGAACTAACACCAGATAAATCTATTTGTGTATTTGCAGTAGGTATAGCGGCTGAATATCATTCAACTTTAATTATAGTTTCTAAAGATACAGAGTATGAAGTAGATTTAAGCGAGAATGGAACTGAACAAATTTATAGCACAACTAATGATAATCCTTTATTTGTATTCGTAGAAGATAATGGAGGATCTCGTTATTTCAATGCAAGCGACCTTGATAATAAAATCTCTGAATTTATCAATGGTGCATATGAATATTACAGAGGAGAGAAAGAAATCCAAGGGGCAAGAGGTGTTAATATAAATATAGATTATAATTTAGATGCAAATGTTTATCAACTTTTTTATCCAAATCAATAGCCAATGAAGAATAATTTAAAACTATATTTTGTGATTTCTATTTGTTTTTTATTTACTAATAAATGCTTATGTCAGATAGATTCATTAAATAAAAGTATCAAAAAGGAGTTTGTAAATAGTAAAATTATAAAGAAGAACATTAGTTTTTTTAAATCTAAATTAGATATTTGTTTCAAGAATCAAATATCTAATTACACAGCAGTAACTTATTATATTTTTAAAAAAATAAGGAGACAAAACGTAGTATCTGTACTGACTTTTGATAATGACAGTATTGCAAATCTACAGTTTAATATTTTAGAAAAAGAAGCTAATTTTGTTAGACAAACTCGTAGAGAATTGTTCCAAGAAATTTGTTATCTACCATTTGGAGGTAATCAGTTTTATTTTGTAACTGTAAAAAGTAATAAAGTATATTTATTTGGCGACAATGGTGGTTATAATTATTCATTTGATTTTGAAAATTACAATTTTCAAAAAGCAATTGAACGCCAAAATCCTGAATTATTTCTACTTGTAAAATGCCTAAACTAAACCTTTTTCACTGCCACCAACATAGTATTTACGAAAAAGTGGCGGAGGGAAGTTATTGGTCTTTACTACTGTACCCAGCAGTGGTACTAAACCTGTGCTTTGTGCTTTCTATCCCACTTCTTCGTAAATACTTGGACGTTGTATACAAATAGCTTTTTGATTTCCTTTTCTTGTGAAACACTCACTAGCTGTTTCGGGCGACTTCTTTTAGTTGCATCTATTATTTAATCCACTGCATAAAATAAAAGTATTAAAAAATGTTTTTTTCTATATTTGCACGCAATTAATAACTATTTTCTATAATAAATAAAAACAATGAGTACTGAAAAAGCCAATCAATTAGTAGCTAATTCTAATCAGCAGATGGAAAAAGCGATTCAACACCTAGAAAGTGAATTAGCTAAAATACGAGCAGGTAGAGCCAACGCTTCTATGCTAGATAGCATCAACGTGGATTATTATGGCATGGTAGTGCCATTGAGCAATGTCGCTAATGTGAGCTCGCCAGATGCCCGCACCATCGTTATCCAGCCGTATGAAAAGAACATGTTTTCTCCGATAGAAAAAGCAATTATGATGTCTAACCTGAACCTAAATCCACAAAATGATGGCTTAGTAATCCGCTTAATCATACCACCACTTACCGAGCAAAGAAGAAAAGACCTATGCAAACTAGCCCGCCAAGAAAGTGAACACGCTAAAGTAAGTATCCGTAATATACGTAGAGATGTGAATGATGCTGTAAAAAAGCTTACCAAAGAAGGATTATCCGAAGATGAAGCCAAAGGGCTAGAAATAAAAGTACAGCAAAAAACGGACAGTTTTATCACCCAAATAGACAAATTAGCCGATACAAAAGAAAAAGATATTATGACTATCTAATGATACGTATTATTATGTATATTTGTGAAGTCATAAAAAAATCCTATGAAAAAAAATTTATTCATTTGCCTTTTGTTAGTACTACAACAAGGCAGCCTATACGCACAGAACTGGAGTAGTAATATAGCCAATATTGTATATACTAAATGTACACAATGCCATAGAACAGGAAATATAGCACCTTTTGCACTAGAAAATTACCAACAAACCTATAATATGCGGTTTGCGATACAGACTTCTATCAATGCAAAACGTATGCCTCCTTATCCTCCTGACCTTACCTACCAACGATACACACACGAAAGAGCCTTAACCAACAACCAACTACAAAGCCTAAACGACTGGATAAACGCTGGCGCACCCTCTGGTGATCTTGCACAAGCCCCAACTATGCCTAGCTATGAAAATAGTACAGGGCTAGGAATGCCAGATGTAACCCTACAACTGCCTACCTACACTTCTACCGCAGACTCTACTGATGTGTACAGAGTATTAGTAGTACCCACTGGTTTTACAGAAACAAAAAAAATAAAAGCCATCGAAATAGTAGCAGGAAATTCGGAAATAGTACACCACGTATTAGTTTTTGAAGATGTAAATGGCGTGTGTAAAAGCAAAGATGAAGAAGACCTAGAAGTAGGGTATAGAGCTACTGATGGAATGGTAAACAACCTATCTGCCGTATTCGTGGCAGGGTGGGCACCAGGAAGTAACGCACTGATAATGCCAACTGGCATGTCGCAAAGGATACACAGTGGAGCAGACTTAGCCGTACAAATACATTTTCCAAGAGGCACTATTGGGCAGTCCGACAACTCTAAAATAAACATATACTTCGCCGAAGATACCGACGAAAGAGAAGTATTATTCCAGCCGTTACTCATACATACCGCCCCTATACTCACCAATGGGCCATTATTCATACCAGCTAACGAAACCCGAGATTTCCATGAGCAATTCATAGTAGAACCGTTCACCGATTATAGTGTACTAGCTATCATGCCACACATGCACATGGTAGGCAGGACGATGGAGATATATGCCCGCCCTTTCTTATCAAACTCTACTATACCATTAATAAAAATAGACAATTGGGATTTTAGTTGGCAAGGAATATACACTTTCCGACAGCCTATAAAACTAGAAAGAGCTACTTCCATACACGCTTATGCACACTACGATAATACTACCAACAACCCGAATAATCCAAACAATCCGCCCCGTGATGTAAGAGATGGTGAAGCTACTACCGATGAGATGATGCTTACTTTTGTAGCATTTACAAAATACGAATCAGGAGATGAAAATATATGGCTAGAAGATACTACTACTCTTTTTGCAAAAATAGAAGAAAGTAGCCTTCCTACATCTGCTATAAAACTATATCCGAACCCCGCTAATAATCTAGTACACCTACAACAAAAAGAAGATGCCCTAGCTACAATTTCTATCTACGATGTACTGGGCAAACTAGTAAAACAACAAACTACCAATACAGCCGAAACAAACATAGATATTTCTACTTTTGCAAAAGGCGTGTATACGCTTCAATTCGTAAATAGTAAAGGCAATAAGAATATAAAATTCGTAAAAGAATAAAACATAAAACATAAATGGCTATCTTACTTACAAGATAGCCATTTTTTGTTTTTGTAAAAATACGTTGTAATGCTTTATTTTTGTTTAGATATGATGGTAAGGGCTATGGTTCAAAATAGAATAGGCTCTATACACTTGCTCTACTAATAATAAACGAACCATCTGATGCGAAAAAGTCATAGCAGAAAGAGAAAGCATGCCATCTGCCCGCTGGTAGATATTCTCACTGAATCCATACGCCCCTCCTATTACTAGTGTAACTTGCTTATTAGACTGTAATTGCCATTTCTCTATTTGTTCTGAAAACTGTAAAGAAGTGTACGATTTTCCGTTTTCATCTAATAGTATTATTTTTTCAGTAGGAGAAAATTCTTGTAACAATAGTTTTGCTTCGGCTTGCTGTAGCTGTGGGATAGATAAGCTGTGTGCTTGTTTTATTTCAGGTAATGTTTTTACTTCATACGGAACATAATTTTTTAATCTTTTTAGATAAATATCTATTCCTTCTTGTAAGTAAGATGCTTCTGTTTTTCCTATCCACACTATTTTAATTTTCATTTTTTTGCTTTCTTTTTAGATTTTTTTGCTTTCGTATTTTTCGTATTTTTCTTCTTTTTCGTGATTTTTGTAATCTTTACTTTACTACTTTTCTTTTTTGGTATCGTCGTTAGTTTTTTCTTATTTTCTTTTACTTCTATTCCTATTACTTCGTAGTCTATTTTTGCCCTTCCAGCTTTTACCATATCTAGCTCATTAGCAGCTTTTTTAGTTAGGTCAAAGCAAGCAGTAGACTTCATGTGCATGCGGTCGTTTACACGTACTACGATGGATTTTTGGTTTGCTTTATTCGTGATTTTTACTTTCGTACCAAAAGCCATCGTTTTGTGTGCTGCTGTGTAGCCACTGTGTCGGAATATTTCGCCTGTAGCCGTCTGCCGTCCTTCAAATTTTGGAGCATAGTAAGTAGCTGTACAGTTTTGAGCCATTAAGCCATTACCCATTCCAATAAATAGGAAACCAGTTATTAGAAGTATTTTTGTTATGAAATGCATGAACTATTTTTTTAAGGCTGTACAGGGGTAGTAGTTTTGTCTTTTTTGCCGCCAAATAACGAGAAATGGACATATTTTTTAGGATTAGCTTTTAGGTCTACAAATAGAGCATCTAAATCTGCTGCTGATTTATTTAAGTTATTATACAAGCCATCATCTTTCAACAATTTACCAATAGAGCCTTCTCCTTTATCTATTTTACTAGCAATGGTATTGAACTTGTCTAGCACGTCTTTGGCACTTTGGATAGTAGCCGTCAAGTTTGCCTTTGCTACATCGTCGGTTATTTTTTCTACATTAGCTAGTACTTTATCTATTTTAGCACCATTTTTCTCAAATCCTGACGTTATTTTTTGCACACTAGCCAGTATATTATCTAGTCGTTTTTCTTCTTTGGTAATCAGTCCGCTTGCTTTTTCGGATAGTGCTGCCGCGTTTTTGGACGTGATGCTCAAGTTTTGTATCGTATATTTTAGGTCTCTTTGTACTTGTGCATCTAGCAAGCTATTTACTTGATGTAGTGTTACATCCATCGTAGAGAGTACTGCTGCTGCTTTTATAGTTACTGGCTCTATCATTTTTTCTACTTCTTGTATTTTTTGTTCTGCCATTGCCATCATTCCTTTCTCGGTAGCTACTTTTATACTCGACCCTTCTGGCATAGCGGCACCACTATTTATATTATCTAGTTTAATGGCTTTGGTACCCAGAAAATCTACACTTGTAATAGCCGCAGTAGTAGTACTGGATATAGTAATATTCGGATCTTGGATAATGATGTCTACTTTTATGATATTGGAATCTTTGGCAGCAAGGTCTAAATATACCTTTTCTACTTGTCCTACTTTTAAGCCATTCACTACCACATTATTAGACTTGGTAAGCCCTTCTACGTTTTTATAACTAATAGAATACTTATTAGAACGATTAAACAAATCTCGTCCTTTCAAAAAATTTATCCCTATGTATAATATAGCCAATGCTATGAGCAATGCTAACCCTACTTTTATTTCTTTGGATACTGTAACATTCATGGTAATGGAAATAGTTATATTTTAGAAGAAAACAAGAAATACAGTGGCAAATATAGGTATTTTCTTGTTAGTGAATGGTATATTTATTACAACCCCAATCGGGCAGATATTTCTAGCATTCTACGGATAGGTAATTCTGCTTTTTGGCGTATAGTTTCGTCCATTATTAGTTCAGGAGTTTCGTCACGTAGGCATAGGTATAGTTTTTCCAATGTATTAAGGCGCATGTGTGGGCATTCGTTACATGCACAAGCATTATTGGGAGGAGCAGGAATAAAGGTTTTGGTAGGCGCTTTTTTCTGCATCTGGTGTATTATACCCACTTCGGTAGCGATGATGAACTCTTGCTTACTGGATTGTACTGCATAGTTCAATATAGCCGTAGTAGAACCAATAAAATCCGCCTCGGCGAGTACTGGCTCTTCGCATTCGGGGTGTGCTAGTACCAATGCGTCTGGGTGTTGGTGTTTTAATTTTACTATTTTTTCTTTGGAAAATATTTCATGTACCATACAAGCTCCGTCCCATAATACCATATCTCTGCCAGTTTGTTGGACAATATAACGGCCTAAATTTTTATCTGGTGCAAAAATTATTTTTTGCTCCACGGGTAAGCTTTGTACTATTTGCAGTGCATTGGTAGAAGTACATATAATATCCGTAAGTGCTTTGATACCTGCCGAACAGTTGATATACGATATTACTAAATGGTTCGGATATTGTGCCTTGAAAGCGGCAAATGTATCTGGCGGGCAACTATCTGCTAACGAGCATCCAGCATCTAGGTCAGGCAGTACTACTTTTTTGGTAGGACAAAGGATTTTTGCAGTTTCGGCCATGAAATGTACCCCAGCGAATACAATTATATCAGCTTCCGTTTTTGCTGCTTGCTGCGATAGTCCTAGGCTATCTCCAATATAATCCGCCGCATCTTGTATGTCCGCATCTTGGTAATAATGCGCTAATATTACTGCATTTTTTTGTTTTTTTAGAATAGTAATTTCTTCTAATAAGTCCAGTGTAGGGTCTATGTAGGAAGTAGTAAGCATATTAGGAATAAAAGTAAAGGTAACAAAAATAGAAAACAAAGGTAACATTAACATTTAATTCAACAATTTTATTTATGAACTCCTTTGTAAAGTTTTTATTTTTTTAGTATCTTTGTGGAATACTCTTTGTTGTAGAATTTGTTACTACTCCACTTATTACTTTAACTATTTATTGTATTAAAAACATGAAAAAATTCTTTTTAATAGCGTTATTATTTACTTCTAGCACTATAGCGCTTACAGCTCAAACCCAAGTAATATCCAACAAAAGAGCCGAAAGCCTCTCCAAGCCACACCTTACTCCTGCACAACGAGTAGAAAAGCGAGTAGACCAGCTAGATGCTATACTAGGGCTTACGCCAGAACAAAAAAATAAAGTAATAGCTATACAAACCAAGTTAGCTGCCGACTTGACAGCTACTCGCAAAGAATACGGCAAAACAGACGTGGAGAAATTCATGGCAGAACGTAAAAACCTATTCCAAGCTTCTAGCCAAGAAATAAAGGCTTTTTTGACAAAAGAACAGCTTACCAAATGGAGAAATTATAGAACGGATCAAAAAAATATTCGTCAAAATGCTAAAAATGCTGCCACTGGTGCAAAAACACCAGCTAACGTAATTCCAAAAACAACCCAAGAAGATGAATTCGATTTTATCGGTTTTTGATGTATTAAAAATACAAAATACAAGGCTGTACTTTACAAGTATGGCCTTATTTGCACTATGTAACCTTATCCCTATGCAAGCACAAAATCAAACCCAAACTGCTACCTTCGGAGCAGGCTGCTTCTGGTGTGTAGAAGCCGTATTCCAAGAACTAAAAGGAGTAAGTAAAGTAGTATCAGGATACAGCGGTGGACATATAAAAAACCCATCTTACAAAGAAGTATGTAACGAAACCACAGGACACGCCGAAGTAGCACAAATCACCTTCGACCCTACGGTTATTACTTATGCCGAGCTACTAGAAGTATTTTTTACGACCCACGACCCTACTACCCTTAATAAACAAGGCAACGATAGTGGTACGCAATACCGATCTGCCATATTTTACCACACGCCAGAGCAAAAAATAATTGCAGAAAAAGCCATACAATACGTTACTTCTATTGCCCTTTATGATGTCCCTATCGTAACGGAGATAGTACCTCTTGTACACTTCTATGCTGCCGAAGATTACCACCAAAATTACTATACTTTGAACGCTAATAAAAACCCTTATTGTAGTGCTATCATAAGCCCGAAAGTAAAAAAGTTTAGAGAAAAATTTGCAAATAAATTAAAATAATGAATAACCACCTACCGATTACAAAAAGTAATGTTCAACATATCCAACAATTACAAAAAGAAAAAAACTATCGATCTACCCATGCTAGCTTTGTAATAGAAGGCGAAAAATGGGTAAATTTTGCCTTGGATAATTACCCCCATCTAGTGCGTATAATAGTAGGTACTAGAGAATGGTATACCAATAATAAAACCGTATCAGAAGAAGAAGAAATCACCCCTATTACCTACTATTTCATAAAAGATATAGAATTAAATAGAATTTCTACCCAAAAAACGCCTAATAAAGTAGTAGCCGTATTGGATATACCCAGTACGGACACTACTCTAACCCCTGCCCCAAAAGGCATTACTTTGGTGATAGACAATATGAACGACCCTGGTAATTTTGGGACTATTATCCGTTTAAGTGGCTGGTTTGGTATCCAGCAGATTGTATGCTCGGAACAAACAGTGGATTGCTACAACCCCAAAGTAGTACAAGCTACGATGGGCAGTTTATTAGGTATTTCTATCACCTATACCGATTTGGCTACTTACCTAGCAAATACTACCTTGCCTGTATATGCTGCAGATATGAAAGGCGATACACTAGCACAAATAAAATTCCCCGAAGCTTGTATTATTTTAATAGGACAAGAATCTAACGGGCTTTCTGCGGATTTGTACCCTCATATTACCCAACGGATACATATCCCTTCTGCTCCTTCTACGGAGGTGGAATCTTTGAACGTGGGTATGGCTGCAAGTATTATTTGTTACGAATTTTATAGATAACTATTTACAGCTTGGATAGCATTTTGTACGCGCTGCTCTCCTGTTCCATCTATCACTACAAAAGGCTTTTTATAGGTTTGGAGAAGTGCTTTATAAATATCAAAAAAATGAAGTTGTAGGTGCGGGTGTTCGCGTAATGGGTCGTACTGCCAAGGGATATCGGGGTACATTAATAAGTAAAGAGCATAATCCGCTTGTAGAATATTCTGTTCTATCCAAGCATCGCAAAAGCCAAAAGCATGTTCACACCACACTTTAGTAACCAATAATTCTGTATCACAAAACAAAACATTATTCGCTTGCGGTGTATACTCGTTTTCTAGTGCCAGCTGCTGCTGGGCTATGTGTAGTATATCATTTGGTACATACTCCCTATGCAGCTTACTGGCATACTCACGGGCATACTCACGGGCATACTCTGGTACACTAATGGTATGATAATAAGCAGCTAACTGGGTAGATAGTGTACTTTTTCCAGTACTTTCTCCGCCTGTAATAGCTATTTTTATTACCTTATTATGCATAATGCAGGGGTGTTTTTATATGAAAGAGAGGTAGTAAATACGGGATTTTTGTTACTCCAAATTCTTTGGGTTTGGGCATTTTTAATTTAAGCTAGGTTTTTAGTTTAGTTTAAAACCTTAATTGTAAATTTAGTTTAAAATTACTCTACCCGATAAAAAATGTTGTAAGTTCAAGTAATAAATGCAACTTTGGGAGCAATTTTGAAAGACTTTAGTTTTGTAAAAGAGAAAATAAATTCTCATTTTCTTTTTTACCAGTTAAATTTGGTAGTCTGTCTAATGTAATGTTTTACAATTTAGATTGTAATTACAAATAAAGTATTTTATTGCTCTGATATGATTTTCTAGTGATTTGGAAAAGCTCAATGTTTTTCTAACTAATCTAGCAGCTCTTTGCCTTAAAGTACA
>JAYUJA010000010.1:0-1131 GCA_043765495.1 Bacteroidia bacterium
TTTTTCTGAACCTAATGGCTTGGATTTGCAGAGTGTAGTAATCCAAAATTGTAAGCAAGCAGGCATATTGAGTACGGCTTTTACTACTACTATCACGAACTGTATTGTATCCAACTGTGAGCAAGCAGGCGTTATATTTAATGGTGGGAATAATACTATGACGAACTGCAATATCATCAACTTACATACCGCAGATAGGCAGAATCCTAGCCTAGCTATCCAAGACAAAAGCTTACCAATAGAATTTAACGGGCAGTACATACAACTCGAAGATATCCCTACTACTACCAAAATAAAAAATACTATCATCACCGGGAATTTAGAAAACGAAGTAGTGATAAATGATATAACACCAGGGAATTTTAATACCCAACTAGACTACTGTTTTATAAAAGCTAAAAATGAAGATATACAGTTCGTACAGCCTTATCTGACGGTTAATATTAAAAATAATCAAGACGTATTATTTGAAAATAGTATAGACCAAAACTACCAATTAAAACCAAACTCACCAGCCATAGACTGGGCAGATGCTAGCGTAAGCCCACCTACCGACCTACGCAATATGCCAAGAATAACACCCGACTGTGGTGCATTAGAAAAACAGTAGAAAATAAAATATTTTGCAATAAAATATTATTTACATTTGTAGACTATACCCTATTATAATTTTATGAACAAATCAAATGCTTTATCTTCACGTAGCTTTGAAGCTTGGTTAGAATACATAACAACTCCAGCAGTAGCAGAGCCCATAGAAACATTAAACTTTGTGGATAGTCTAGAAAATATTACTAAAAATACAGAAACCATAGATGACTTAAAAGTACTGGAAACAAAGAAATTTGCAGATACTTTGACAGAGGTCATCATTTTTCCTGATGAACAAACGGGAGAACTACAAATATCCCCACTCGTAGACGAAAATACCAACGTAGTAGTACAGAATATACAGCCTATTACTATTATACAAGAACCCAACCTACAGGATTCTACTTTTGATGAGACTTTATTTCTAATAGAAACAGAAGAAAGTAGCTCGTCGTCAGAAACCTTGTTACAAAGTGCCATCAATAAAGAAGAAGTAATACTAATAGACGATTCTAAACAAAATACCGTAGAAATAGAAAG
>JAYUJA010000011.1:0-1124 GCA_043765495.1 Bacteroidia bacterium
TGATACACTAGGAGGATATGACTTTAATACAGCAATCAATCAAGGAGCATATGCTGGGGCTAATCATATTATATTAAGTTGGAAAGTAGGCGGCGTTCGCTATGCACCAAACTATACATACAGCAGTTTAACGGACTTGAAAAACTGGATGTTAGGAGTTGATCCTAATGGCAATTGGAACATAGTAGGTAATAACATACAAGGCGGCGTACAAGGAACTGCTTACGATAGTTTAATAATCTTCAACCCATCACGTGGTGCTATATCCATTGTAAATTATAATCAAAATGTATTCGCATCAAGTACCGCATTACGTTTACCAGTAGGTTGTAATTGGGTTAGAATAGAAAATACAATTACCAATTGTGTAGATAGTATTTATGCTTGTGTGGTTTGTGTAAGTAAAGATACCGTATACGATACCTTATATGTAAGAGACAGTATCCAAGTATGTAAAACTATCGAAGCAGGTTTAAGCCCTGATGTAGTTACTACGTGTGGTGGAACAGTATTAGGGAATGTAAGTTTAGTAAATGGTGAGTTATGTGTGAAATACGTAGCAGGCAGTATAGTAGGCAACGACACTACTTGCATCATCGTAACGGATACCACTAAAAAGATCAGCGATACAACGACAGTAATAATAACGATTTTACCACGTCCAGATACGGTATACGATACTTTATATGTAAGAGATAGTATAATAGTATGTAAAACAATAGAAATAGGTTTAAGTCCAGACGTAGTTAGTACGTGTGGTGGAACAGTACTAGGGAATGTAAATATAGTAAACGGTCAGTTATGTATTAAGTATATAGCAGGCAGTATAGTAGGCAACGATACTACGTGTATCATTGTAACCGATACTACAAAAGATATCAGTGATACCACAACCGTAATCATTACTATCCTGTTACCTCCGGATATAATATACGATACCTTATATGTAAGAGATAGTATAGTAGTATGTAAAACAATTGAGCGTGGTTTAAGTCCAGATGTAGTCAGTACGTGTGGTGGAACAGTATTAGGGAATGTAAGTATAGTAAACGGTCAGTTATGTATTAAGTATATAGCAGGCAGTATAGTAGGCAACGATACTACGTGTATCATTGTAACCGATA
>JAYUJA010000012.1:0-1121 GCA_043765495.1 Bacteroidia bacterium
CCATTGCTATTTAATAGAATAGTAGTAACGCGTATAAAGTCTGATTTCACAGAAGTAGACGTAAAAATTAATTATTCTTGGTTAAATAAAAATCTGCAAAAAACAATCTTCGGCGGCACTCTATTCAGTGCTGCTGATCCGTTTTTTTCGTTAATGTACTGGCAAGCACTAGTACAGCAAGGCGTAAAAGCCGAAGCATGGGTAAAACGCTTGGAAATAGACTATATACGCCCAGCGAATGCCGATGTATTCCTACAATTTATTCTCACACAAGAAGAATTAACCACCGCCAAGGAAAATGTAGAAAAAAACGGTAAATTTGATAAATGGCACGCAATAAATATCGTAGACAAAGAAGGGCGTATCTGCTGTAAAGTAAAAATCCATGTGTACCTTCGTAAAACAAAACCTCAAAAACATGAATAAACTATCCCCAGTCGTAAAATACTTACTATTTGTAAACATACTATTCTTTGTTCTGAAATTTGCATATAGCTATTTCTATCCTAGCAACGACCTAGGGCGTATACTAGGGCTGTTTTTCTTTCAATCGCCTAATTTTAATCCCTATCAAATAGTCACCCATATTTTCATGCATGCGAATTTTTTTCACTTGCTTTTTAATATGTTTGCATTAGTATCGTTTGGTAGTATGGTAGAAGAATCACTAGGTAGCAAACGCTTTTTTATCTACTATTTTATATGTGGAATGGGCGCAGTACTATTGCATACAGGCGTACAGTATTTTGAATTCGGAAACATGATGGGCGATTATGCCGCTTTTACTAGCCACCCCACTTACGATGCTTTTGCTAATTTTAGCGATACGTATTATGCAGGTTCTCGCCAAGACCCCGCTATCCAAAACCTAATGACGAACTGGTACAAATTTCCGAATGACGTACAACTAATCGCACAAGCAAAATCGTTTGTAAAAGATATATACGAAATAAAAATAAACGTACCTACTGTAGGAGCTTCTGGGGCAATATTTGGCGTACTGATGGCATTTGGATACCTATTTCCTGATGTAAAACTATTCCTAATGCTGATACCTGTACCAATAAAAGCAAAATATGCCGTGTGGCTGTATGCAGGTATGGAACTAATGCTAGGAATAA
>JAYUJA010000013.1:0-1114 GCA_043765495.1 Bacteroidia bacterium
AAATACAGCAGGAACGTACAAAGATACATTAGTAAATAATGTAGGTTGTGATAGTATTATTACACTAAATTTGGTAGTAAACTCTAACTCTTCCTACAATTTTACACAAACTATTTGTGCAGGAAAGTCTTACTTTTTCAATAACATAAATAGGACTACTACTGGAATATATAAAGACACACTTTCTAATAGTAAATTTTGTGATAGTATAGTTACTTTGAATCTAAAAGTCATTATTCCAGTTACTGCTGCTGTTGTAAATATTTCTATATGTAGTGGCACTACTATTGTTGTTTATGGCGTATCTAGGGGCACAGCAGGCACTTATAAAGATACTTTATTAAGTAGAAATGGTTGCGATAGCGTGTATGTATCCACAAAAATTACCCTAAAACCCACCCCTACCGTAAGCGTGCCTTCCAAGAATTATAGTATATGTTATGGTGAACGGTTATTCATCGACGCCACTATTACAGGAGCTTTCGTATCTGGGTGGACAGATAGTGCACTTTCGACCATCTATCCAGACCCGTTAAATGTAGTGATTACTCAAAACAAAACCTTTATCGTAGCAGGCGGGAATCTTTCTTTATGTTATGATAGAGATACGGTACGTGTAAGAGTAATACCTTTATTACCAATCACCAAAGACACTATTTCTATCTGTAATGGCAATACTATAAACCTACATGGTAAGATAATTTCTACGGCTGGACTCTATAAAGATACGTTGAATAGCAGGCAAGGTTGTGATAGTATTATTCATACCATAGTGAAAATATTACCAATAAAAACCACCAATCAAACCGTAAACATCTGTACAGGGCAAAACTGGAACGGCAAAAATACAGCAGGAATTTACCGTGATACTTTCACGACAAATAATTGTGATAGTATAGTTATTACTAATTTATTGATAGACAGTATTTTACTAAAAAACCAGACTATAAACATCTGTACAGGGCAAAGCTGGAACGGCAAAAATACAGCAGGAATTTACCGCGATACTTTCGCAACAAATAATTGTGATAGCATTATCGTTACGAATTTGATAATAGACACTATTTTAATAAAAAACCAAACTATAAACATTTGTACAGGGCAAAGCTGGAAC
>JAYUJA010000014.1:0-3237 GCA_043765495.1 Bacteroidia bacterium
GTTGGCGAAACACCAGGACTTACCTACCAATGGTTTTTTGGAAATATAGCTATACCAGGTGCTACGGCTACTACTTACCTAGCTACCGAAACAGGAAACTACTATGTAGTAGCTACTAACCAATATGGCTGTACCTTACCATCAGAGGCACTACAAATAACAATAGTAGCATTAGGGATAAACGAAGCCGATTATTTTGAAAACCTAGCTATAGCCCCTAATCCTAATAATGGTATGTTTGAGTTACTATTTACCGCTAAAAAACCAATTAATAACGGCAATATTACTATTCAAGATGCATTAGGAAGAGTAGTGTACAATCAATCCATTGCCCCACAAACTATTAATAGTGTCCAAGCCATCAACCTTACTTCCTTTGCCAAAGGCTTGTACGTAATGAATATAGACATAGACGGTGGCAGAATCAGCAAGAAAATTAGTATTAATTAGTAAATTTATGCTACATAAACTCTTTTTTTGTGCCTGTTTATTGCTAAATATTAGTCCTACTTTTGCTCAAATCACTAATCTTTCTGTAAAAACTATCGGAGGTTCCGCGGCAGATAAATTAAAAGCTGTAATCCCCAATAGTGACGGGAGTTATATTGTAGGAGGAACTACTAATTCTAATGATGTAAATATTATCCAGAAAAATGCACTAGAAGATATTCTAGTAATGAAACTAGACGAAAATCATACTACTATATGGAGTAAATGCTTCGGTGGAGATGGTACAGATAGACTCGAATACATGCAAAAAACCAATGATGGTGGATATATTATCGCAGGAACTACCAATTCCGTTAATGGAGATATCACTTATTTTTCAGGAGCTGGTTCTAACTTATCTTATTACGATGTTTGGGTATTCAAAATAAATGCAAATGGAGACTTACAATGGCAAAAATCCTTTCCCTCTGGACCATATAATACGAATTTCCATACATTTAATGACAAATACTCGTTTGGAGTAAAAGAACTATCTAATGGGACTTTTGTTGTAGGAGTATACGAAACTTCTTTTTTAAGTATATTTTCATTAAGCACAAGATCTGTTCTAAAAAAACTAGACGCAAATGGAATCTATACAGGTCAAACAGTATTAGAAGTGTGGGGTGAAACACCAAAGTGTAACATAGTAAGTTATATAGATGTAAATGAACAAGATGAAATAATAGCTTGTGGTAATGCAGATTCTATAGAGCTTGTAGGTGGTTATCAATTTGGTAGAGAAAACAATACCTTTGTTGCCAAATATACGTTAAATGGTACTAGAATTAGTTTCACAGAATTTGGAGATCTAGGCAAAAATGAATACGTATATAAGCTTCGTAAAGTATCTAATGGGTATATAACTTTAGGATATAGGTATATACCTAATGACAATTCAGTTAATTTTTACGCAGGATATGTAGGATTATCTGGCAATTTAATTTGGAAACGAGGATACGGTAATATTGGATTAGATCAATTCACAGACGGTATAGAAGAAGCAGATGGTACATTTACATTCATAGGTAATACAAGGTTTAATAACACATTTAATAATCATTTTGTTAATACAAATGATATTATTTTGACTAGAATTAATCAAAATACAGGTAGTTTTATAAGTGCATCTAACATTTGTATAGGCGGTAACTCCGATGATTATGCTTACAACATAGAAAAAGATAATAATGGAAAATACTTCCTAGCTGGAGAAACTAAATCTTTTGATGGTGATATTTCAAATTTTTTAGGTGTAAATGATGGAATAATCATTAATGCTAATTTAAGCACTACTACTGGTATAAATCCTTCAATAGATGATAATATCATAATAAAGCCCTACTCTACCTACGTAGAAATCGTAAATAATGCTACAACCGCCACTACAGCACATATATACGATATACAAGGAAGACTATTACAAAGTTATCCTATTTCTTCTTCTATCACTACTATCAACCTTACTTCCTTTGCCAAAGGCTTGTACGTAATGAATATAGACATAGACGGAGCTAGAATTAGCAAGAAAATTAGTATTAATTAGTAAAAATTTTTGGTTAGTATCCTAAAAAAAAATATATTTGCCTAATCAATACCACCATACACCGATGAGTAGTTCCATAATTCGCCATACCAATTATACTTTATTAATAGTAGAACTATCCAAGCTAGATAGCACCGTATCCCAACAATTGAAAGCAGAAATAGTTGGAATAGAAAAAAATAACGCTATTAATTTAGTAATAGACATTACACAAGTACGTTATTGTGACTCATCAGGGTTAGGAGCATTATTATTAGCAAATAGACTTTTTAATACAGAGAAAAGCAAATTTATTTTACTGGGATCGCAGCCTACCGTAAAAAAATTAATCCAAATATCACAACTAGATAGTATTCTTGTTTGCAAAGATACACTAGAAGAATTAGAACCTTTATTTACCTAAATTTCATTTTTTTATTAATTTTTTTTACTTAAAAAACCATGACTAAAAACCGTTTATTCTTATTAGCAGCCACTGCTATATTATCGTCTTTCAGCTTAAAAGCACAATTTGCAGGATGTTTACCAGTTCAACCAGTGGAAGGTTCTATATCTCCAAAACCAGCAGAAGTACCACAAGCAATAGTTGGATGCCCGTATGAATTATTTTTCAGATTCGCAGTACCTACTGATACTATGATAGACATAGATGGAGCAGGACCAGCACCATCTGCTAACATTGTTATCAATAATTTTAACATTACAAGCATCGATGGATTACCTCCAGGGTTTACAGCATCTTATGCTAATTATTCTGGCGGAAGTGCTGTATTAGCATCAGACCGTATATACCTAGGTGGAGAAGCTGGTTGTATTAAGATAAAACCACCAGGAACTGTAACAGATGCTCCTGGTGATTACCCTATTACTATAAATATAACTGCGAATATAAATACAGGGATAAATAATATTGATTATCCTATCGTCTATACTACCTACCGTGTTAGTGTATTAGCATCTCAAAATTGTAACCTAGCTATCAAAGACGCAATATCTAATAATAAAATTACGGTAAGTGGTAATTATCCAAACCCATCAGATCAAAGTACTATTTTCCAAGTAAACTCACCAAACCCACAAAGTCTAGTATTAAAAATTTATGATATGGCAGGTTCTTTGACAGCTGTACAAAATTTTGAAGCAGATTTTGGTCAGAATTATTTCAAAGCAGACGTATCTAATTTATCACAAGGAGTATACAT
>JAYUJA010000015.1:0-1100 GCA_043765495.1 Bacteroidia bacterium
GTCGCGAATATCAATATCCCTAATTCGCCTACTTCCAACTGCCCACTACTGCAAGTAGATATAAGTGCGGATAGGCTACGACCTTGTTTTGGAAGAGCAGAATACATTTCTTATAGAAACATAGGAACAGTACCCAGCAGCAGCGCCTACATAGACGTATTATTGGATTCCAGACTTTCGTTCCTAAATAGTTCTACGCCTTACGCATCGGTTACTTCTACTGTAAATGGCAATATCTACCGCTTTGTACTAGGAATATTACAACCACAGCAGCATGGCAGAATATGGATTACAGACAGTCTAGCCTGTAACCAAGACCTAACAGGGCTTACGATGTGTTCCAAATCTAGTATATTTCCAGTAGCTACCTGCCTCGAAAACTTACTCGCAGCTGGCATAGAGCTTACCGTAGATGGAAACTGTAACGGCAATACCATCGATTTTAATATCCGAAATATTGGTAGTATGAATATGACAAACCCGAGTACCGTAAGCATTTATGAAGATGACCTAGTAGTTTTACAAACCATAGTACTCGTAGATGCTGGGCAAGCAAGGCTCATACAGCAAGCAGCCAACCAAGGGCATACGTACAGGTTAGAAGTAGACCAAACAGCAGGAATCTATGGCAATAATTACCCACAAGCAGTAGTGGAAGCCTGCGGTGAAGGACCATACAATCTAAACTTTGTAAATACCTACCCACAAAACGATATGGAATACGAAGTAGAAATAAACTGCAATGAAGTAACTAATTCCTTCGACCCAAATATAAAAGAAGCCCAGCCAATAGGTGCAACAACAGAACATTACATCGAAAAAACTACGGAATTAGAATACACTATTCATTTTCAAAATACAGGCTCGGATACCGCCTACCAAGTAGTAATACGCGATGAGATAGATGCCACCCATTTGGATATACGCAGCCTACAATTCGTAAATTCTTCTGCAGATTATACTATTAGCGTAGAAAATGGAAACACACTAATCTGGACATTTCGAGGTATAAACCTTGTGGATAGCGCTACCAATGAACAGGCAAGCCACGGATTTCTAAAATTCAAAATAAAACAACAACCAAACAATGCCCTAGGCAC
>JAYUJA010000016.1:0-1086 GCA_043765495.1 Bacteroidia bacterium
ATACAAGTAAAACGCAGCGATGCGATAGGACGTAATGTGATTGATAATTTTCATTCTGCTGTGATGCGTTACGATAAATCCATCTATGAAAAAAATAAAGCTGAAAAATTGCCTGTTGGGTACATCATCGCATTTTCGTTTGGCAAAGGTGCAATCCAAGAAGTAGCTCGCTTGATGAACGAAGAAGGTATCGTTATAAAATTAGTTACAGTAGAAAGTTTCGTACCCATTGCCAAAAAACCTAGTCTTATGGTAGATATTAAAGATTTTGGCAGTAGTAAAAATTTACGAGAAATAGAGTTCCTAGCAACAGCAAAAAGTGAGACAGGAATTGAATTTTTTGCTTGGGATTTTAATTACTCGGCTAATAAAGGTTTTAAGCCCGAAATAGTGATTGACAAGCTAGGAATTCAAAAATATAAATTCAAGGCAGGTATGCACGAAATAGCGGTAAAAGTAGTAGATAATGAAGGATTAGAGAATATAGAAATCATAAAGTTAAAAATAAACGGAACTATCGAGCGAAGCAATTTAGGTGTTTAAAACCTCTTAAATCCCTTGAAATATATATTGTGTGATTTTTGTATTTTATATATAAAAAATGTTTACTTTTGCAGCCACAAACGCACCCCACCATTCCCACTTCCTTTATGTACTTGTACAGACGAATTTTTGCTACTGATTTTTATCCATTATTAGCCATTAGTTTATTGTTTTTGTGGATAGTGCAAAGTTTGAATGGATACTACCTACCAAGGTTAGAAACTAGAATCGGCTACCAGCCTTACGACCCTATTTCGGAAGCATTGCCTTGTATAAACTTATCTATATTCATCTTCGTAGTGCTTTATGGCTCTATGTTCGTAGGGGTAGTAGGGTTATTAAAACACAAAGAACACTTATTAAAAATGCTCGTAGCATTCAGTACTATGTACTTGATACGCTTGTGTACTATTACATTGCTGCCGCTAGAGCCACCAGCAGGATTAGTAGAATTGCAAGATCCTATTTTAGAATCGTTGTTTAATAAAGTATTTCTTAAAAAAGACTTATTCTTCTCGGGGCATTTTTCTACTATGTTTATAT
>JAYUJA010000017.1:0-1084 GCA_043765495.1 Bacteroidia bacterium
GTAAAAGACGATGAGCATTTTAAAATCATAGAAAGTGCAGGTGGCGATATGAACGGTACTACCAATACCGATAGGACGAACTATTTTGAAACAGTACCCAAAAACTACCTAGAAACTGCCCTATGGCTAGAAGCCGATAGAATGGGCTGGCTACTAAACGCAGTCACCCAAAAAAAATTTGAAATACAAAGAGCTACCGTAAAAAACGAACGTGCCCAACGCTACGAAAATGTACCCTATGGCGTAGTAGGCGAAAAAACAAACCAAGCCCTTTACCCTTACGGACACCCATATTCGTGGCAAACAATAGGCTATATAAAAGACCTAGATAGGGTAAATGTAGAAGACTTAAAACGATTTTTCCTACGTTGGTATGGCCCTAATAATGCTACTATCGTAATCAGTGGCGACGTAAAGCCCGAAGAGGCAATAAAATTAGTAGAAAAATACTTCAACCCTATACCCAAATGCCCTACCGTAAAAAATGCTGCTAAGCAGATGGTAACCTTATCCAAAGATAGATACGTATCCTACGAAGATAATGTAAAAATGCCCCTCCTACAAATCGCCTACCCTACTGTATACCGCGGGCACCCCGACGAAGCTGCATTAGACGCTTTATCGTCTATCCTATCCAATGGTGTAGAATCTATTTTATATAAAAAAATGGTAACTACACAAAAAGCATTATCCGTAAGTTGCAATCACCCTACCAAAGAGCTATCTGGCGAGTTCAGTATACGCATACAAGGCAATGCCGATACGTACCTAAAAGATATAGATAAATTACTAAAAGAAAGCCTAGCAGAATTTGAAAAACAAAGCATCACCAAAGAAGATCTAGCCAAAATAATAGCAGGTACAGAAGCCAATAATATCAAAGCGTTAAGCACTATCGCAGGCAAAGCATCTATACTCACTGATGGCAATCTATACTATACAGGATTCAGCTCCCTATCCAAAGAAATAGAAAAATACAACAAAGTAACCGCCGAAGACATCATCAGAGTATATACGAAATACATAAAAAACAAACCCGCAGTATACGTCAGTGTGTACCCTAAAAACCAATCGGAAAGGATTA
>JAYUJA010000018.1:0-9536 GCA_043765495.1 Bacteroidia bacterium
TAGAATAATGAAATAAAATAAAAAAATCGGCTTACTATTAGTAAGCCGATTTTTGTTGGTATTAAAACTTAAAATTATAGGTGATAGATGGTACCATGCCAAATAAAGATACTTTCGTAGCTTCGGTTTTGAGAGAGCCATCGGTGATACCACCAGTAGTATTGATGATGAAAGCAAACGGATTCCTACGGCTATACACATTATAAATAGATAAATTCCACGAAGATTCTACTTTTTCTGTACGCTTGCGGAAATAGGTAAGCGATATATCCATACGGTGGTAAGCAGGCAATCGGTAGCCATTACGCTCTTGGTATACCGAAACCAAATCTTGGTTGTACAAAGCTCTGTAACTAGGTACAGTAGTAGCATTGCCAGTACCGTATACAAACACGCCTGATATCGTCAGTTTTTTAGCTATTTCATAATTTGCTACGATGGATATATCGTGTCTTCTATCGTATTTAGCATAAAATGGTTTACCAAAATTCAAATCTGCAAACTTACGAGTAGTCCACGATAGCGTATAGCCTACCCAGCCTGTTAATTTGCCTGCTGTTTTACGTAAAAATAACTCTGTACCGTATGCTTGCCCAGTTCCGAATACTAATTTTTGATCCAAATTTTGATCCAATAAAGAAGTGCCATCTTTGTATTCTATCTGATTAAACATTTTTTTATAATAACCTTCTATAGATGCTTCCAAGGTATTGTCGTTGAAATTACGAAAATAACCAGCACATATTTGGTGTCCTATCTGTGGTTTTGCATAAATAGAGCTTGGTAGCCATATATCCGTAGGCAATGTCAAAGAGCCAAAAGCCGTTAAGTGTACATACTGGTTCGTTTTTACATACGCTGCTTTGATAGAAGAGACACTATCTAGCGTATAACGGATAGAAAATCGAGGCTCAAACCCAAGAAAAGTTTTTAGAGGTTTTCCTTTTGTATATACTACACTATCGGTTTGGTTGCCAGTGCTATTTTCGGTATAATACGTATAAGGTCCTACATGCTGAAACATACTAAACCTAGCCCCATAGCTAAATCGTAAATTAGTAGTAATGTCATAATCGCCGTTTATATACAAAGCATTTTCATTTGCGAATTTTTTTTGTACCTTATTCAATCCCAAACTTATGGTATCCAAAGATGCTTGAATAGTCACAGGGGTAAATATATAGCGGGTATAATGGTATCCAAATTTAATGGTATGAGAGGGGGTTCCATAGTAGCTAAAATCAAATTTAGAACTATAATTACGGATATTTGCTTTTACACTCAACCCTATACTACTTACAGAAGTACTATTACTGAAATTATAATCCGAAAATATAAGCGATGTATTTAGAAACAAATCGGGTGTGAAAGTATGGTTCCAACGAGCTGTGACCGTGGCATTTCCCCACCCATTATTAAAGCTGAACGCACTAGCATCTCCAAATCCTACTTTTACTACATCTCGTCCAAAATAGCCTGATACAAACAAGCGATCTCTATCACTAAATGTATAATTAGCTTTTGCATTCAAATCATAAAAATAATACTTGGATTTATTGCCTTTCAGGAATGGTCGGGCTAGTATGTCTACATACGTTCTTCTACCTGACACCATGAAAGAGCTTTTGCCGTTTTGGATAGGGCCTTGCACCGTCAAGCGAGACGCTATCAAGCCTATTCCACCTTCTACGGTATATTTTTTATTATTTCCTTCTTTCATGGATATATCCAACACAGACGAAAGCCTATTACCATAATTAGCAGGAATATAACCTTTGTAAAACTCCATTCCTTTGATAGCATCGCCATTAAATACCGAGAAAAACCCTAATGAATGTCCAGGATTGTATACTACCGCCTCGTCTAGTAATATTAAATTTTGATCCGCAGCTCCACCTCTTACATAAAAGCCTGTATTACCTTCTACGGCTGTTTTTACGCCTGGTAGTAGTTGTATTGTTTTTATGATGTCTACTTCTCCGAATATTACTGGCAAAGCTTTTATCTCGCTCATTTTTAGCTCTATTTTTCCTATATCGGTACTTTTTACATTTTTATTCTCTCTTTTGTCCGTTACTTGTACTTCGGTAGTGATATTGGTAGTCTTTTCTTTTAATAAAAAATCTTTTTTAGTAGGCTGTAATAAGCTGATAGCGATTGTTTTGGATTGATAACCGATATACGTTACTATTAGATTATAGTCTCCCTTTTCTAGATTAAGAGAATAGTATCCATAATCATTCGCTTCTACGGCTATGCTTGGTTTGTCTTTTACTTGGATAATAGCTCCTTCTAAAAATTCTCCACTTGCTTCGTCTTTGATATAGCCACTTATATTAGTAGTATTCTGTGCAAAACTTGGGGATAAAAGGAACAATAAAAGGATAAATAAGGTATTTTTCATCTACGATAAATAGTTTTTAGGTTTAGAAATAAATAAAATGAATTAAGGAATGATAATCGTATTCGTATACTTCTGATAGCCATACCATAGCCCCCAAGTATTCGTACCTTGTATATTGCCTTTTACTTGCGCTACATTATTAAATAATCCACTACCCGCCCCATTTCTTTCATTTAACCTTAAAAAGTCATACGCATCTTTTGGTATTTGACTAAACGATACTTCTATTGTATCCTGTTGTCTGGCACGGCTAGTATAATAATAATTGTAAATATTTCCATTAAAATATTCATCTTTTAAATACTCTTGATTGTTTTCTTTATCGTTATTCGTTTTTTTATTGGATAAATAATAATTATCTTGACTAGCTGGATCGTCAAAGCGTAAAATAACGTTATAAAAACTATCTATTATCGGATTAGCAGAGTAGGTAAGGCTTTGAATAGTAGGCAGTGGCATTATAGAAGTACTAGCACTATACGTTTTGGCATCATACGCAATGGAAAGAGTATAGGTTTTGCCTACTTGCCCAATTAAATTATTCGTAGTATAGCAGATATACGGGTATTCGGGCACTGCTTGTAGCGTAAGAGTATAGTCCGTAGTGCCATCGTTCACACTCACAGTAGCATTACTGATGAATACATCGCTTAAAGCAGCTAAATCGTCTAAACTTAAATTTTTGGTAATAGGTACTCCTTTCGTTAGTAATACACATGGCGCTTTTCCTGCTTCTATCTTACCATCTACTACGAGTAAAGTTTGAAGATTTTCGGGCAGATTAAGGGTTACTTTTTCTTCTTTTACACAGCTATTTAGTGCAATACTCAAAGGGAATGCGATTAAAATAGCGATTAAAACATTTTTTTTCATACAATAATAATAAAGTTATAAGCTGCAAATATACGATTTTCAACCATAGCATACAATAACATTTTTTATAGGTTTGTTTGGTGCTATATTTGCGGCTACTGTTTTAATATATTATTAATAAAGTATTTAAAAAGTATAAAATAGTTGTTTTGTTTTGTTTTTATGAAAATAAGGATAAATAAAATAAGTAAATTCATTCGTATTCCGTTTTTGTTTTTAAAGTGTGTAAAAATAAAATTGTTATTACAAAAAAATACAGTAGCTTTGCAACCCTTTTACGCTTATAGTTATATTCCTATCGCACGAATGAAAACAGATTTTTATACTAAATCTATTTTGACAGTAATTGCTATTTGTTTAGTACTACTAGTAGTAAAGGATTTTAGTTTCACTAGCCTGAAAGCAGACTCTGGAGCAAAAGTAAATACCAACTATGGCTTGATTCCTATCAATGCAGACGGTTCTATTAATGTAGTAATGAAATCGTTCCCTAACTCTACGATGGACGTACAAATAGTAGGAGTAAGTACTTACGACAAACTAAAAGTAGACGTAGCAGACATTAGTACTTCCAACGAACTAGATGTAAATATAGACGAAGTGAGTGGTAGCTCGGTGTGGGGTGGTGTACCAGTGAATATCAAAAAAGTAGCAGACGCAGAAATAATAGACCACCAAATACCCGTAAAAATAAAATAAGTTTTTTTTAATAAGTATATTTTTTTAATAATTCCATATGTACGCAATTGTAGAAATCGCTGGTCAGCAGTTCAAAGTAGCAAAAGACCAGAAGGTGTTTACACATCGTTTGCAAGCAAATGAAGGCGAAAGTCTTACATTTCACGATGTGTACCTAGTAGGCGGAAATACCATTCAAGTGGGTTCGCCTCGCGTAGCAGGAGCTTCTGTTACTGCTAAAATTATTCGTCACTTAAAAGGAGACAAAGTGTTAGTGTTCAAGAAAAAACGTAGAAAAGGCTACCAAAAAGTGAACGGACACCGCCAGTTTCTTACTGAAATAGTGATAGAAAACATTTTAGTTTAATTTATTTATTAACTTTTTAATTAGTATTCCCCTATGGCACATAAAAAAGGAGCCGGTAGTTCCAAGAACGGACGTGAGTCGCATAGTAAACGTCTTGGAGTAAAAATATATGGTGGACAAGCTGCAATAGCTGGTAACATCATCATTAGACAAAGAGGTCAAAAACATAAGCCAGGCGCTGGTGTAGGTATTGGAAAAGACCATACACTATATGCACTAGTAGACGGTATAGTTACTTTCAAGAAAACAAAAGATGATAAATCTTACGTTTCTATATTACCTATATCTGCTTAATTTTTTTTTTATAGTAAATAAAAAGTCTCCAATTTTGGAGACTTTTTATTTTGTAAGTATTATTATTATTTTAGTTATATTTGCAGTACCTGTATCTATCCCTATTTTTTTATTATGAAACCATCTACTGCTAAATTATCTTCTACTGTACTAAAAGATGTACCACTTTCTACTACCATGCCTGTATTCAAGAATAATAACGCTTATGCTAGTGTTTTAGAAAAACAAACAGTTTTTTTTCAAACTGGTACTACTTTACCTATCCAATTCAGAATAGATACCCTAAAAAAATTAAAAAAATGTATCTTACAGCATGAATCTGAAATTAGTGACGCACTAACGCACGATTTAGGCAAACCTATCTTTGAAAGCTATGGGGCTGAAATAGCAGGTACTATATCCGAAATAGATTATTTTATACATAATCTACGCAAACTAGCTACCGATACAACCGTGTCTACACCATTATTACATTTCAAAGCAAGCAGCCGTATACAATACCAACCCTATGGCAAAGTACTCATCATCGCCCCTTGGAATTACCCTTTTTTATTATCAATGAATCCATTAGTAGGAGCAGTAGCTGCTGGTAATACATGTGTACTAAAACCTTCTGAAATAGCTGAAAAAACAGCTTTAATTATTGAAAAAATAATCAACGAAATTTTTATACAAGATTACGTAGCAGTAGTACAGGGAGGGGTGAACCAGACACAAGAATTATTAGAAAACAAATTTGATTTGCTATTTTTTACAGGAAGCACCCCCGTAGGCAAAATAATGTACAAAGCAGCAGCGGAGCATTTGACCCCCGTAGTGCTAGAATTAGGTGGCAAAAGCCCAGTAATAGTAGACGAAGATACAGATATAGAAATAACAGCTCGTAGGATAGTTTGGGGAAAATTCCTGAATACTGGACAAACTTGTATCGCCCCTGATTACGTATTTGTACATGAAAATATAAAAGCAAAACTAATAGAAAGATGTATCCATTACATAGAAGATTTTTATGGCAAAGATGCGTACGTTAGCTCGTCGTATGGTAGGATAATTACTACTAAAAATACACTACGCTTAAAAAACTATCTTGCCACTAGTAACGTTATATATGGCGGTAAAGTAAATGAAAATGCATGCTATGTATCGCCTACTTTACTAGACTCGCCTGCTATGGATAGCCCTGTCATGCAAGAAGAAATATTCGGCCCTATCCTGCCTATTCATTCCTATAAAAACATAGACGAAGTGATACAGTTTATTGCGAATCGTCCCAAACCTTTGGCGTTGTATATTTTTAGTAACTCCAAAACGTTTCAAAATACTATTTTACAAAAAACGTATAGCGGTGGAGTAGCTATCAATGAAACGGTGATGCATGTAGCGAATCATAACTTACCATTCGGTGGCGTAGGAGCAAGTGGTATAGGGAATTACCATGGCAAACATAGCTTTTTTACTTTCTCGCATGCGCGTAGTATATTGAGTAAATCGTTTATCATAGATGTAAAAATACGGTATGCTCCTTATCAAAAAAACAGACTAGGATTGCTAAAATTCATGACTAAATATTTCATGTAAAATGATAGGATTCGCACCTTGTAAGATTAATTTAGGGCTTTTTATTACCCAAAAATTAGCAAACAATTACCATACTATCGAAAGTGTTTTTTATCCTGTTGCATTGGAAGATAGTATCGAAATACACTGGAACGAAGACAAATCAAGCTCTTTGACAATCCTAAATAATCCGCAACTTTCGCAAGAAAATATAGAAAATAATTTAATTCTAAAAGCATTTCGATTAGTCCAAAAAGATTTCCCTACTCTTATTACAAAAGAAATAAACATAACGTTGTTAAAAAACATTCCAATAGGCGCTGGATTAGGTGGCGGATCTTCTGATGCAGTAGCAGCTATTCGTCTTCTAAATACACTAGCAATTTTACAACTCACAGACCTACAAATAGTAGCCTATGCAGAACAGCTGGGTAGCGATTGCGCTTTTTTTGTACACCGTACTCCTTGCTATGTGACTGGTACTGGCACTAGTATACAGCCTATATCGCTTTCGTTGAAAGGCTATTACCTAGCACTCTGCTACCCAAACGTAGCTATTTCTACCAAAGAAGCATATAGCGGCGTAGTACCCAAGCCGAGTACAATAGATATAAGTAAGTTAGATGTAAAAGATATAGCTAATTGGAAGCATTTTTTACACAACGATTTTGAAGATAGCTTATTCCCTAATTATCCTATATTAAAAAATATAAAAGAAGAATTATATACGAATGGGGCAGTATATGCTTCACTATCTGGCTCTGGATCTACGGTATACGGCATATTTTCCCAAAAACCCACTACGTTAGATGTATCTAAATATACAGTACTAGTGTTAGATTAGTTATTACTATTCAAATATAGCCAAATGGTACGAGAATAACGAAATAATAAAGGAGATACTGCCGTCAAAGATAAAATAATAGTGACAAATAAATACCAAGTATGCCAGCCAAATAAAGTAAGGAATACCGTGGCTACTGCTACCGAAACGGCAATAGCTAAAGCGTAACTTACATACATAGCTCCCCAATAAAATCCTATTTCTTTTTCAAATAGAATACCACAATGTGGGCAATTACGATTAGTATCCGTTATAGCACCCCACTGATAAGGATTTTGGGACGGAAATATATTACCTTTTTCACATTTAGGGCATTTACACGTTAAAATAGGGTACAGCATATATTTTATAAAAGAGAAATGATAAAAAATTATATTCGCAAAGGTATTCTATTTACATTTTATACATAAAAAACTATTTATGGCATCTCCTACTTTTGTTATATCTGTACAACACGTTCAAGATAAAACCCTTACCCTGCGTATAAGAGCTACTACTGCTAAAAGATATAACCATAGGAGCAATAGGAGAGTCGTATAGTTGGGATATGTGGTACAATGATCCCAAAAGTAAAAAAGCATAACAAACTAAAAAAGCTGTCTCTTGCTTTGTGGACAGCTTTTTTTTATTATTCTAAAATATATGACTAGTACTATTACACTTATTTTGTGCCAGTAGTGATTATCTGCCCATCTACTACATCTTGGTATCCGAATGTAATAATCTGGTCACCAGCTTGTAAGCCTCCTACTATTACTGTCCTATCATTGCCTACTATTCCTGTTTTTATTATTCTTTTTCGGGCTACGAAGTTTTCAGTTTCGGGATTTGCTACGAGTACATATTTTCCGTCTTGGGAATCCTGTATTATGTTATTAGGCACTGCTATTACTCTGGAATAGCTAGCATCTACTAGATCCATTATAGCGTACATACTTGGTCGTAGGGATAAGTCTTTGTCGTTTGGCAAGGTTATTTCTACGGTGAAAGTACGTTTTATAGGATTCACTACTTTGCTTACTCTTTTTACTTCGCTTACTATTTTAGCATCTATATCGGGCAGGGTTACGGTCACTTTATCACCAGCTTTTACTTTATCTATGTAGGAGTCTGCTACTTGTCCTTTTACTTTCATTTTGCCATTATTCACCAATCGTAATACACCAATACCTGGGGCTGCCATTTCGCCTACTTTTACCCGCATCTCGTCCACTGTACCAGATATAGGAGCTTTTATTTTACTCATTTCTATTTGCGACTGTATGGTTTTTAGGCGGTTTTGAGTGGCTTCGTAGGCAGTTTTTGTTTGTAGGAATTGTACTTCTGAACCAATGCCTTGATCCCACAATGATTTTTGCTTTTCGTAGATAGTTTTGGCTAGTTCTATTTGTGTTTTTACTTCGTATGCGCTTTGCTTGGCTACACTTGCATCTACTTCAGCTATTAGGTCTCCTTCGTCTACTTGGCTACCTTCTTCTACGTACAACTTCGTTATTACGCCTGGCATAGGAGGGTTTACAATCACATTATTTTCGGCTTCTACTGCTCCAAAAAAGTTGATAGTATGTTCGAATGGGGCATATCCTACGGTTTCTATGTCTACTATTTTGGGTTTTCGAGTGATGGTACTTTTATCTAATTTTGCTATTTCTTTTTGTAGTGCTTGTACTTTGGTTTTGATGGTTTCTTGTTCTTGCAACACTTCTGCTAATTCTTTCTTTTTTATTTCTAATTCATTTTTGGGTTTACAGTTGGTGAAGAAAATACTCGTAATGACAAGGATACTATAAATAGAATAAGTGTTTTTTAGTTGGAAGATGGTATTCATTTTTTAGTTAGATATATTTATTAACATAGGTTTCGAGAGAGGCTTTTTCGGCTATTCCGATAGCAGTAAAATTCCATTCATTGTTTATTTTATTGAATTTAGCAAATTCTACTCCTGTATACGTTCCAAATTCTGCGTCTAGGTCGTAGCGTACTATTTCTAGCTTACTTTCTACGTTTACGAGTCGTATGTAGGCTTCTTTTAGTAGTCCGAAGCTATGGTTGCGGGTAGATGCTTCATGGATAGTAGCTACGAATAGTATTTCGGTAACTTCTGGGGCTACTGCTGTAAGGTTTACGAGTATTACTTCATCGTCTCCTTCGCCATCGCCTGTTCTATTATCGCCTGTATGTTGTACGCTATTATCGGGTGTTTTTAGGTTATTATAAAAAACAAAATAGCTTTCATTCACTAGTTTTCCGTTGCTTGCTAATAAGAAAACGGATACATCTAAATCCAACGCAACTCCTGGGCGCATTTCCCAGCCTAATCCTACCATTATTTTCTGCAGAGTAGGTTCTTTTTTTGTTAAATTAAGGCTCATGCCTTTTTGGAAGCTAATACTCATATTGCTAATGTATAAATTAGATTTAATTTGTAATAATTGTTTTGGTAAAAAGGCAGTTTTATTCTAAAAATCCATATCTGTAATTCGTTGCTGGTACTAGTGTTTCTTTGATAGTAAGGGCGG
>JAYUJA010000019.1:0-1065 GCA_043765495.1 Bacteroidia bacterium
CCTCCTTTTAATGCAAAAAAAAGGCTATTAGGTTGAATAGATCTAGTATCCGTACATACAGTACTGCATTCTAGATACACATCGTAGATAGTTCTAATAAAAGCGTAGGAATTGATTATGTTCATTGTATATTTTTATCAACAAGGTAATATTCTAGTTCGGCTACTATTTGTGTAGTTGTAATAGTAACAGAACCCATTTTTTCGCAAGCTAAACTTCCTGCTACGTTACATATTTTTGCTATATTACTGGCGGTTGTTTTGCTTTTTAGGCATAAGGCAGCTACTGCTACTACTACGTCTCCTGCGCCTGTTACGTCTATTATATTCGTAGTACGGGCTGGTATAAGTGTGCTACTATTGGCATCTGAAACATATATACCAAATTCTGACAAAGTAATAAAGTATATTTGATTATTCAAAATATTTTTTAATTTATTTACCACGCTTTCCAAAGTCTGAATATTTTGTATATCAATATTTTGCGTAGTAGCGTCTATTATTTCTTTTAGATTAGGTTTGAATAGTGTAATTTCGTTATAGTTGTAGAATTGTCTGTTTTTCGGATCAGCAAGGGTAGGTATATTGTTTTTCTTTGCTAAATCTATTATTTTTTGGATTAAATATGGCGTGATAACCCCTTTGTCGTAGTCTTCTAGTATGATACAATCGATGGGGTACTGCTCTATGAGTTGTGTAGTACGTTGGAGTATTTCTTCTTGTAATTCTTGGGTGATGTAGTGTATTTTTTCTTCGTCTAGGCGTATTACCTGTTTATTTTGGACGATGATACGTGTTTTTACGGTAGTAGGTCGGCTGGTATCTATTATAATATTGCTTGCATGTATGTCTTGTTGTTGCAATTCTTGTAGCATTAATGCTGCCATGGTATCTTGCCCTACTACTCCTAGTAAGTGTGGTATAGCTCCTAGTGCTTTTATATTAGCGGCGACATTAGCGGCACCGCCTAGTTTATAGTTTTTGCTAGTAGTATTCACTACGGGTATTGGTGCTTCTGGGGATATCCTATCGATAGTGCCGTATTGGTAAGCATCTATCATAATAT
>JAYUJA010000020.1:0-9368 GCA_043765495.1 Bacteroidia bacterium
CAAGTACCTTAAATCCTAGTTTAGATTTCATTGGTATAGAAAATATTAAAATATCTAATGCAGACACATTAGTAAACATATACAACGCTTATGGTGATCCTTCTGCACCTATGCTCAATACTACACAAGTAAATTATAGTTCTGCTGAAGAGGTTATTCTACCACAGTTATATTCTCTTCCTACTGATGGGCAAGTATATGTATTCACGCCTATTACTACTTTATCTATCGGAGAAAATACTGCTACCAATTCTAACCTAAATCTGTATCCTAATCCAGCAAAAGAGCAAGTAACTCTCCAAAATATAGAACAGGGTAAAGCATATAAGATTACATTATTGAATAGTCTAGGACAAATACTACGTACTGTAAATAATACGCCTTCATTAGATATACGAGATGTACCACAAGGAATGTACGTAGTGCAAATACAGCAAGGAGATAATACTACTACAAAGAAACTTATTATAGAGTAGTAGGTATTTTACTATAAAAAAAACTAACACACATTTCCAAAGCTGCCTCCAAAAAGGTAGCTTTTTTTATTTCATAGAGTAAAAAGACAATCTTATCCCATCAAAATTTTTCATTACCTTTGTGGCTTTATTTTTCATTATTAAAATTTGGATATGAACACCTTATTACAAGAGCTAGCTTGGCGAGGATTATTACAAGACCATACACCAGAATTAGATACGCTAGTACAAAAAGAAAAAATAGGTGCTTACATAGGTTTCGATCCTACTGCAAATTCGTTACATATCGGGCATTTGGTGGCTATTATTTTATTCAAACATCTGCAAAACTACGGGCATCGCCCTATAGCGCTAGTAGGTGGTGCTACGGGTATGATAGGCGACCCATCTGGCAAATCCGAAGAGCGTAAATTTTTATCCGAACAGGATTTGAATAATAATGTGCAAGCTATCGGCAATCAATTGAAAAAATACTTAAATTTTGAAGGCGATAATGCCGCTACTATCGTAAATAACTACGACTGGCTAGGAGCTATGAGTTTGGTAGAATTTTTGAGAGAAGCAGGCAAGCATATTACCGTGAACTACATGGCAGCCAAAGAATCTGTAAAGAAAAGAATGGAAACTGGTATTTCTTTTACCGAGTTTTCGTATCAATTATTACAAGGCTTTGATTTTTACCATCTATATACAAAACATAATTGCAAAGTACAGGTAGGAGGTGCGGATCAGTGGGGGAATATCACTACTGGGCTGGAGCTTATCCGTCGTAAAAGTGGCGGCGATGGGCAGGCATTTACTTTCCCGCTCATCACGAAAGCAGATGGTACAAAATTCGGCAAAAGCGAAAGTGGTACCGTATGGCTAGATGCTGCATTAACTTCGCCGTACCAATTCTACCAATTTTGGCTAAATGTAGGAGACGTAGAAGCTGCTAAATACATTTCCTTGTTTACTTTTCTAGACCAAATAACCTGCACCAACTTAATAGCAGAACACGCCGCCGCACCACACGAAAGAGCTTTACAGAAAAGACTAGCACAAGAAATCACTACTTTCGTACATGGCGAGGCTGGCTACGCACAAGTAGTCCAAACTACGGAATTACTATTCGGACAAAGCACGTTACAGGATTTTAAGCAATTAGATAGTGCTACATTTGAAACTATATTTCAAGGTATACCAACCTTTGAAATAGAAAAAGACGCCATAACTAATTCCATTGATATTATAAGCCTACTAGGAGAAAAAACAAAACTATTTTCGTCCAAAGGCGAAGCTAGAAAGCTGATTCAAGGAGGTGGATTATTATTAAATAAAGAAAAAGTAACCGTAGACCAGCAAATAAGTAGTAGTGATTTAGTATTAGATACGTATATTATTATTCAAAAAGGAAAAAGAAATTATTTTTTATTAAAAACAATATCCATTTAATTTAGCTATACCAGCAAGTATGCCAGTAGTATGTGTTACTCGTAAAGAAACTTTTTCGGCTGCCCACAAGGTTACTATACCTACATGGACGGACGAGCAAAATTACCAACGTTTTGGGAAATGTGCCAACCCTAATTTTCATGGGCATAACTATACGCTATACGTGACTGTAAAAGGCGAAGTAAGCGAAGAAACAGGCTTCGTAATGGATTTGAAAATACTAAGCGATACCATAAACGATCTAGTAATAGAACTAGTAGACCATAAAAACTTATCGTTAGAAGTAGCATTTTTAGAAAACAAAACCCCATCTACCGAGAATGTTGCGATAGGCTTTTGGGATATTCTAGCACCAGCCGTAGCCGTGCATGGTGTGTGCTTGTATAAAATAACATTGTATGAGACACCGAATAATTTTGTGGAATACTATGGGCATACTAATCCAAATTTATCGTAATACTATGTACACTTACAGCATCACCCTAGAACTAGCTATAATGGGCAAACATGGCTACTATGCCACGGAACAAGTACTAGGCAAGGAATTTACTATCCATTGCTTGGTAGAATGGCAAGAAAAAGAATTATTACTAGAAGATAGTATTAGCACTACTATTAATTATGAAAAACTACATGCCATACTAGTAGAAGAATTTAGTGTACCCGAAAAATTATTAGAAACAGTAAGTAGCAAAATATACCAACGCATAGAAAGTACTTTTCCGAACCTAAATTCTATACACATAAGCATTGAAAAGCCGAATCCTATCATGCAATATGTAAAAAAAGCAATTGTTACCCTTAAAAATAATTAAAATATGGGACTTATAAAAACAGTACTCGGCAAAACCCCTGTACTCGGTAAAAACTGTTACCTAGCGGATAATGCTACTTTGATTGGTGATATACAAGCTGGTGATGATTGCTCTTTTTGGTTTCAATGTGTAGTGCGGGCAGATGTGAATGCTATTCGTATAGGCAATAAAGTGAACATACAAGACGGAGCTGTGATACATTGCACCTACCAAAAATGTGCTACTACTATCGGTAATAACGTATCCATCGGGCATAAAGCAATAGTACACGGCTGCACTATCCACGATAATGTGCTGATAGGCATGGGAGCAATAGTGATGGACAATGCTATTGTAGAAAAATATGCTATCGTAGCAGCAGGAGCTATCGTATTAGAAAACACAGTAGTAGAAAGCGGATACATCTACGCAGGCATACCCGCCAAAAAAATCAAAAAAGTAGAAGACAGTAAAATAAAACAATTAATAGAGCGTACAGTAGATAATTATGTACTGTATTCTACTTGGTTTCAAGAAGAGTAGTACCTGTCAAATCATACTCGCTTGCTTGGGTGATTCTTACATCTGCGAAATCGCCTATACGAATAAATTCTTTTTTTGCATCTACCAAAACTTCGTTGTCTACCTCTGGCGAGTCGTATTGTGTGCGACCTATCCAAAAGCCATTTTCTTTTTTATCGAACAATACTTTTTGCGTACTGCCTACTAGTTTTTGGTTGTTTTCCAAAGAAATATTTTGCTGTACATGCATTAATTCTGCTGCTCTTTCTTGCTTTACTTCTGCTGGTACATTGTCTTCTAGGTCGTGAGCAGTAGTATTTTCTTCGTGCGAATAAGTGAATACTCCTAGTCGTTCTAGCTTTGTAGTTTCTACCCACTGTACTAATTCTTGGAAGTCTGCTTCTGTTTCGTTCGGGTAGCCTACTATCATAGAAGTACGTATAGCAATACCAGGAACTGTATCGCGTATTTTTTCAATCAATGCAGTAGTTTTCTCGCGAGTAGTACCACGTTTCATAGAAGTAAGTATCGGATTCGCGATGTGTTGTAGTGGAATATCGATGTACTTACATACTTTTGGGTTGTCTTTTATTACATGCAGTATATCTTCTGGGAAGCCCGATGGAAAAGCATAATGCAGACGTAGCCATTCTATCCCATTCACTTCGGACAGGGCATTCATCAAATCGGCTAGTCTTCTTTTATTATAAATATCCAAACCATAGTAAGTAGAATCTTGGGCAATGAGTAATAATTCTTTTACGCCTTTGGCAGCCAGTGTAGTAGCCTGCGCCACCAATGTTTCGATAGGAGTAGAGATATGCTTGCCTCGCATCAAAGGAATGGCACAAAAAGAACAAGGACGGTCACAGCCTTCGGATATTTTGAAATAAGCAAAATGCTTTGGAGTAGTCAGTAATCGTTCGCCTATTAGCTCGTGTTTATAATCTGCTTTTAAGGTTTTTAATAAAGCTGGTAACTCTCTTGTGCCAAAATAAGCATCTACTTCTGGAATTTCTATTTCTAAATCATTTTTATACCTTTCTGATAAGCAACCTGTTACATACACTTTTTGTACAAGTCCCATTTCCTTTGCTTGTACATATTGTAGAATAGTATCGATGGATTCTTGCTTGGCATTATCAATGAATCCGCAGGTATTGATGATTACAATTTCAGATTCTTTATTAGACTCATGCACTACGTCCAGATTATTGGCTTGTAGCTGCCCCATCAGTACTTCCGAGTCGTATATATTTTTTGAGCAACCCAAGGTTACTACATTAATTTTGTTCTTGCTAGTGGTTTTTGTTTTCAAAATAGAGAGAAATAATTTCTACAAAGGTAAAATAAAATTCCTTACGTTTCTGTTTTGTCTATTATTCTAGGTTTGGATTTTTTGAAAGGTAATTTTCATCTAAAATAAATACAGAATAATATCCCAGCTTTCTATCTTAAAAAAACCTACTTTTGCTACTTTGTTTTAAGTCAAAGAAAGAAACTCTTAACCTCCTATTACGTATTTATGCCAGATAAAGCCAATCCTAACTATTTGTTACGAGTATTGCCGTATATAAAACCATATAAGCTACTGTTTACTATGGGATTGCTGATTACTATGCTCACTGCTGTGGTAAATCCTATTCGTCCTTATTTATTAAAATTAACGATTGACGAACACATTATAAAAAATCTAAATGTAGGTATCGTAGAGCAAATATTATTGGTAGTAGTAGGAATTTTATTAGTGGAATCGATACTGAAATTTTTTCAAAACTACCTTACAAGTGCTTTGGGACAGTCGGTAGTATTTGACTTGCGTAAAGATTTGTTTAAACACATTCAAAAACAACGAATGCAGTACTTCGATACCACGCCAGTAGGTACATTGCAGACCCGTGTAGTAGGCGATATAGAGAATATAGCAAGTATTTTTTCGGAAGGGCTTATCGTGATTATTGGCGATATTATACAGCTTACGGCTATCATTGGTGTCATGTTTTATATGAATTGGATATTAGCTTGCATCGCGTTGAGTACTGTGCCTATCCTTTTTGTAGCTACTGTATTATTCAAAAATGGCATAAAAAAAACCTTCGATGCAGTGCGTAACCAAGTAGCAAAATTAAACACTTTTGTACAAGAGCATCTCACAGGAATGAAAATAGTACAAGTATTTAATAGAGAAGAAAAAGAACTAGAAGTATTCAAAAAAATAAATGCAGACTATAAAAAAGCAAATATCAACGCTATCTGGTATTATTCGTTATTTTTTCCAGTAGTAGAAATTTTGGCTTCCGTATCGGTAGGGTTACTAATATGGGTGGGCGGTCGTTATGCTATCAATATGGACGCTAACCAAGTCACACCAGGGCTTATTACGGCTTTTATTATGTATATAAATATGCTATTCAAACCGATGCGAGAGCTAGCAGATAGGTTTAATACGTTACAGATGGGCGTAGTATGCAGCGAAAGAGTATTCAAAATACTAGATACCAACACCAGTATACCAGAGCCAGTTTCGGATATTCCTCTTCCTACTGAAATAAAAGGAGAACTCACCTTCCAAGATGTATGGCTAGCGTATAGAGAAGATGAATGGGTACTGAAAGGTATTTCTATCAATATAAAAAAAGGAGAAACCATCGCATTGGTAGGAGCTACTGGATCTGGCAAAACATCTATCGTAAATTTACTAAACCGTTTTTATGATTTCCAAAAAGGAAGTATACTATTAGACGGTATTTCTATCAAAGAATACCCAGCCGAAACCCTTCGCAAGCACATAGCAGTAGTATTGCAAGACGTATTCTTGTTTTCGGATACTATCACCAATAATATTACCCTCAACGACGAAAGCTATACCCATGCCCAGATAGTAGAAGCCGCAAAAGCAATCGGAGCCCATGAGTTTATCATGGCATTACCAGGCGGGTACGATTTTAATGTAATGGAAAGAGGAGGACTATTATCCGCAGGGCAAAGGCAGCTACTTTCTTTCATGAGAGCCTTCATCTACAACCCAGAAATACTAGTACTAGACGAAGCCACAGCAAACATAGACACCGAATCCGAAGTACTGATACAAAAAGCTACTGACGCTATTACTGCCAATAGGACATCTATCATCATCGCCCATCGCCTTGCTACTATCCAAAAAGCTAGTCGTATTGTGGTATTAGATAAAGGTAAAATAGTAGAAATAGGAACCCATGAAGAACTATTACAACTGCCCAAAGGATATTATACCAAACTCTATAATTACCAATTCCAAGTAGTGTAAGTCCACCTATAAAATTATACAAAATTATATAAACTTTCTCTGATTTTTACTATTTTTGCAGTATTCAAATATTTTATACTAAATTTGACAAATAAAACTATGGCAGAAGTAATTAATTTAAGAAAAGGCGACAAAGTCGCAGTAGGTTTTACTAACATTACAGTAGGTTTAGGGTGGGAACCAAATGAAGGAACAGGATCTGAATTTGATTTAGATGTTTCAGCAATCATGATTGATGCAAACAGAAAAATGCTAAACAAAGATTACTTTGTTTTTTATGGTAATCTAAATTCGCCAGATGGAGCATTAACACACACAGGAGACGACCCAGACGGTACTTCAAGCGATGGCGACGATGACGAATCTATTATTGTTGACTTGAATAAAATAAATCCAAGTGTTCAAGAAATTTTATTTATTGTTACAATTGATAATGCAATAGATAAAAGACAAAACTTTGGACAAGTTAGAGATTCTTATATCAGATTAGTGGATAATAATACAGGTAGAGAAGTAATGAAATACGAATTAGGTGAAGACTTTTCTATAGAAACAGGGATTGAATTCGGAAGATTGTATAGACGAAACAATGAATGGAAATTTGATGCGTCAGGTGTTGGATATAAAGAGGATTTGGCATTCTTTTTAAGCAAATATTTTTCAGGAACTATAAATAAATAAAATTTCAAAATATGCAAGAAGTAATAAATTTATCAAAAGGTCAGACAATTGACCTACGCAAAAATTCTAAAGGAGAAAGCGTTTATGATTTATCACAAGTAACAATTGGTTTAGGTTGGGATGTTCGCCAAAAAGAAAGCGGATTTTTAGGTAAACTATTTGGTGGAAATAAAGAGGAAGAATACGACCTTGATGCCATTGCTTTTTTATTAGATACTAATGGAAACGTTGCAAACCTTGGAAGAACAAAACAAGCAACAAATGGTCAGCAAATTGGATTATTTGAAGGCGATGTAATCTTCTTTAACTCAATGAATCACCCTTCTGGGCATATATGGCTTACAGGTGATAATAGAACAGGTGTAGGAGATGGAGACGATGAGCAAATAATTGTAAAGTTGGATTCATTAGACCAAAAATACCAAAAAATACTTTTTGTAGTTTCTATTTATCAAGGTAGCAAGAACAACCAACATTTTGGTATGGTAGAAAATGCTTTTATTAGAGCAGTAGATGCAAAAGGAAAAGAAATGACAAAGTTTAGCTTGTCAGGAGATGCTTCTTTAAATGGTATGTGTTCCATGGTTTTTTCAGAATTATACAGACATAACGGAGATTGGAAATTTAGAGCAATAGGCGAACCACATCAAACAGACAATTTTGTCCAAATTCTTAAACGATATATAAAACAATAAAAAATGAGAAGATTACCAGTTTATCTACTTTTAGACACATCAGGCTCAATGGCTGGCGAACCCATTGAAGCGGTGAAAAATGGTGTTCAAATAATGATTAGTTCATTAAGAGGAGACCCACAAGCCCAAGAAACGGCATGTATTTCTGTTATTACTTTTGATAGCGTTGCAAATCAATTAATTCCTTTGACTGATTTAGGTTCTTTTCAAATGAAAGACATTCAAGCAACAGGAACTACAGCATTAGGCGAAGGTTTAAAACTTTTGAGCAATTGCATTGACAGAGAAGTTACAAAAACAACACCTGAAACCAAAGGAGATTGGAAACCTTTAGTTTTTATTATGACCGATGGAATGCCAACCGATAGTTGGCAAAATGGACTTGCTGAATTCAAAAAAAGAAAAACAGGAATTGTAGTTGCTTGTGCGGCAGGTAGCGGAGTAGATACAAGTGTATTAAAGCAAATCACTGAAAATGTAGTTGAGTTGGCAACAGCAGACGGCCGAAGCATTGCTAAATTTTTTGCTTGGGTAACTGCATCAATTGGTGTTTCATCTACAAAAGTCGAAGATAGTGGAAAAGAAGTAATTGGATTAAATGAATTACCACCACCACCATCTGAATTAAATATTGTTGTATAATGCGAAGACTACCAGTTTACTTTTTATTGGACACTTCGGGTTCAATGAATGGCGAGCCAATTCAGGCATTAAACAACGCGTTAAGTGGTATGATACATTCGTTGCGTTCCGATCCACAAGCATCTGAAACACTTTGGATAAGTATAATTACATTTAATTCAACAGTTACAGAGTTAGTGCCATTAACAGAATTGCCGTCATTTCAGTTACCTGAAATAACCGACCCTCAAGGTGCAACTTTCACAGGCAAAGCATTAGAGTTATTGCATACCAAAGTAAGTGCAGATATACGAAAAGGAAACGCAAATCAAAAAGGCGATTGGAAACCTTTACTCTTTTTGATAACAGACGGCAAGCCGTCTGACACCTTGTTATATAGTGAAATGACACCCAAAATAAAAGCATTAAACTTTGGTGTAATTGTAGGTTGTGCCGTTGGTCAATTGGCTGACGATTCCAAACTAAAAGAAGTTACAGACAATGTAGTTCATTTAGCAACAGCAGACACATCAACATTAAAACAATTTTTTAAATGGGTTTCTGATACCATTGAACAAGGAAATAAAAGTATGGGAACAACAGATTCGGTGGCTTTGCCACCACTACCACAAGAAATAAATATTGTAACATGAGAATTATTTTATCAATTTTATTAAATATAGTTATTATAGGATTATTTCTATATTCAAAATTATTGCCCTATAAAGATAAACTGAATAATCAGTACAAAGGAATTTTTGATTTTTTTAATAGTGTTTTTACACCAATATTAAATTTCCTTAAAAAATTTGTAACCCCTTTTGAGGTCGGACAAGGTTTGTCGGTTGATTTGACTCAA
>JAYUJA010000021.1:0-1058 GCA_043765495.1 Bacteroidia bacterium
GTTTTAATTCTCTTAAAGAAGAACAAGATTGATGGTAGAGTAGTTTGCCTTGTAGTGGAGCGATGGGTAATTTTCGATAGTCTAAATTATTTACCATAAAATCTATTAAATCAAAGGTTTGCGCTACTGCTTCCTTGGATTCGTTGGGTAGTAAGCTAGGGTAATGCGAGCATATCATTCCTGTACAAGATGGCGAAGGGAGTACTACTGGTATTTTCCAATCAAAATCCGTAATATATTTAGCAGCTAGTTTGGTGGCTTCTTCGTAATGTCCCATGTTGAGGAATACTTGCCCACAACAAGTATGAGAAGGCACTAGAATGACTTCACAGTTTAATTTTTGTAATAATTTAGTGGTTTGTGTAGCAATATTTACTTGCAATTCTTGTATATAGCAAGGTACAAACAACTGTACTTTTGTCATGACAGTTTAGGGCTTTAGAAATTCCAATTTACGGCGATACTTGGTAATATTGGTAGCTGGTTTAGACGTTGGTATTTAATTCTATCAAAATAGAAAATATTTTTACGATTATACGCATTACTTACACTAAATATTGCTTGAAATTGTGTTTTATTTTTAAATTGAAATATTCTTTTTGCAGATAAATCCAAACGATGGTAAGCTGGTAGTCTTCCTTGGTTTAATCCTGCGTATTGTACCCCTAAATTAGCGTTTTGGTTCGTATAATCGGTATTAATTCCTTGTGAGAAATCTACATTTTCATAGAATCCTTGTGTTTGGGTAAGTGGGAAGCCAGACCCTAGATTAAAACGAGCGTTAAATTCCCATTCTTTTTTTGCTCCTGCTGTGTAAGATGCTACTAGATTGATGTTGTGTCTTCTATCAAAATGTGGTACGTAGGTATTTTTTCCATCGTTTCTGTTCACATACATTAGCGAGTATACTGTCCAAAAATAGAACCTTTCTTTAGTATATTTCAATGTCATATCAAGCCCTCGTGCTGTACCTTTTTCGATGATGAAGGTTTTTTTCAATTCCTCTGGTTTGTCTACATTTTGTGGGGTTTCTTCGTACAATTGGTTACGATTTATAT
>JAYUJA010000022.1:0-1055 GCA_043765495.1 Bacteroidia bacterium
CAAGCTTATCCTACTATCCCAGTAGGGGTACTAGAAGCAGTAGCGTATACAAATACCCGCATGCAACATCTTACAGGCGACTACGAACCAAGCTGTATAGCAATGCCAGCTTCGTATACTGTAATGGGATTAATCAAGAATGGACAAGGCTTTTTTTATAATAATTTAGCTACTGTTGCTACAAAATCCTCGTTTTCAGAAGCCGAAATACTCGCATCACCCCAAAAAGCTATCCTAGCGTATGCCACTGCCTACCAAAAATTACTAACCGAGAACCCAGAAGTAACTTCCATAGAACACCAGACAGCTATACTAAAACAATTAATAGAAATACCACAAAACGACAAACCTGGGCTGAAATATGCAACCGATAGTTGGTTATACAGTATTTATTATTTATTGAATCAAAAAGATTTCAAATTAGCGTATAATATACCAGATTATGAAATAGATATGGCTAAAATATTTGGAGAAAATAATTACCAAGTACTATCCTCTCCACAAGTTACAGCCTACGAAGATAGAGTGATAACCGCCGAAGGTACAGCCTACGACCCCGCTGCATCTGGCGGAGTATGTGCCAATGTTTCTGCTTCTTTCCCATATAACGTAAATAGCGCTCTAGCTGCTTCTGATAACTATAATGGTAGAGGCGGTACACCTATTACACACATTACTATTCATACTATGCAAGGGACGTATGCTGGAGCTATTGCTTGGTTTCAAAATTCAGTCTCTAACGTATCTGCACATTATAATATCCGTTCCATAGATGGACAAATAACCCAAAGTGTATGCGAAATAAATAGAGCTTGGCATGTAAGTAATTCCAATAGCTACGCGATAGGTATAGAGCATGAAGGGTACGTAGAAGATGGTGCTTATTGGTATTCTACTGCCATGTACAACGTATCCGCAACATTAACCAAAGATATCGCCACCCGTAGAAATATTAATATAAAAGAAACATACGACAAAACCAATATTGCAAATAATACTGGACTAAATCCTATGAGCGACGCTTGTTATGCTATAAAAGGACACCAGCATTTCCC
>JAYUJA010000023.1:0-1051 GCA_043765495.1 Bacteroidia bacterium
TATACAAAAAAACAAGCTTATCGCCTACCCTTTGCGAACTTCGAAATCTGATACTAATTGCTTACCTCATCATAAAAGGAGCGCAACGAAGAAAAAATAGCGTAGGATTGCATTACTCATTAGATTATCCACCCATAAAAACAGGAGCGTCTTCTTAATCCTTATGCGATTTGTATTTTATTTTTTATTTTTTATACTTACATTGTACGGCTGTGCGGTAAAACAAGCCCTTACTGGAGGAGACATAGATAAGACTCCCCCTAAAATAGTAAGCGTAAGCCCAGCCGACTCCTCTTTGTCTATTTCTCCTTCTGTTATTAAAATACAGTTTGATGAATATGTACAGCTCAAAAGTCCTGAAAAAAATGTATTCGTATCGCCTTTGTTGAAATATCCTTTGGAATTCGTGAATAAAGGCAAGTCTATTGTTATAAAAATTAAAGATACACTAGAAACTAATACTACGTACACCTTCTATTTCCAAGAAGCTATAGCCGATAATAACGAAGGCGTAGTACTAGACCAGTATAAATACACATTCAGTACAGGAAAGTTCATGGATACGAATTATATAAAAGGAAAAATACTACCCGCAGAATCTTCTATCCCGCCTAAAACGATTGTAGCATTCTATCCAATACAAACCCTAGATAGTAATATGCTTACCAATAAGCCACTATACATAGTACCAGTAGATGCGCAAGGTAATTTTATGGCTAGTAATATAAAAGCACAAGACTATAAAGTACTAGTACTACAAGATAATAACCAAAATACACTGTACGATAAGTACCAAGAACAAGTAGGATACGGCAAATGGATAAATAATAAATGGGAAAGTCCGCTGTATCTATACACCGAAGTACCAATGAAACAAGGACTTAAAAGGCATACTTTCTCGTTACCAGGTAAGCTAGCACTAAAAACCTACTTGCCAATAAAAGATTTACAGGTAACTATACTACCGCCATTCGCTAGTACTGCCACACACACATTGCAAACAATAAGCCCCGACTCTGTAGCTATATGGCTGCCATACCTTGCTGGTAAT
>JAYUJA010000024.1:0-1049 GCA_043765495.1 Bacteroidia bacterium
CTTCGACAGAAATCTCGTGATACTGTCATGACTCACAGAGTTTTCTAAAATCGTAGACAAACCAGTGCTTGTTACTTGGGAAGTGCTTGCTATTAAATAAGTAGTATAAAGATCAACCATTTGATTAGTAGTAATTTTCATGACAAAACTTTTTTTTTGCAAAAAAACTAAAAATGCTTTAGCTTTACAACGCAACTATAAATTATGCTTGCGTAACTTCAGTTAGTTAGTTATTTTGTATCTTTGTAGTGTTCACTAAATCTAACCCAAATCCATGAAATCAAATTTATTAGGCGGTATTGTACTTGGTAGTATATTTCTTTTATCTTGTGAAAAAAATATAGATATTCCATTAGAAAACACTAGCCCACAAGTAATTGTAGAAGGAACGATACAACAAAATGAAAAACCCAAAATCCTGATAACGAGATCGTCCGATTATTTTGCAACCCTACCTACTACCCCAGCCGAAATAGCAAAATACATCGTACAAAATGCAGTAGTTACTGTATCGAATGGTACTGTCACGGAAAGTTTACACCCTGTATTAGACACTAAATACCCTTTTTTCTATTATACAAGCGATAATCTAGTAGGCGAAATAGGGAAAACGTATGAATTGAATATACAAGCAGATGGTAAAACACTTACTTCCTCTACTACTATACCAAACCCTGTGATGCTGGATAGTATTTGGTTCAAACGATCCGATGTAGCGAACAATGATAGTATTGGCTATGTATGGGTAAGACACCCCGATCCTCCTGAATTAAACAATTGCTACCGTATATACGTACAAGTGAACTCCGAAGATAGGTATTACGCTATTCCGAATCCTTTTGATGATAAATTCATGAATGGTACTACGTACGATGCTTTCATCATCCACCCCGACCCTACTGGTGAGTACGATAGAGCTAAAAATCGTAAAATAGGCTATTTTCAGCGTGGCGATACTGTGCGTATTAATTTGGCTTCCATAGGTACGCGAGAGTTACAATTTTATAGAGTATATGAAAATAATCGTTCTGGACGTGGTAATCCGTTTT
>JAYUJA010000025.1:0-1049 GCA_043765495.1 Bacteroidia bacterium
GAGTAATCCAGTACACAATACCACTATTCGAGAGCAAACAGTAGAAGTAATAGCTATACCTAAAATACACGCATGCAGCATCAGTAGCCACCTAGTAGACATAAAAAACAATAATGTACAGCTTGTATGGGATATAACAGACACTTACCAAATAGACTTAAAAGCAAACGGTAGCATCGTACAAGTAGGTATATACCCAAAAGGTAGTCTTTCTCTAAAACCTTCTATCACTACTACTTATGAGTTCGTACTATACGATAATCTTACTAAAAAGCCATGCAATACCATACGCCATGAAGTAAAAGTAATACAACCTATAGTAATAAAATCCTTCGGCGTAGCAAAAGATAAACTATTAATAGGACAACCTATTCAGCTAGATTGGGAAATAGAAAATGCAGAAGCAGTAAAGATAAATACTATTACCATCGCCGCACACGTAGGACAAGACACATACACTGTCCATAAAATAGGAATGCAAACTTTTACTATGGAAGCGACTAATAAATTTTATACCGAAACCCAAACAATAATAGTAGAAATAGTAGAAACTCCTGTAATACACACTTGTAAGCTAGTACATGAAGAAATAAAAGAAAATACTCGTGCCGAAATAGAATGGTACATGACAGGAGTAGAAGAAGTAGAAATAGAATACAATACCAACAAAGAAACTATCTTTTATTCTGACTTTAAAAAAGGTAAAACTATCCTTCATGTACCTACATCTACTACTATACAAATAAACGCATGGAGCAAACATCGCCTACAATGCACAATAAAAAAACTAGCTGTAAAAGTATACCACCCTATTGTGATTAGAAAATTTGTTTCTAATATAAGCTACGCATTAGCTACCGAAGCTGTAAAAATTAGTTGGGACGTAAAACACGCAGAAACCATAGATATACAAGTAGTACCAGATATAAAAGCCAATAAAAAAACGACGAAACTTACTGGGTCGGAAAGTTTTTTTTTAGATAAAACAAGTATTGTATCCTTGACTGCTTACAATAAATTTTATACTTCTAATACAGAAAAAATAAGAA
>JAYUJA010000026.1:0-3098 GCA_043765495.1 Bacteroidia bacterium
ATAGCTATTGCACCACATTCGTTTGTATCTTTCACATATACATAATAAGTATCTGCTGGTAAGTTATTAAATACTTGTGATTGAGCTAACACTACATAAGGATTAAATACTTGTGCATTTGCTATAGCATTTGCTGGACTAGTTCCTATTCCTATCGCTGCTACTGTAGCAGGTTGGTTATTATTCAATGTTAATCTAATTGCTCCTGCACTATCACCATTACAAGTATTATTTGCTATTACTGCTGTTCTAATAGCTAGGCTATTAGTTGTTTTAATAGTAATAAATGTATGAAAATCTCTACTTGGAGTGCAAGTAACTACTTGATGTGCGTGTATACGGTATGCTCCTGCTGGTACTCCATAGAAGTATACAGTATCATTTGCAGATAATATACTTCTTAATACTATACTATCATTTGCATTGTATAAATGGTATGTATTTACGATACCATTAGATGTTCCTCCTACTAACATTATAGATGTAGTATCTCCAAAACATAACGTAGTATCTGCTGTAACAACTATTGGTAATTCTTCTACTCTTGGTAAAATAGTTGTAGTAGCATAAGTACATCCTAGAGAATCTACGATAGTCCAATTGATAGTATCTGCTAATTCAAAATTTAATCCTAAGTTAGTAAATATACCTGTAGTACTAATTATTGTATCTCCATTCACTATTGCTGTATATAGGTAAGGTGCAACACCTCCAGTAGCTTGTAGGTAAGCTACAACCGTATCATTAGGATTTTGTGATGGACAAGCATATTCATTTAAATATACACTATCTAATATTACTCCTACATTAGTAATTACTGCTATTTTATTTACACTACATCCTAAACTGTCTACTGCTCTAATAGTATATGATCCTTCTACTAAATTAGTAAATATACCTGAAGCGTTTCTTGTTGTGTCTGCTCCATCTACTAACTCATACATATATCCATTTGTACCACCTGAAGCATTTAATTTAATTGCTCCCATAGTATCACAAGTACGATTATTTACTACATATTCCATTTGTAAAGCTGTTGGTTCTAAAATAGTAACACTATCTTTGTATTCACAACCATTAAAGTCTAATACAACAACTCTATATCCTCCTGCTAATAAATTATTGAAAACAGTTTCGCTATCTATAATTTGGTATGCAGCAGATGGGAATATACTATTTCCTACATATAACTCATATTGGTATGGTGCAGTTCCTTTAGGTACATTGATTGAGATAGAACCTGTATTAGCTGCATTACATATAACATTCACTGCATTTGTATTTACTTGTAATAAGTTTTGTGTATCTATCATTATCATTACAGTATCTAAACAACCATTACTGTCTACTACTGCTGCTGTGTAAGCACCTGGTAATACATTAGCAAATTTACCCGTAGTATTTACTATAGTATCTGTTGATGAAATTAAGGAGTAAGTATATTTACTAACACCTCCATTAGCAGTTAAAGTAACTGTAGAATTATTCGTACAAGGCACAGTCAAAGCTGAAGCTGTTAAAACAACTTTTGTTGGTTGACTTATTTGTAATAATCTATTTGCTATACAACCATTGCTATCTTTTACTACTACTGTGTATATATTAGCTAATAAATTATTTATAATAAAGAATGTATCTGCGGTCATTAATTTGCTTGCTACTGTATCTGTACTGTTATATAAATAATAACTGTATGGTGCTACACCTGGCATTGCACTTATAGATGCACTTCCTGTATTATTTCCAAAGCAATCTACATTCGTTGTAGCTATTTTATTAATTGATAAAGTAGTTCCTATTTGTAGTACATCTGCTGTATCCATTTTCATACAACCATTAGCATCTGTTACTGTAACATAGTAAGTTCCTACTGGTACATTAGTAAATACTTGCGAAAGCTCATCCGTTGTAAATTCACTAGAAACAGGACCTGTAATAGCATAGGTATAAGATGGAGTTCCTCCTTTTATACTTACTTCTATTGTACCTAATGCTCCACAAATAACAGAGGAACCTAAACTACTCATATCTACTAATACAGATAATTGCTCTACCACTAAAGTTTTGGTAACAAAACAACCATTACTATCACTTACAACAATTTGATATGCTCTTGGCTGTAAATTCATAAACATTCCTGTTGTGTTAATCACAGTATCACTACTTGTAACTAAAGCATACATTAATTTACTAGATCCTCCCATTGCTACAACTTCTACATTTGCTAAAGATATGCAATTGTTTTGGTTTACTCTAATAGTATCTATCATAATAACAGCTGGTTGTGTAATTATAGTATCTATAACTAGTTTACAACCGTTGCTATCCATTACTACTATGCTATAACTTCCTGAACCTAAATTATTAACAGTAATAAATGTATCCATAGTTGCTATTTTAGTAGCTACTGTATCCATTACATTCATTACATAATAACTATATGGCGCAACACCATTCATAATATTCAATTCTATTTTACCATTACTTCCAGTATTACAACTTACATTAGTAGCGATAACACTTGATAATAGAATAGGATTAGATGTATTAACAACTGTTACTGTATCCATTTTCATACAACCATTAGCATCTGTTACTGTTAAGTAATACATTCCTGCAATTGGAGTATTTAAGGTAAAGCTAGTAATATTCGTATCTACAGTATAAGTAGCTGCACCTGAAACATTGTATGTATAATTGGGTGTCCCTCCTTTTACTCTAATATCTATTGCTGCTAATGTATTACATGTAATTTCTGTTACATTACTTCCTATAGATAAAGTATTTACTATTGGAGAAATTATAACTGTATCCATTATATAACACATATTACTGTCTCCTACAGCTACAATATAATTACCTGGTAAAGTATTAGTGAATATACCTGTAGTATTCACAACAGTATCTGTTAATGAAATTAAAGAATATATTAACATAGAACTTCCTCCCATTGCTGTAACTTTTACTGTAACTGTATCATTACAAGCTAGTGAATTAACTATTACTGTATCTATCATAATAACAGCTGGTTGTGTAATTATAGTATCTATAACTAGTTTACAACCGTTGCTATCCATTACTACTATGCTATAACTTCC
>JAYUJA010000027.1:0-1043 GCA_043765495.1 Bacteroidia bacterium
TACGATGGTAGAAACAAAGAACCCCTTACGCTGCCTGTAAAATTCCCACTACTACTAGCCCAAGGCGTAGAAGGTATAGCCGTAGGAATGTCGTGTAAAATACTGCCGCATAATTTTATAGAACTACTAGACGCTTGTATCGCTATCCTAAAAAACGAAGCTTTCCAGCTATACCCCGATTTTCGCACAGGTGGGCAGGTAGACGTCACTCGCTACAACGATGGACAAAGAGGCGGCAAAGTAAGAGTACGTGCTACCATCGAAGCCATAAATAAAACTACACTCGTGATTACGGATATACCTTTTGGCACGAATACTACTTCCATCATAGAATCCATCATCGCAGCCAACGAAAAAGAAAAAATAAAAATCAAAAAAGTAGAAGATAGTACCGCCGAAAAAGTAGAAATAATAGTACACCTGCCCGCTGGCATCAGTACCGAGAAAGCCATAGACGCACTATATGCATGTACAGACTGTGAAGTAAGTATCTCCATCAATGCATGCAATATATACGATAATAAGCCTAATTTTACGTCTGTAAGCGCTATCATTAAAGAAAATGTAGAACTTACCCAAGAGCTACTCACCCAAGAGCTGGAAATAGAAAAAAAAGAAGTACAACAAAAATTACACCTCGCATTACTAGAAAAAATATTTATACAAAATAAAATATATACCAGCATAGAACAGTGCGAAAGCTACGAAGAAGTACTACTTACCATCGAAAAAGACCTACAACCCTACGCACACCTACTAGCACAGCCCATCAGCAAAGAAGACGTAGAACACCTTACCGAAATAAAAATAAAACGTATCTCCAAATTTGATACCAATAAAGCCGAAGAAAACCTAGCTAATCTACAAAATAGAATCACAGAAATAAATACTCATTTAAGCACCATAGTAAACTATACAATAGAATATTTCAAAAAACTAAAAACCAAATATAGTAAAGGAAAAGAACGCAAAACTATCCTAAAAACATTCGACACCATCGATGTGACACAGGTAGTAGTAAACAATGAAAAACTATACGTGAA
>JAYUJA010000028.1:0-1041 GCA_043765495.1 Bacteroidia bacterium
CTATTAAGTTGTAAAATGTTGTTTTGGGACAAATAATCTGCTTACCTTTGCAACTTATTAATTTAATTTTTTTTATGAATACGAATTTTGTAGATTATGTGAAAGTGTGTTGTCGTACAGGGAAAGGAGGAGGAGGTTCTGTACATTTTCACAGAGATAAACTTACGTCCAAAGGCGGGCCCGATGGAGGAGATGGAGGAAGAGGAGGGCATATTATATTACGTGGTAACAAACAGATGTGGACACTATTGCATCTAAAATATAGAAAACACATTATAGCAGAAGATGGCGGATCTGGAAGTTCTGCACTATGCCACGGCAGAGATGGAAAAGACGATATACTAGATGTGCCACTAGGCACTATCGCTAGAGATGCCGAAACAGGAGAATTTTTATTTGAAATAGTAGCCGATGGGGAGAAAAAAACATTGGTAAAAGGAGGAAGAGGAGGAAAAGGAAATCACCATTTTAAAAATGCTACCCGCCAAACGCCCCGTTTTTCACAGCCAGGAGAAGAAGGAAAAGAAGAATGGAAAATATTGGAATTAAAAATACTCGCTGATGTAGGATTAGTAGGATTCCCCAATGCTGGAAAAAGTACCCTACTATCCGTAGTATCCGCCGCAAAACCAGAAATAGCCGATTATGCCTTCACTACATTAGTACCAAACTTGGGAATAGTACCGTACCGAGATTTTCGCTCTTTTGCAATGGCGGATATACCAGGTATCATCGAAGGAGCTGCCGAAGGAAAAGGACTAGGTACACGGTTTTTACGCCATATAGAACGAAATGCTGTGCTACTATTCCTTATCCCTGCCGATAGTAAAGACATCGTAACCGAATATGCTGTTTTATTAAACGAATTAGAAAAATACAACCCCGAGTTATTAAGCAAAAAAAGAGCGTTAGCAATCTCTAAATCCGATTTTTTAGACCAAGAATTAAAAGATGCTATCCAAGAAACACTCCCTACCGACTTACCTACTTTATTTATTTCGTCCCACCACCGTACTGGGTTAGAAGAACTGAAAGATATGT
>JAYUJA010000029.1:0-9071 GCA_043765495.1 Bacteroidia bacterium
ATCCTTGCTGATATTGCTTTAAATGTGGTTTTTAAAACCGTTGCACACTGTTCGGTTAGCTTTTCTTTTTTTAGAAATATTTTTTATCGGGTAGAGTAATGAAAATCATAAAAACAACTTTACCAATGAATTCTCTTTTGACAATTCATCAAAAAGAATACGACTACATAGATAGCTTCCAAGGTATTTATACAGATAAAAACAATACTTGTGTTTAAAAATTGGCTGGGGAGATTGTATTTTTTACCTGTAAAGCCATTTCATTCTCTCATCGTCCCTGCCATGCTAAAAGGAATACTAAAAGAAGTAGAAAAATAAATAAACATACCTTGAAATATTCTATTATCTATTTATCTTTAACTCCCAAAAACGATACTACATCTTGTATTATTATAGTTCGGTTTTTAATCAGTATAATGATAATAGATAGCGGAAATAACCACACTACTCTTGTTTGTAACCTGCCATACGGAGAGTTCAACCCAGCTGTAATAAAAGAATTAATGACAATGGACGCCACTACAAACACTAAAAAAATAACAGTAGTAGGGTCTAGTTTTGAACGTATGGTACCCGTAAGTAAAAGCAAAGTTATAAAAAGACAAATTATAAGTAAGGAAAAATGAAACCTATTGAGGATATCCAAGTTAAAGTCTGCTCCATCGGATTTATTTTGCAGACTATTCAAATAGTTATTTAATTCATTATGAAACCTCCAATGAATTTGTCCATATGGAGCACTATTTTCTCTGTATGCAGATAATCCATGTCCTATTTTATTATCCGTCAATTGTATCAATCCATACAAAAAAGATTTATACATATTCGCAAAAAGGTATTTAGGCTTGTTTAATATTCCTCTTATTATCTTATTATACTCCGTTTTACTACCTTTCCAGTTCCCAGTTTTTTCTAGTATTTCTCCAGCCCAAATAAAACCCGCAGCATCTCTAGGTAAGATTTCTTTATAAGCACATAATTTACAGTCTTTGTATTCTGGAGTGTCACAGTTTTCTTTTAGAAATTCTTCCAAGATGCCAGTATCTGTTAGATGCCCCATTAAAAATACATGCGAACCTTTTGAAAGAGTATATTCTTGCTCTAATGCGTAATTTATTGCAGGTAAAATAAACCAGCCTGATAGTACAATAAACCCCGTATAGCCTATTCGTTTTATGGATAGGTCTTTTAGTTTTTCTTTCAACAAATATTTTAATACTATACACACAAAAACTAATACCGTCCCAATCATAAGGTGTGAAAAGTGAGAAATGACAGAATAAAGCAAAATTAAACTTAAACCAATGCAGGAAGCTAATGGAATGTTCGATCTAATGATTAGTATAAAAAAGCAAAGTATAGTGAGGGGTGCAAAGAAATCTGGCATCAACTGATTAGAGTACCAACCTATGCCTGTAAATACTACTAAAAATAATAAAATCAAGAAATATATTTTCCGAATTTTATCGTAAGAATAGTTGTGGAAGAATGTTTTTAATAATTCTAAAATTACAAATGCAGTAAGTAGGTTTTGAAATAAAACAACGAACCATGCAGAATAATGAAATGAAAAAAAAGATAAAAATAATTCATAAGTAATTGGTCTATCAAAAGATATGATTTTTCAAAACCACTGTTGATGTATGTTCCAGTATCTGAATACACAAGAGGATAACCATTGTAAAATCCAATAATGGATAAGATAAGTATTCCTATTATAACAAGTATAAATTGTTTAAGCATTTTAACAAGTGAATTTAGTGTATAAAAAAAGCCCTAAAAAAGGGCTAAAATGGTCAATATAGTGTATTACAATTACTTATGGCGGAGAGGGTGGGATTCGAACCCACGATACCCTTTTGGAGTATACACACTTTCCAGGCGTGCTCCATCGACCACTCGGACACCTCTCCTTATTAATTTATTTTAATAAAAAACCTTGATTAGGTACTAAACCAAATTTTCATTCAGTGTTTACTAATCAAGGTTCTTGCCTTTTAAAGAAGCTTTCTCGTTGAACTTAATTTATACATTAAAATATTTTTCACGTCGCACTACTTTCGTATTACTCGCACCTGCTTTCCACCTTTTCTAGTATTGCTACCTTCGGGACTTCCTGCACCTGCTCTCGCTTCGGTTCTCCACATCGCACTACTTACGTATTACTCGCACGTACTTTCTACCCTTTCTAGTATTGCTACCTTCGGGACTTTCTGCACCTGCTCTCGTTTCGGTTCTCCACATCGCACTACTTTCGTATTGTTTTGTGTTGAAATATTTTTTTATGTATATAATAAGTCAAAGAACATAGCTTCCTTGTCTAGAAATCAAGACAGTAAAAGACTTTTGCGGAATGGACGGGATTCGAACCCGCGACCCCATGCGTGACAGGCATGTATTCTAACCAGCTGAACTACCACTCCGTTTCATTTATACAAATAGTTTTGGTTTTGATATTCTAAAACGTATACTGTTCGTGTTAATGGGACGGCAAATGTACGACTTGTTTTTGGATATGCAAATATTTTTTTACAAATATATGTATGTGGTTCATTATTAATGCAATAATTTTACTATTTATTTTAGAAAGGCATATTTATGGCTACATTCCATTTAATATCTCCTAAAAAATCAAGGGCATTTTTACCTTTGAAGCTATATATTCTACTGCCGAGTGGCAGAGCTGGGTCTTGTAATCGGATAGCTCCGTCCATTCTAATAATAAAAAAGGTGAAATTTAGCCTTAATCCAACTCCTGTAGCTACTCCACATTCTTTTAGTAGTGTTTTTAAGCTTTTCCCAGAGAAAGATACTTCAGGTACATCGCTTTTTAGTAGCCAAACATTTCCCATATCTGCGAATATAGCGGTTTCTATTGGTCCTATGAGTTTGGTTCTTAATTCAATATTTTGTTCCCATTTAATGTCTCCAGTCTGGTCTATCCTATTAGGATTCGTAGCGCTACCTAGTCCCAGTAGCCTTGTATTCCAAGCTCTCAAGCTATTTTGCCCACCTGTAAAGAAAGATTTTTCTATAGGAACAACTTTTGCGTTTCCGAAGGCTTTTGCTATTCCAAAATTGGTTTTTAGTATAAGAGTTTGGTATCTATTTATGTCTCTATAATACTTTATTTCTACTTCTGTACGTACGTATTGGGAATAAGGCACTTTGAATAGTACGTGAAAGGTATCTTCTCCTACGGTACGCCAGTTAGGGGGTAGAATACTTTTATCTTGCAAAAACTTTAATACACTACCTGCGCTTTCGATGGAGTAAGTAGCAAAGAGGGCTGTTTTTTTCTTTTTCCCTATTTTACCACTACTATAATTAAGCACTAGTCGGGTATCGGGTATCATACGGGAGGTATATTTTCGTATATTATTGCGTCTCAAGTTTTCGTTAGGCTCTGCTAGTAGTACTTGTATAAACTCTGGGTTGGCAGTAGCATTTATGTAACTTATTTCTGCTGGGTAGAATAGTAGATTTAGTTTGGGGTTGATAGTGACTTTATAGCTCATACCTAAACTAAATGTTTTTACGGTATAATTATTAACAATTTTTTCCCATACGTATCCTATTTGAAATTGGGTTTTAGCATTGTAGTTTTTGATAAATAAATCCGAACTACGTGGGAATAAAAAACGAGGGGTTGTAAATACTATTTGTGGCCCTATATAAAAGGTGTTAAATTTAAGTGGATTATTGGCAAATACAGGACTAGTGTAGGAAGAGATTGCTGTAATTCGTTTTTCTACCGATGCTCGGATTCTAAATGCTAGTTGTTCGGCATTTTTTAGTAGGTTACGGTTGATGTATTCCAATTCGGTAGAAACAATAAAATTACCTCCTGTATTGGTGAATTGGGGTTCTATCCCAGCGGACTGTTTTAGGCGAGGGTGTAATGTAATGTGTACGTCTAGTTCCTGCTGTGTAGTATTGGTATCTATCCATTCGGTGAATTGTATGCGTATATCATTTGGGCGGCATTGTTGCAAATCGTTGAGAAGGAAATACGTTTGTTGTATATCGTTTTCTTTGTACAGTGCTTTGGTACTTATTTTCAGACGTTGCAACAAAGTATTTGCATTTATTTTTAGTTCTTCGGAATAGAGTATATATACTTTTGTACTATCTTTTTGGGTTTGTAGGATGGTATCGGTGGGTATGGTATCGGTGGGTGTGCCTGACTGTTGTACGTGTACGTATATGTTTCTATACGTAAATGTTTGAAGGGCTATACTATTTCTTATAAGGTCTTTGGATATTGGTGGACGAATGGTGAGTGTAACATTTACTTCTTTATTATTGGTATTACTATCTACTTCAAAAGCGATGAATTGTTTAGAAAATGCATAGTATCCATTATCTTTTAGTAGGGCTGTGATTCTGTCTCTTTCTTTGGATAGTAGGTCTCTATCGTAGATGGTAGAGGGTTTTACGTTTATTTTGCCATAATTATTAATAATCAGTAGTGCGATATTGGGATCTGGAATATCGTAGGCAATATTTTTTATGGTATAAGCGGGTTGCAGTTGTATATCAAAATAGATATGTGCTTGTTTTTTTTTAGGAAATAGTACAATAGAATCCTTTACGGTGGTTCTAAAATAGCCTTTATCGTTGAGTAACAGGCGTAGTTGATTGGCGGATTTTTCTATTGCTTCTTTGTTGCACACTGTGGGTTCTGCGTCAGGAATGTAGGCGGGTTCTCGTTTTATTTCACTGTATATTACTGGTGCTTCTCCTGCTTTTATCGCCCATTCTCGTAAGCTGCCAAGATTTTCTTTGTATTTTTTTTTACCTTTTGCTTGTCGTTTTAGGTTTACGATTTTACGTTTTTCTTGTCTTTCTTTGTATTTTTTTTCTGCTTTTTGTACGTTTATTAGGTTGTAAATACGAAGGAATAGGGGTATAGTTCGTAAAAATTTGCGATTAGTTCTTTGTTTTATGTGGCTATATAGTATTTCATCGTTTACCCTACTTGTATTGTCACGTATTTTTACTTTTGTAATAAGGTATTCCCCTGTATATACGTTTTTAGTGGTATTACAGGCAGAAATCATTAGAAGTAAAAGAGCAAGAAAAGTGGTATAAATATATCGCATGGTTTTTCTAATTACATTGGCTATGTATTATCTATCAATTAGTTTGAATCCTTTGCCGTGTGCGTTTATAATTTCTATTTTGGTATCTAATATAAAATATTTACGAAGCTTGGTGACGTATACGTCCATACTTCGGGAGGTGAATTGATTGTTTTCTTTCCATACCGTTTCTAGTGCTTCTTGCCTATCGAGTAAGTGATTTTTATTAATACATAATAGCTGTAATAGTTGTGCTTCTCTGCCTGTTAGTTTTCGGCTATCGCCAGATGGTACATGCCTTAATTCTTGGGTAGTGATAAAAAAATGGTATTCTCCTATTTCAAAGATAACTTCTTTATTTTTTTCGGGATTTTTTATTGCTTCTAGGTTTCTCAATCTTGCTTGTATGCGCATTACTAGCTCTTCCATGCTGAACGGCTTGGTTACATAGTCGTCCGCCCCCATTTGAAAGCCTTTAATCCTGTCTTCCTCCATACTTTTAGCAGTAAGAAAAATGATAGGGATTTCGGAATGTTGTTTTCTTATTTCTGCTGCTAGTGTGAAGCCGTCCATTTCTGGCATCATCACATCTAGTAGGCATATATCAAAAGAATTCGTCAAAAATACGCCAAGAGCGTGTGTACCAGACTTGCATAAGCGCACTTCATAGCCTTTGAATTCTAGGTATTCGTACAGTAAGTCACCTAAATTAGCATCATCTTCTGCGAGTAATATTTTATACATTTTAGTTTTTTTATTTAATTAGGGGTTAAATAACTAGGTTTAACGTATTTTTAGCGTAATGATGGTCAAAAAAGCGAGCGATACGCCGATAATCCAAAATCGGGATACAATTTTGGACTCGTGTAAGCCTAATTTTTGGTAATGGTGGTGTAATGGCGACATAAGAAAGATTCTTTTTCCTAGTCCAAATCGTTTTTTAGTATATTTGAAATAGCCTACTTGTAAAATTACCGATAGGTTTTCTACAAAAAATATGCCACAAAGGATAGGTAGTAATAATTCTTTACGAATACAGATAGCTATCACGGCAATAATACCGCCTAGGGTAAGGCTTCCTGTATCGCCCATGAATACTTGTGCTGGATAGGAATTATACCATAAAAACCCCACACAAGCCCCTACAAAAGAACTGATGAACACTATCAGCTCACCAGAGTTAGGAATATACATGATGTTCAAGTAATTCGCAAATACGGTATTACCAGATACATACGCGAATATACCTAATGTAACGCCGATAATGGCCGAAGTGCCTGCGGCTAATCCATCTATCCCATCTGTCATATTCGCGCCATTGGATACGGCTGTCACGATGAATATCACGGCTAGTACGAACATTACTACTCCATATTTTTCATACCCATCTCCCATAAAACTTAATATCTCCCCATAGTTCATCTCATGGCTTTTCATGAAAGGGATAGTAGTAGAAAGGGATTTTGTATCGTGGGAGTGGTATTGTTCGTTTGTTTTATCATAAAAACCTTTTTCGAGGTAGATACCATTTGCTTCATGGTGGGAAATAGGCTTGGGTAAATATTTTCCTTCTTTCACCTCGTATACGTATACTTCTTTAAAATTTCGGACTTTAATATCGGGGTGGTAGTATAATAATAAAGCTACTATAAAACCTATCACTACTTGCCCTGCCACTTTTACCTTGCCTTTTAAGCCTTCTTTGTCTTTTTTGAATACTTTAATATAATCATCTACAAAACCTATCAATCCCATTCCTAATGTAGTAATAAGCAATATCAATACGTATATATTATTCAATTTTGCAAACAATAAAGTAGGTACTATGATACACAATAAGATTATCAAACCACCCATAGTAGGCGTTCCTGTTTTTTGTATTTGACCTGCTAGTCCTAGATCTCTTACGGTTTCGCCGATGGATTTTTTGCGTATATAATGAATAATTTTTTCCCCCAATAATAAGGATATACCCAAAGACACTATCAAGGCTACTAACGCCCGAAAGGTAAGAAATTGAAATACACCAGTGCCTGGTAGGTTGAATGTTTTGTGTAAAAAATCGAATAGATAGTAAATCATAGAACAATGAATTAGTAATGTGGCAAAGGTAGTAAAATAAAATAAGTACTTTACTTTATTCCTGTATGTCCGAATCCGCCTTCTCCACGTAGGGTATCCGATAGTTCTTGTGCGGCTTGCCATTGTACTTTTGCGTGGGAAGCTATCACTAGTTGGGCTATACGCTCACCATCTTGTATAGTAAAGGGTTCGGTGGAAAGGTTGATGAGTAGTATTTTTATTTCTCCTCTATAATCTGCGTCGATAGTGCCTGGCGAATTGAGTACCGTAACGCCGTGCTTGTACGCCAGTCCGCTGCGAGGGCGAACTTGTGCCTCAAAGCCTTCGGCTAGTTCTATATAAATGCCTGTGGGTACTAGTACACGTTGCATAGGAGCTAGTTCTATGGCAGTATCGATGGAGGCTCTTATATCCATTCCTGCGGATAGGCTAGTAGCATATTCTGGCAAGGAATGTTTGGATTTATTGGTAATTCGTACAGTAAGCATCAGTAATATAAAGTTATAACAAAGAGCAAATTTAATTTAAATTCCTATCTTTGCCTTATTATATTTTATACGTAAATTATTTCTATATGAAAAAAACACTTTTATATTTCGCCATTGCTCTCACGGTATTATTACTAGGCTTGCAAGTTTATTTAGGCTTTACGGATCAGGTATATCTATACAAAACGGCTATCTATAATAGAGTAGGGATAGAAGATTATAAAATATTTTCGAATAGAACAATAGCAAATGCTAGCCCACAAGCTTGGCAAAAATCTAGTAAATACAATAAATACGAGCTTCCTAAAAACATACTCGATACCCTTACAAAATACCAAACTGTAGGCTATGTAGTGATACACAAAGATTCGCTACTGCATGAGCAATACTGGGAAGGCTACTCCGATACTTCGTTAAGTAATTCGTTTTCGGTAGCTAAAAGTGTCATCAGCTTGCTGGTAGGTATCGCCATCGAAGAAGGTAAAATAAAAAGTGTGGACGAGAGTATCGCTACCTACTTACCTACTTTCAATACTCCTACGAAAAACAAAATCACGATAAAACATCTATTAACCATGTCGTCGGGGCTAAACTGGGACGAAAATTATGGCGATGATATACTAAGCGGATTAGTATCTCAAACTGCCAAAGGATATTACTATTATGACTTGCCCAAAGCCGTGAGCAGCCTCGAACCCCTACCTAGCGAGCAACCAAGCGGCAGCAAGTACCGTTACAAAAGTGGCGATACACAGTTATTAGGATTAGTACTACAAGCCGCTACTGGGCAGAAAATAGCCGATTATGCTTCTTCTAAAATATGGAAAAAAATAGGGGCAGAGCAGCCTGCTCTATGGAGCTTGGATAAGGCAGAAGGGACAGAAAAAGCCTATTGCTGTTTTAATTCTAATGCCAAAGATTTTGCTAGAATAGGGCAGTTAGTACTCAATAACGGCAAATGGAATGGCGAAACAGTAGTACCCGAAAAGTGGCTCAAAGAAAGCTTCACCCCTTCGGGCTTACCTACGGACGAGAACGAAATATGTGATTTTTATGGATACCAATGGTGGTTATTGAACTTTGACGGCATGCAGCTACACTACGCCAGAGGCATACTTGGGCAATACATCATCACCATTCCCGAAAAACAATTAGTAATAGTACGACTAGGTAAAAAAATAGCTCCACAAAAACACATGCTCTACAAACACGGCAGACCTCGCCACGATTTTGATAGCTATATAAACGGAGCATTATATTTACTATCTAAATAAAAAAACACGTACCTTTGCATAAAATAGAACTATCAAGCGTTTTATTTACGTAAGTTCAAGTAATAAATGCAACTTTGGGAGCAATTTTGAAAGACTTTAGTTCTGTAAAAGAGAAAATAAATTCTCATTTTCTTTTTTACCAG
>JAYUJA010000030.1:0-3054 GCA_043765495.1 Bacteroidia bacterium
GCAGAATTAGATAAGTGGATACAAAAATTTGAAACAATCATGGAAATTAAAACAATTGATTATAAACATAGTACAAAAATCATCGGGTAGAGTAAAAAATTACAACAATAACAAAAAGTTGCATTTATTACTTGAATCCACCGCCTAATAAAGCTGGTATTTCTTTTATTTGCTGTACAGGTATGTCCAATTTTGACATTTGTACCTCGTCGCTAATTTTAACGTTTTGGGTCGTGGTTACTACTACTTCTTTTGTTTGTTGGGTAGCATCTACTAGGTCTATGTCCAGTATTATATTTTTATTGAGGGTAATAGGAATTATCTGCGTAGTATAGCCTATATACGTTACTTGCAGTACTAATTCTCCTTGTGGTAAGGTGAGCGAGTAAAATCTAAAATCATTGGTGGCAGTTCCTTTTTACTTTTTGTATCAAATATAGGAACTTCTAATAATACTTCTTTGCTTCTTTTCTCTTTCACATGCCCGCTGATGGTGTAAGTAGCTTAGGCAGATACATCGCTTGCTATACAAAGAAGGACAATCCAAAATGCAACATGTTTCATAACTAAAATGTTAGGTTTGTAGTAGATAAAATGTTTTTTTAAAATGTTAGGTTTGTAGTAGATAAAATGTTTTTTTAATAACGCTAGCAAAGGTAATTTTATTTTTACAGCTAAAATATATGCTTTCAAAAAATCAATGTTTACACATAAAATATTCATAAACAATAAGTTAAAAATATAGCATTGGAATTGATTTTTGTGTATCTTTGCAGCTAAATCTAAAACTATATAATCTATGTGGTTAAAAAAATCAATACTCATTATAGTTTGTTCTACTACCATCTTACTACAAAACTGTGGAGAAGAAGAAAGAATAAACTGTAATAACAATGCTACTGTGGTGAATTTTACAGGATTAGACGACTGTGCTGGTCTTGCATTACACTTACATAGCGGCACTAATTTGCAAATACATAGTATACCCAAAGGTACAAGCCCTTTTATAGCTGGCGAAGAAGTAAAAGTAAACTACACCCTCACTGGCACTAGTAATGCATGTAACTTGGGACTGGTAGCGGACATTACATGTGTAGAACATTTACGCACTCCAACAATCCGCAAAGTACTATCCGACAGAATCGAATCCTCCCGAACCAATCCTGAAATATGCCGTACCTTGTACAAAGTAGAAGAATACATCAGCAGTACTACCAACCAACGAATGTATAAGTTTTTATTCAATGTAAATACCAATTGTGCCGATATGATAGGCGTAGAATGGCTAGACGCACAAGGTGAATACCTATGTAGTGAAGGCGGCTTTGGCGGTAACTTATGCGCTACTATCTATGCTCAAAATCCATTATTTACCAAAAACATTTATCCGTATTAATTTTTTTAGTTATGAAAAATACTATTCTTGCAATAGGACTTATACTCCTGTCTGCTTCGTGTTCTATACTGCCACCCAAAGTAACTAATATAGGCAATGCAAAAGTTAATTCTGCGAACAAAGATAAAATGGAAGTAGGAATAGATTTAGGCATCAACAACCCATCTAGTTTTAATTATAAACTAAAAAGCTGTAACCTACAAGCTACTGTAAACGGCAAGCCTGCTGGACAAGTAAATATAAGAGGAAATAAAATAGTATTCAAGAAAAAAACTACTGCTAACTACCCTATTTATATGCAGATAAACCCTGTAGACCAACTAAACTCCTTGAACGATGTAATGGATTTGCTAAAAGGAGCAAACAAAGGTGTAGAACTAAAACTAGAAGGACTACTGCATGTAAAAGCTTTCTTATTCGGCAAAAAAATACCCATCAACTTTACACAAAAAGTAAAACTACCATCTTTCTAAAACGAATTACAATAGTTTATTTTTACGAATGGATATACACCATATCGCAGTACCATACACTAGCTCTACTAATGGGCTAGCCAAAGAACTAATCCAAAAAGGCAAACTACTCGATACTACGCTCGTCACTACTGACTACCAAACCGCTGGAAAAGGACAACAGACAGCCGTATGGGAAAGCGAAGCAGGTGCAAATATGCTAGCTTCCATCGTTTTGTACCCGCGAAATGTAGAATTAAGCAGCTATTTTCTATTTACACAACTAGTAAGCGTGGCTATCGTAGAAGTTTTGGAAACTAATACTAACCTAGCCTTCCGTATCAAGTGGCCAAATGATATTTATATCCAAAATAAAAAAATAGCTGGTATACTGATAGAAACCCAAAGCAAAGGTAATTGTATCGAAAATATTATCATCGGCATCGGCTTGAATATAAACCAACAAATTTTTAGTAATCCTACTGCTACTTCCCTAGCACTGCTTACTGGCACTACCTACCAAGTAGCAGATATGACAAACCTTGTCTATACCAAAATAATACAGTATTACAAACAAAAGCTTACTAGCCTCGAAAGCTTATTAAAACTCCGCTACCTACACTACTTACTAGGGTATGAACAAGAAAACAGCTTCCTACTGCCTGATAATACCAGCATGAAAGGTACTATAAAGGGAGTGGATACCTACGGAAGATTACAAGTACAAACAACAAACAATGAGCTAAAAATCTACCAAAACAAAGAGATAAAAATGGTATTTATTTAGATGATTTTTTTACAAAGCAAGTTTTCAATACGATTTGTACTTTTTCTACCCTACAATCTATTTCTTCCTCGTCGTCGGTGAGTTGGATATTTTTTATTAATGTGCCACGTTTCAGTGTAGTAGAAGTACCTTTTACTTTCAAATCCTTGATAAGTAATACCGAATCGCCATCGCTGAGTATAGTGCCGTTGCTATCCTTTACTTCTATTTCCATAAGGGTAAGGGTGTTTTTATTAAATAAATAGTTAATTACTGAAGTTACGCAGCGTTAAAAAAATCATTTCTGATTATCTGAACATCTTTCATGGCAACTTTCATTGTATTTAAGTAAATTTTCTTTTTTAGAGCAAAAGTGTTGGTATTGTTCTTTCTAGCGATGAAACTTAATTCAGCGCAAGCATAAAAAACACAATAAATGT
>JAYUJA010000031.1:0-1021 GCA_043765495.1 Bacteroidia bacterium
TTACAGAACTAAAGTCTTTCAAAATTGCTCCCAAAGTTGCATTTATTACTTGAACTTACGAGATGAAAAAATCTATCAAAAAATTAGTGTAGAATAGGAAGTGAAAGGAGATAAAAAACTGCTTGAAAATTTTTCAAGCAGCTTTTTTTATGCACTATAATTTAAGTAGTCAAGTTTTCTGTTTTTTTGGGATAAAACCAATACGCAATACCCGCTATACTCCCCATTACTAATGTAAATACAAACTGCGTACCATGCACTACCGTAGCGAATACTAGCCCAGGCTCTTCGCCCTCCAATCCCACAATTCCCAATAGTATTAATCCTTTTTGTATAAGCTTGTGGTATGCTCCAATACCGCCTGGTACAGGTGCAGACATGCCAAAAGCCCCCAATACTGTGATAAATAAAGCATCTAGCATACTCAACCCATTAGTAGGCACATACGAAAAAGCAGAAAAGTAAGTACACAATACATATCCTGCCCATATACCCAAACTATATACTATAAAAAGTGGCTGATTTTTAATGTCTTTTACAGATACTACTCCTTTTTGAAAACCTGCTACCGTAGCTCCAATTTTAGAAGCCACTATTTTATTCCATAATAAAGAAAAATAACGTTTTTTTATAGAAAACCAAGTCACAGCCCCGAAAAAGCTAAATAATAGTATCCATACTAGTACTGGGATATTTTGTATAAAAGCAAGTTTAGAGCCTAGTATTTCCTGCATCACGAAATGCTGGATAATGCCCGCATTGCCTATTATCACGATAGCCAAGCATAAGAAAGTAACAAGTACGTCTATAATACGTTCTGTGATGATAGTACCAAATAATACAGGCGTAGGTATGCCACTCATAGCAGTAGTAGTAGTAGCCCGCAATACTTCGCCCAGTCGTGGGAAAATAAGATTACTGCCATAAGCAATGTTCACACCTATAAAATTAGACACAAAAGTATTGCTATACTGCATAGCTTCTTGCATCATCTTCCAGCGTACACTTCTGATAATCAAAG
>JAYUJA010000032.1:0-3040 GCA_043765495.1 Bacteroidia bacterium
ACATCGGTTACTATTTTGGGTGTAACTTTTCGTACTCGTGGGCTGGTGGGTGTTTTTACTTTGCTTGTAAAATCTTTTAATTTGCTAGTTTTTTGCATAGGTTACGTATTTTAGTAGTATAGGTAATAATTGTTTAAGATTGCTAGAATTATTGCTTAATCTAGGTAGTTTCATTAGTAAGGACACGATATGAAAATCTTTTATAAATTTTCCTTGTGCATCTAACAAGTCTAGTTCGTACAATAGTTTAGTGACTTCAGTAGCTACTGTACTAATATCTTTTTTGATAGTTTGTAATTCTAATTGGTAAGCTGCATTCTCTGCAAGCAAGTTTTGTATGTTTTCCATAAATTAAAGGGGTTGTTCTACAAAAATATAACATTATTTTGACATTATTTTGTTACCTTTTTAGACATAAAATTTTGTTACCTTTTTAGACACAAAAAAACTACATTAACCTAATAATGTAGTTGCTGTAAAAATTTATTTTAACGATTTTATTTTTTCTTGGTAAAATTTTACGTAATTCTTTGTTTAGCCTTTTAGCCTATTCTGCGTGAAATTAGTAGTTTTGCTTCTAATTGTTTTTAGTAAGGTGAATAATATTTAATATTTCTTCTAATTCGTGCGGCGGTAAATACTCTATTTGCGGGTTTTTTACTAATCTTTCACTGCAAACGTGTATTAATTCATATAATAAATGTACTTGTTTAATAGTAGTTTTTATGCCTAATGCATTTAAACAAATACGTAAGCTACTTAATTCTCTCATAACGGATTAATAGGTAAAAATTGACAATGGTAACTGCTGTTTGTTCTTCTATTCATGCGGGCATCTTTGGGCTTGTACTCTTCGTAATCCTCATGGTACTTGGTGTATAATCGTAGCCATAACCAAAATTTCTCATTTGTAAAAAATCGTTTCTTTTGGTAGTCGGGGTGTAATTCCAAAAATTGGTTTACTAGTTCTGGTTTGTTGTACCATTTGTTTGGTTCTATGAAATCATCACAAAATTCTACAAACTCCACGCTGGTACTATCGTATATTTTTCTACTTTTTAGGTTACTAAATGGTAATGCTTTTAGTTCCTTTTTATTCCTAAAAAAAGCTAGTACACAATCCTGCATGAAACTATCAAATCGTAACCATTCATTAGTGTTCCAATCGGTAAAAAACCACTGCCCAAATTCATCTTTTGGAGAGTGTCTACTGTTAAAATAATTGCTTATATCGTACTCAAAAAACCTATCCATGCTACTTTCTCCTTCTATTCGTAGTGTCTTATTGGTAGTAAGTAGCATTTTTGCGAATACTACAAATACAGACTTATATTTTTGGTCTACTTTTATGCCGTCTGTAATATCATTATACAGTACATTTGTATCAAAGTTTACTTTTAAGTCGTTTATTACTACAAGCTGGGTATCGTTTCTTACTTGTTGGTAACGCTTACTATCGTTTGCATCAAACGATTTGCCGCCTATTTCTACACATAGCGGGTCTGCTGCAAGCATACATGAGAGGGCTTTTGCTAACAATGTTTTGCCTGTACGCCCGTTACTTTCTGTACTTTCTGATAACTGACTATCTGTAAGTACTACTGCTTTTAATTTTCCATGGGTGTAGGAATGTAATAAATATCCAAGTGCTATTTTTAGGCACTCCATACGTTCGCTACACGTTTCTAATACTTGAGTTATTTGTGTAAAATCGCTACCATCTGGTAACGTTTTTGCGTCCTTTTTTTGTACTGTTTTGCGGCTTAATCTTTCACAGAACTGCTCCATTTGTGAAATAGTAGTATCGTTGTTTATAGAATAGTCACGTTGTAAAATATGCGACTGCCATACATATTTTTCTATTTTAGAATAAGGTACTATTCTTATTCCTTTTTGGCTTATTTCTACTGCTGTATTTTGGTAGTATATGTACTTGTATTCTGCTGTATCTTCGTTAAACAAAGTACTTTCCTTTTGCCGCCCTATGTATACTAGTTTATTTTTAGTAAATAGCTTATCAATGCTGTTTACACACTTGTTTCGTAAATCTTTTATAGATACTTTATCATGTACGTTTTTAGGATCGTAGGTATCCAAAAAAGAGTAGAATAATTGTATTATTTCACTTTCTGTAATGATAGATGCTATTTTATTGCTATGTAATAGAATAAAGTACCCTATTCCTTCTTTTAATTCATAGCGTATGCCTAATAAATACAATAATTCTAACAAATTAACGGCATCTATTTCTACTCCTTTGTAATTACCATCTTTATCTAGTTTTGGATAAAAAAACGGCATTGTAATCGTAGTATAATTAGGCGGGATATAAGCATTAGGAGAAAGCTCCACTATATCAGTAGCGGATTGTATGGTAATAGGCACAAAGGTCATGGTAACGGGGGGTTATTTAGAATTTAATTTAGCTAGTTTAGCTCTATACGCTATTTCTGCAGCGTTTGGTGGAGGGTTAGGACGATTCCTGTCCATATTTCTGAAAAGTTTTTGCCAATATAGAGTATCATCACTGTAAAAATCTAGTTCAGTAGGGGCTTTTTTTGCGTATTCGTGGCTATTTTGGGGTGTATTGGTATTTAGTACGTCTTTTGCATAAAATAGCAGTTCGTTTGCTACCTTAAAAGCAGTTTCTAGTACTTGCAAACGGGCATTTATTTTGTCTATAGCGTATTGTTTGGGCGGTTCTCTATTAGGTTTAATAGTAGCATAATCAATGGCTTGATTACGCATTCCTTGCAATTCGTTTGCTACTTCTGTTTGCAAGGCTTCAAAGTGTAATATTTTGGCTTGCAATTCTAGTGCTTTGCTCATAATAATAACATATTATCTGCTATTTTTTCCAATAATACCATGGCATTAGCTTGCTTTTCTGTTTGTACTTTTTTTTGCTGCTGCAATTCTACAAATGTTAGTACATTTCTGTTCAATGGTACGTTCTGAATGTAGTTTTCTAGTAACGAAAACAATAAATTTGCTTCTTTTGGGCTTATTTCTACTTGGATAGTAGATTTCGTAGATAAAT
>JAYUJA010000033.1:0-8996 GCA_043765495.1 Bacteroidia bacterium
GGTATGCAAAGTTCATTTATACCATTAAGATTACAAGCTTGTACTACTGTATCTTTTGTCAGACAAACAGGTGGTAAGATAGTAATGATTACGGTTGTAGTATCGCTGATATCTTTTGTAGTATCGGTTACAATGATACACGTAGTATCGTTGCCTACTATACTGCCTGCTATATACTTAATGCATAACTGACCGTTTACTATACTTACATTCCCTAATACTGTTCCGCCGCACGTACTAACTACATCTGGGATTAAACCACGCTCAATTGTTTTACATACTACTATACTGTCTCTTACATATAAGGTATCGTATACCGTATCTGGACGTGGTAAGATAGTAATGATTACGGTTGTGGTATCACTGCTATCTTTTGTAGTATCGGTTACGATAATACACGTAGTATCGTTGCCTACTATACTGCCTGCTATATACTTAATACATAACTGACCGTTTACTATACTTACATTCCCTAATACTGTTCCGCCGCACGTACTAACTACATCTGGACTTAAGCCTGCTTCTATAGTTTTACATACTTGGATACTATCACCTGTACGTAATGTATCGTATACGGTATCTGGACGTGGTAAGATGGTTATTATTACGGTTGTGGTATCGCTGATATCTTTTGTAGTATCGGTTACAATGATACACGTAGTGTCGTTGCCTACTATACTGCCTGCTACATACTTAATACATAACTGACCGTTTACTATACTTACATTCCCTAGTACTGTTCCGCCACACGTACTAACTACATCTGGACTTAAACCTATTTCGATAGTTTTACATACAGTGACAGTATCATTTATGTTTAGAGTATCGTAGATAGTATCTGACAAACAATCAATAACTACTATATCAAAGGTATCCTTTTGCTCCACACAGTCATTTTGTTGTAAAGAAACTATGATACTGGTAGTAACCAAATTAGTTATTAACAATGGAGATATATTTCCTACACCAGAGGATGGAATACCAATATTGATATTACTATTAACCCAGTTAAATATTAATAATGACTGAACTGTTGTTGCAAATTGAGGTACGATTAAATTGCTTCCATTACATATTGTAATGTCTTGTGTTGGGACTATCTTTAGTGGTAACTTTACAGTTATACTGACTGTATCATAGCAAAACCCGTTAGATAACTGGAATCTATACACACCTGAAACAGACATATTATTTATTAAACCTGTTGTTGTTGTAATACTTGCTGTTGTTGGATTATTTATCAACGAAGACCAAGACTGACCGACGGATGCGTCTATTAAGTCTAGGGATGATGTAGGGAAGCAAATCGTGTCATCTAAACCACCATTCAAAACAGATCCTCCACTTTTTGTAATTTGTATGGTATCCACACAGTTAGCTCCATTAGTCAAAATAAATTTATATTCCGCATCAACTATCATACCTAAGATTAATCCCGTAGTAGGATTAATTGTTACAGTAGTGGGATTAGAAGGGTCAGAAGACCAATAAGAGCCTAATGGTGCATCTAGTAAATCGTAGCCATTAGCACATGCTAATAGTATGTTTGCACCTGCGGTTGGTTGAGGATTACGTATAATTGTAATTGTATCAGTACAAGTTACAATTCTGTTAGCTGGATCATCCCACCAATTAGCAGAGATAGGTGTTTTAAATGTTAATACGAATTTATATACCCCATCAGCAGCCATCCCAATGATAACTCCCCCATTAGTAATGGTAGCTAAAGCAGGATTTCCTGAAACAGAAGCCCAAGTAGCACTTCTATAAGAGGGAGAACATACACCACCGTCTGGGCAATTGCCTACATTACAACAACCTGGAAGTGATAAAACTGGTGCTGTTAATACTTGTGCTGTTTTTTGGGGACTACAGATTTGATACTGATGGGTAACTAGAGGAGAAGTTATTGGGATTCTTCTAAAAGTATCTATTTGGGTACACCCATTACTAATATAAGTAACTGTGTATCTCGTATTTATTTTCGGACATACTACTACACTCTGTGTAGTGGCTGTGAATCCTGTGGGTAAAGATGACCATACGTAGCTTGAACCAACACCTGCTGATAAATTATCACAAGAGCTACTACATACATACTTACTATTACCCCCCACTCCTTGATTATTGATTAAAGTTACTTGTGCAGTATCTGCTATATTACAGAATGCATAAGAGATAACATAGTTGCCCGATGGACCAACGATGGTTGCGCAGTTAGCGTTTGTTCCTGTAATAGTTGCACTTGCTGGTCCAGAGAGTATGTACCATTGAGGAATTATTCCATCAGGGGGAGAATTACCACAAAGCTCAAATCCTGCTCCACAAGCTGCTTTACCATTTACTACTGGAATAAGCAAAGGAGCTACTTTGACTGTAATTTCATCGTAGGTAGTACATATAGAAGGGGATCCTGATGGACCATTTATTGTCCAACGAAACACATATGTACTAGAAGAACTTAAACCTGAAACTACTGCTGTGTATGAACTGTCATTAGGTAAAAAAGAAGGTACTGTTGGACCTGAAATTACTGTCCATTTACCTCTACCAATACCAGGATTTTCTGCATTTAGTATATAGCTACCTGTACAAGTTGCATCACTTGGAAGGAATATATTAGAAGGGGCTATATAAGATACTTTTACAATATCTTCAGAAGTAGGGCACCCACCACCAGAAACAGTCTTCCATTTTAATTGTGCCGTACCAGATCCAGTAAATGCAAAGGGAGACATTGGATTATTTAAAACTTGTATAATAGGGGTAGCTCCTGTACTACTTATTATAGACCACGCACCAGGTGTACCACTACCACTCAAAACACCGCTACCATTACTCCCACATATTAATTTATCCGGACCAGCGTCAGCTGGAGAGGTTAAATTTAGGTTCACTCTAATTCCTTCTACTTCTCTTGCACAAATATTATAAAAGCTTTGTATAGAAGTAGTGTTAGATAAAAGTGGGACAAAAGAAGTAGGAACCAAAAACATTTTAAAAGATCTAACGCCACTAGATGTCGCATTTACGTAAGCTGAAATATCTTGTCCTGTAGATATAGGACCATTATATACTTGACCACTAATAAACTGTACAGTAGATCCAGACTCTTGTATCCATACTACACTTAAGCCTGCAGGAATAGAACCTGGAAAATCAGGACTGCCTACAAACTTTCTACGTATTCTGAATGGATTACTTCCACAATAGCTTGTATCATTCCGCATAGATTCAACAAATATATTAGGGTATTTTGTAGCTACAATAGTATCCGTAAGATCTGTGCATATACCATTCGATACAGACCACACAAAAATATATTCTCCATAGGTATCTGACCCATTGGGGAATGAATAAAACGTTGTACTAGTTGAGGTTGTAAATGACGGAACGCCTAAAGGTTTTTTTACTAGGGTCCATGTACCTGTATTAGGAGTGTTTACAGGAATTGCATTCAAATTAATTCCACCATTAGCGTAATTACAAGGCTGAGGATTAATTATAGCTGGGGCTGGAGATCCATTAGCAATAAGCGTATGAAGAACAAAAGAATCCCTAGCAAAACCACATTCATCATCTCCAATATACAGACGTATCAAATAATCTTTATTAGGGGAGAGACCTGTAATCACAGGGGATAAACTGGTGCCATTATTAGGGGTAATAAGTACTCCTGATGGCACACTACGGCTCGGTAATTCTAATATAGACCACTGTGGCTGGGTAGCTGTATTTGATGTAATTGGTAAGCCGCTATATCCGCGTAACTGGTAAACACTTGCGCAGTTTAGAGTAGTGTCTTTTTTTGGAGCTAATCTTATATCAGCATCTATTCTATTAGTATAGCCTTTAACTATTAATCGTACTTCATCACAACTTTGAGTATTACTACATACACCCTGTGCATGATCAATACACCAACGAAATACATATGTACCTGGATAATTAATAATTGGTTGAATATTCGCATTAGGGTCATGCTGATTTAGATTGGTTATAGGGTCAGGAGAATTGGGATTGGTGGAAGACACTAATGACCATGTGCCAGATACTCTATTAAGGGGAGGCTGTCCTTGTAACCAGTTTTCGGGTTCATTACCACTTAATGTGGCATTGGTTTCGGTACAAAGGAAATCTTGATCAGAACCTGCATTCGCACCTTGACCAAACTCATGACCTATCGTCACCGTAAACTCTTGGATATTGGTATTGCAACCTTGTTGAAGCTCGGTTCGGAAAGTAAATGATCCAGAACCACCAAACTGATTTTGCCCAGCATTAGAACAGGAATAGGGAGGTATAGGCTGGACTTGCCAACCAGATCCTGAAATAACTTTATTACTTGAAACTAAATCACCAACGCACCCTCCTGCAAATGAGAAAACTTTTACATTAGCATTATAAGTTTCAATATCTGTTCCTTGTGGACCAATACCATAATTTTGAGAGAAAGAGGGAAATGCCATGTTTTGAGGAGAAGAGGACACAGCATATATACGAAACTCTGCGCCAGTGTAATCATGGTTATTACGAGTAGCATCAGGAGTTCCTAGACCATCATTTAAAAAAGGACCGGAATAATAAGTTTGTATTGGCTGATAAGTTGCATCTTCACTGGGAGACATACACTTAGGTCCCCAATTAGGTAAGGGTGCCATAGGAGGAGGAACACCTGGTGTAAATATTTGCATCAGATCTGAAGTAGAACAAGGAGGTCCGCCACAAGCATTTTGTGTGACCGTCCATGTGAAGGTATATGTGTAACCATCCACCAACCCAGATGCTAGAGCATTAGGAGTAGATGCGTTAGGTAAGAAAGCAATAGATGGACCACCAGCAGGGTAAACACTTACAGCCCAAAGACCGCTTTCATTAGACTGAACTGGATTTCCTGATAATGGTATTACAGGGCTTGGTAGCCCTGTACAATACGACTTGTCTGGACCAGCGCTTGCTGCTGTGAGAGGTATAGTAGAAGTAACTGTAACACTAGCATTCGCACTACCTCCAGTGCCACAATCGCCACAACCAGATACTGTCCAAGTAAAATCATATGTTTTAGCAGAACCTGGTACACAAGGGTCTATTACATCATTAATAGCAACACTAGTACTAGGACTACTGGAATTACCTATACTAACACCAGGACTAGAAGTAGTCCAAGAACCAGTACAAGCACCGTCACATGTACCTACTAAACTAATACTACCACTACCACATCCTTGTGATGCAGCAGCAGCTATAGCGGAGCTAGTAGGAGCATAAGTATACGGTACTACTATATTAACGGATTTTTTACAACCACCCGAACTTACGGTATAAGTAACAGAAGCAGAACCTTTACCATCAGCGGAGCACGCTCCTCCAGATGGAGGCGTGAAACTACTACCAGAAAAAGTGCCATTTCCAGACCAAACACCACCAGCAGGAGAGGCTGTAAGAGGAATAGGACCAGCAGCAGTACAGGATGATGCCGGAGCGGATGCCATAGGAGTAGGTGGGGCAGGCACTACTGTTTTAGTAACAGTTTGTGTGGCAGTACCAACGGCACAAGTAGCAGTAATAATATAAGTGTATGTACCTGGTGCCATTCCTCCTATATCTATATTAAGTCCAGATCCGCCACCTCCTGGACCAGACCATGAAACAGCAGAATAGGGTCCATTTACATTTCCACGTAAAGGAATAGGATTTCCTTCGCATACACTATTTGCAGTACCTGCATTAACAGTACAGTTAACTTGTGCTTGTAACGAATCAACGTTAAAACCAATAAATGCGGCAGCAGAGATAGCTAGTGAAAGTAAATTTTTTGAAAAAGTAGTAATTGTTTGCATAAGCAATTTATTTGAGTAAGGTGTGTTCTTTGTGTTATATAAGGAGACAAATATATGTTATTAATTCCACATACACAAGTTTTTTATATTATAATTGTAATTATAATATAACAGAGGTGTTTTTTCTAAATACCTAACAACAAGTACATTAAGTAGCAGATGGCAGCGAAGTAGTTAGTAAAAAAGAATAGAGGCAGATTTATCTGCCTCTATATTTATTAATCTAAGTATTGTTGTGTGTTAAAAGCTTCTAGGTATTCTGCAATTCGTTTGAGGAACATACCACCTAGTGCACCATCTACTATTCGGTGATCGTAGGATAGGGATAAGTACATCATACTTCTTATTGCTATTACGTCTCCTTCTTTGGTTTCTAGGACGACGGGTCTTTTTTTAATTACTCCAATGGAAAGTATTGCGACTTGTGGCTGGTTTATTATTGGGGTACCGAATACGCTTCCAAAAGTACCTACATTCGTGACTGTAAATGTGCCTGCTTGTATATCATCGGGCTGTAGTTTGTTTGTTTTGGAACGATTTGCTAGGTCATTTACGGCTTTTACTAGGCTTGTCAAATCTTTTGTATCTGCATCTTTGATAACAGGAACTATTAAATTACCTGTTGGTAGTGCAGCAGCCATTCCGATATTGATATGTTTTCTTTTAATGATTTTAGTTCCGTCTAATGAAACATTTACCATTGGATAATCTTTTAATGATTTCGCTACTGCTTCTATGAATATAGGTGTGTAGGTGATTTTTTCTTGGTATTGTTGTTCAAATTTGCTTTTAATTTTTTCTCTCCATTTTACAATAGCAGTAACATCTACTTCTATGAAGGACTGAACGTGTGGGGAGGTTTGGACAGAATTCACCATGTGTTCTGCTATTAGCTTTCTCATTCTATCCATTTCTATTATTTCGTCTCCTTCTTGTATAGGTATGGAGCGATGAACAGGGGTAACTGCAGGTACTGGCGTTGGTATGGTAGGAGTAACAACTGGAGTAGGCACTGGTACGATAACGGTATCTGAAGGAGCTACTGGAGTGAAAAAAAATACTGGACTTGGTGGAACGGCTGCTTGTCTTGCTGGGTTTTGAGTTGCTATTATTTCCTTTTGTTTGTTTTCTATGTATATTAAAAGGTCTTCTTTTGTTAATCTACCGTCTCTGCCTGTTCTTTTTATTCTATCTAATTCTAGGAGAGAGATTCCTTCTTTTTGTGCTATGTTGCGAACTAGTGGTGAATGACTAACATAATTATTCGTAGTAGGCATTTCATTGTTTTCGGCAGTAGGGGTTACATTATTAGTATATTGGACTGGCGGAGCAATAATAGGTTGTTGTATTGTTTGTAGTATTTCGGGTGTGGGGGTAGGTATTACGTTATTAGTGTACTGTGCTGCGGGAGCAATAATAGGTTGCTCAACTACTTCTATTACTTGTGGGGTAGGAGTAGGTATTGGTTCAGGTTTGACTTCTAGTACAGGTGTTATAGTTGCTACAGCTTGGGTTTCTATGATAGCGATTGGGCTACCAACTTGCGCAATATCGTCTTCTTTGTATAATATTTCTACGAGTATACCAGCTACTGGGGAGGGGATATCAGAATTAACTTTATCTGTAGCTATTTCTACTAGTATATCGTCTAATGCGATTTTATCACCTATATTTTTTACCCATTTTAGTATAGTAGCTTCTGCTACGCTTTCGCCCATTTTGGGCATTATTACTTCTACCTTTGCCATAAATGTTTAGATACTTAATTGTGTATAATATTATAATTCGCAAATATAACAAAAAATGAATAACGTTTGTTCTATCTGGAAAATATTACTTGCATTTTATTGTATTTTAAGGATTTTTACTACTAAAAAAAGCTACCCATAGTTGGATAGCTTTTTAGGTGGTATTTTATTGGTTGGTTACGTTAAACGTTGTTCGTCTATTTTTTTGGTGTTCGTCTTCTGTTTTAGCATCTATGACTTCGGGGTCTGTTTCTCCCCAGCCTTTTGGTGTTAATCTTTGTGCTTCTATGCCTTTGGATATCAGGTAGTCTACAACGGATTTTGCACGGGACTGGGACAGTTTTAAGTTGTAGGCATCGTTTCCTCTGGCATCGCTATGGGAATTTAGCTGTATGGCTACTTTGGGGTTTTTTACTAATAAATCTACTAATTTATCTAACTCTATCATGGATTCTTTTCGTAGGGTTGCTTTGTTATAATCGTAGTAAATATTATTCAACTTAATTTCTTCTTTGGTAATTTGTAGTAATGGTATTTCTAGGTTGTAGCTGATGGTGGCTGCATTGGTAGATAGGGTTCTGGAATCCGTAAAATAGCCATCTACTTCTGCGAATACTTCGTAGGTAATATCTGGTTTTATTTCGTTGGCTAGTTGGCAAGTTCCTTGTGGGTTGGTAGTAGTGGTTTGTGTTTCTGTGCCTTTTGCGTATACTTTTGCGTTTGGTAATGGTGCGTTGGTATTTTTATCTACTACTTTTACGATTGCTAGAAAGCTTAATGGCTTAATCATAACATCGTTTTTGTATTCTTTTTGTAGGGAAGTCGGTTCTGCTTCAAAGCCTAATGCATCGGTAGAGAAGGGTATTTTTGCGGCTGCATTGCCACCTTGGTAGAATGGTTTTTCGACGATAATTTCGTAGTTTTGTCCATCTTTTAGATTTGCAAATTCGTATTTTCCATCTTTTGTGGTGAGTTTATCTATTTCTTTTCCGTTTAATTTTAAGGTTACGATAGCACCTGTGATAGGTAGGTTTGTTTTTTCATCTTTCACGATTCCTTTTGCTAGGATTGCTTCTGGCATTTTTTCAAAGCTATAAATGTCATCGTCTCCTACGGATCCGTCTTTTCTATTCGATGCAAAGAAACCTTTCATTTTATTTCCTTTTATTACACTTATTCCAAAATCATCAAAACTTGTATTGAATGGATACCCTAGGTTTTTGGGTGCAGAGAATTCCCATCCTCCTGAATTGGTTTTAGTTATTTTACTATAATATAAATCTAATCCACCATAGCCTAGTAGTGCATCGGAGGCAAAGTATAGAATAGAATCGCCTTGTATAGCTGGAAACATTTCATCACCAATAGTATTTAGCATATTACCGACATTAACGGGAGTACTCCAAGT
>JAYUJA010000034.1:0-8937 GCA_043765495.1 Bacteroidia bacterium
GGAATGTTTCAAAAAGAAGTCGCAAAGCGTTTTGCATCGCCTGCGGGATCTAGGGTATATGGCGTCACCAGTGTACTGCTACAAGCTTATTACGATGTAAGTTATTTATTCGATGTAGGGCCAGAAGTATTCATACCACCACCCAAAGTACAGTCAGGAGTAATAAAAGCAGTAAGAAAAGCAGATTATAGTTTGCCGTGTGATGAAAAACTATTCAAACAAGTAGTAAAAATGGCATTTAACCAACGCAGAAAAACATTGCGAAATGCGTTAAAACAAATGTTATTTCAACAAGAAAATATCCCATTCCTAGACAAAAGAGCCGAGCAATTGAGTGTAGAAGATTTTTTTATACTTACGAATAGTTTTACGGTGTAAAGCCTTATTTCTGTGTATTCACAGGGAGTTTGTTGTACGCATTTATCCAACCTAAAATTACTTCTTTTCCGATTTTCTTTTCAGAGGAAGTAATAGTATAGGTAGGGAAAGTTTCCCATATTTCGGCTAATTCTTTTTTATAACTTTCTACACTAGCGTCTACTTTGGCGATGGTGAGCTTATCCGATTTTGTAAATATAATATGAAAAGGAATACCGTTTTTACCCAAAAAATGAAAAAAGTCTAAATCTCTCTTTTGGGGTTCTAGACGTATATCAATCAATAAAAACAAGCACACTAGGGTAGGACGTTCTAGGATATACTTGGCAATCATGGGTTCTAGGGTTGCTTTTACTTGTCTATTTATTTTAGCGAAGCCATAACCAGGCAAATCCACCAAATACCATTCGTCATTCACCATGAAGTGATTAATCAATTGGGTTTTGCCAGGAGTAGAAGATGTTTTTGCGATTTTTTGGTTGCAAATCATATTTATCAAAGACGATTTTCCCACATTAGAACGTCCAATGAAAGCATATTCGGGTAATTCGCTAACGGGGCAATCGGATACATCAGGGCTACTTTTTACAAAGGTAATTTTTCTTAAGGTAATCATAAGGCGATAGTAATACAGTTTTAGTGTATAAAATTATTGTTCGTTTTTAGAAAATAAAAATTTAGATAGTAGTGGTAAAGCAGTGATAACAATGAGTGCGATAGCTATGATACCAGAATATTTTTGTATTTGTTCGGGAAATGTTTTACCTAGATAATAACCAATACCAGCCAGCGATACCACCCAAGCGATAGCTCCTGTTATATTCATGAGCATGAATTGATAGAAATCCATTTTTACCATTCCAGCTAGTATAGGTGCGAAGGTTCTCACTACGGGTAAGAAGCGTCCCATTATCAAGGTAGAAGATCCATATTTTTTAAAATATGCGTCCGCAGTAGTGATATAGCTTTTCTTAAAAAAAATAGATTCCTTTTTAGTATACAAAGCTTCTCCTGTTTTCCTACCAAAAAAATAACCTACTGTACTGCCAGTGATAGCGGATAAAATAAGTAGCAACATCACTATTCCAATCGGGTAATCCAATAATCTATTCGGAATGGCACAAAAAACACCAGAAAAAAGGATCAAATTATCGCCAGGTAGAAAAAACCCAAAAAATAAACCATTTTCGATAAATACTACCAATAGCAACAGGGTCAAGCCACCATATCGAATAATAGATTCTGGTTGTCCTAGGTATTGGAAAAAGTCAAAAAAATTGCTCACGTCGTAGAAATTGCTTATTTTTGCAAAACTACAAATTTTTTTAATGCTATGCACAAATTTTCACTATTCTTAACTTTACTATTTAACACCTTTGTATTGATTCCTGTAGCGCAAGCACAATACACGGAAAGTTTCGAATCCTTTTCTCTACCAAATGGCTGGGTTAGCGAAGGCACTTACCCAGATCCTAGTATTATGTGGGCTTCGGGAGAAGAATTTTCTATTAATCCAAACCACACTGCACACACTGGGAATAAAATGGCTTATCTAAATACTTCTACCCTCGATGCAGGTAGTAAAAGTATACTCGTATCGCCGAATATAAACCTATCTACTAATGCAGGAGCTACCATTGATTTTTGGCTGTATAGAGATACCAATAGTATATTGCGTAATGGGGGGAGTACGTTTAACTTAAAAGATGACACCCTTAATATATGGATAAATACCACTCCTAATGCAGTAGGCACTTCCAAAGTACTACTAGGAACGTTGTACCGATATGCTGGCTATGTGCCAGTAGTAGCTACACAAGGCTGGTATAAGTATACATACAACCTACCATTATCGTTCAACGGACTTACTAATTATATTATTTTTGAAGGCAAAGGAGCTTTTGGTATGGATATAAGTATCGATGATGTGACCTTGCCCGTAACGTGTACTACCTTGCCGAATGCAGGGGCAGTAACAGTAACGCCCGCTTCTGTATTTTTTGGTGACCCTGTGAATGGTACTGTGGTAGGAGCAGGCGGAAATGTAGAGTGGATAGGCTCTTTGGATAATGTAAACTATGCACCCTTGGGAGTAAGTGGAAACAATTGGTCACAAGCTATAGTTACTGGCATATCGGGGGATACACTGCCTACAAGGGTAGTATATGTGCGTTCTGTACTGTCGTACCCTGGCTGCCCTAGTGATAGCAGTAATGTAGCATCTTTTACTGTAATACGAAGAGAAGGAGATATAAAATCCACTGCTATAACTGCTGGTACTAACCCTAGTAATTATACTACTACCTTTACATTAGCTAATTACCAAGATAATCTATACAACCCATTACTAGAATCCCCTGAAATATTCCATAAATTAATCCTTACTGAATGCAGATGGGTGCAAATAAGTACCTGCAATAGCGGCATAGACGTAGATAGTGCAGCCATGGATAGCTATGTAAGTGTATACAACTCTGCTATGCAATTGGTAAACTCACCCGAATACGACGATGATGCTTGTGTAACGAGTGGTTATGCTCCTGCGGTGTCTTATTTATTGTTACCAGCAGGCACTTATTATATTGTTTCGGAAGCTTGGGCGGCTCCTGTTGCTGGCAATAATATTACCCTAGAAATCCAAACTTGGCAAGCTACCTACTCCATTACTACGCCTAATCCAGCTATTGTAAATACACCATTAAGTGTTACTGCGAATTGGCCTTCTTCTTTCCCTAATAATAGACGAAAATATGAATGGATAAAAGACGGAATCGTAGTATCTAATAGCTCTGTACCTACGTATATAGCTACACAGATAGGAAATTATACATTTATCCCAACTATGTATGACACTATATTCACACAAAGTTGCTTATCCAACCAAGTAAGTGTAATAATTGCTTCTTCTGCCATAAAAGAACTTTCTACGAATGCGTATACAGTGTATCCTAACCCAAGTACAGGGCTTTTCAGTGTACAATTTAGTGGTAACAATTGGGATAATGTAAGCTATAACGTATCCGATATAATAGGAAATAATTTGATTACGAATAAAATAACTAATTCTACAATAAATATAGATTTGAGTACGTATGCGAAAGGTATTTATTATCTAAAAATAACCAATGCTGGTACAGTAAGTATACATAAATTAGTGGTGGAGTAATGCTTTTCGTTTATAAATAAAAAATAAAATGGTATCCTACAAAATAAAAAATAGAGCTTTATGGGCTCTATTTTTTGTATTTCTCTTCTAAATAAGTATAAAAATCGGTTTGAAATCGTTGCGTTTTATCGGATTCTTTTCTATAATCATTGTTTAGATTTTTGTCCACGATACGAGCTTTAACGTTATCTGCCCATTGCATCTGTATCATATCCAGTATTTCTGTTTTTAGTTTTTTATCATAAATAGGAAAAGCGACTTCTATGCGGCGGGTAAGATTTCTTTCCATAAAATCGGCAGAGGAAAGATATACTTTAGTATCGCCACCATTATGAAATATGTACACCCTTGCGTGTTCTAGAAATTTATCCACGATACTGATGACTTTGATATTTTCGCTTTGTTTTTTGATACCTGGTACTAGGCAGCATATTCCTCGCACTATGATTCTTATTTTTACGCCTTCGTTGCTGGCTTCGTATAGTTTATTGATTATTTTCTCGTCTTGTAAGCCATTCATTTTTAGCCATATTTCTGCTTTTTTGCCTTTGAGTGCATTTTTAATCTCTTGATCTATCATACTTTCTATATTATGGCGTAGATGCTCGGGGGCTACTAGTATGTGCTCAAATGGGGTTTTTATACGCGTATCTTCTAGTATATCAAAAACATCTTCTAGCTCGTCTGTAATGTTTTTGTGAGCGGTAAGCAAAGAACTATCCGAGTATACTTTGGCAGTACTTTCGTTGAAATTCCCTGTACCTAGATAAGCGTATCCTTGTATTTTTTTACCTTCTTTACGGCGTATTAGTATTAGCTTGGAATGTACTTTGAGTAGCGGGAAACTATACAATACATTTACGCCAGCATCTTCCAAATCTTTGGCATGGGTAATGTTTGATTCTTCACTAAATCGGGCTTTCAATTCTACAAATGCAGTCACTTGCTTGCCTTTTTTCGCAGCTTTTATCAACGAGGCTATGATTTTAGAATTACTAGCTACTCGGTATAACGTGATTTTTATGGATAATACATGGTCATCGTTAGCGGCTTCTTCTAGGAATTTTAATACATAATTATAGCTTTGATACGGAAAATGTAATAAGTAATCACTCGCTTTTAATACTGTAAAAAACGATTTATTGGTTTCTAAATCTGGTATGGTGATGGGTACGATAGGCGCGTAGTATAAGGCAGGATTATTGGCTTTTGGGAATTTCATAAAGTCATTAATATTCTGGTAGCGATTCGTAGGCGATACATCTACTGTTTTTAGCCGCAATACTTGCTTCAGCTGCATTAAAAAATCTTTGGGTATCTGGTTGTCGTACAACAACCTTGTAGGCTCTCCTTTTTCTCGTTTATTCAAGCTACTTTTTATTTTACGTAGTAGATTACCACTAAATTCATCTTCTACTATTAATTCTGCGTCTTTGGATATTTTTACAGAGTAAGCTTCTATTAATTCATGTTCTGGGAATATTTTTGCGATATTGAGTCGTATTACATCTTCTAAAAACAAAATATACCGAGTATCGCCATTGGGTGGAAGTTCGATAAATCTGCCTAGTCTTTTGCTTGGTACTTCTACGAGGTAGTATTCAAAACTTATTTTTTTGCTTTTATTTATTTTATCTGAATTTCTTAATTTGGTAGCCAGATAAATAGATTCATTATCTAATTGTGGGTTACGTTTTTTATTCGTGATATTCAACGCTTCGATATGCGGCATGATGATAGCATCAAAATAACTAAATAGATACGTTTTCTGTCCTAAATCTAATTGGTTTTCATTGATAATAAATATATTGTGTGTTTCTAGTTCTTTTAATAATTGGTTTTCTAGAATATATTCAGCATCGCTTTGTTGCATTTGTACGATGCTTTCTATTTGCTTTAATATTTCGTCTGGATTTTCTTTTAATTCTCTTTTCATAGGTACTGGCAGATTGCTCAATCGTCTCCATTCTGCTACACGTATTCGATAAAATTCATCTAGATTAGAATAAAAAATAGCTAGAAATTTTATTCTTTCATACAATGGCACTTTCGTATCTTTGGCTTCTTGCAGTACTCTTGCGTTAAAAGACAGCCAACTGGTGTCTCTATCGTGGTATTTATTATTTATAGACATTGTGTTCAGTTATTTATTGTTTTACAGGAACTTCGGGTTGGACAATAGGTGGTACTATTACTTCGGAGCGGGGTATGATGAAACGGATAGGCATGGTATATTGTATGGCTATAGCTTTGCCGTTTTGATAGGCTGGTGTCCAGCGTCCGAGTAGTTTGTTGGATAGTTTTAGTAGTCGGATAGCTTCTGCTCCACAGCCACCACCTAGATCTTTGTGTACGATAGGGTTTTCTATCATTCCAGTAGCACTAATATTGAATTTTACAATCACCATACCTTGTAGGCTATCTTTAAGGGCTTTTTTAGGGTATTTAAGGTGTTCTTTGGTGAATTGATTTAGTACAGTTACATTACAGTAGTGGATATTATCTTTGTCGGTATTTGTCTCACAAGTAGGAGCTTTGGGCAGGCTCATTGGAGAATTTTTGGGCTGCTGTGCAAATAAATTAGACAAAAAGCAAACAGCAATACATAAAGTTATTTTTTTCATGGTAAATGTGAAAATTAGCTATAATAGGTTAAGGAATGAAATATTTTTATTTTAGGTATAAAAAGCGATGTAATGCGTTTATTAGTTGTACAAAAGTAATGAAAAATATAGAAAAAAACAGTAAAATAATCAGGATAAGTACGAAACACCTATTATCAAAGTTTTGTCATCTTCTTCTTGTTCTAATCCAATAGTACCATTTTGTAAAAAAGAAAGCCATAATTCTTGCATTTCTGTTGGTGTATTTTCGGAATTTAATGCTCGTATATTCTCTATTAATGGATCTAAAAAAAGCGTATAAGGTTCATTTTTAGATACAAATATCGTACCTAACTTTTCGTTTAGATGAAAACAATATTTTTCTACGCCATCGCTCAACAACGCAAACGCTGTAATAGGGTTAGGGATATAGTTAGTACCAATGTATTTATCCGTATCCTGCCATATAGCCGAAGTGATAAAAACGGTTTCGTTGGCGTATTCCCCTCTAAATGGCGTAAATAAGGTATGCCAATTCTTATTTGTGTCGCAGTATGCACCTCTTCCATCTCCTATATGAAATAACAATACCCCTAATGGACTGTTTATTAACACAATGATAGTACAAGCTAAATCAGATAATGTATATTTATTTTTTATAGCAAAAAGCTGTAATTTAGTGTAGATACCATAAGCAACTTGATTAGCTATCGTATTCCATTCTTTTTGGGAAGGGAAAGTAGCATTTTCTATCCATTTATTTTGTTGTACTAGATTTTGTATTTCTATGGTGGCGATACGAGTAGTTTCAGTAGCACCAATATCCGCATATGTAGCCGAGCCTGCACCGTCGCACACTATAGCTATGCCCCAGCCATTTAGTTCTGTATAATTATGTGCATCTTGGCAAAGGATATTTTGCTGCAAGTGTTTTTGTCCTGCTACGGAGCCGCCTATTACTATCCAATTATCCGTATAAGAATGTGTACTTTTCATTTATTTTTTATATAGAAAACCCACTCATCCAATCGCTTGGATTTGGTAAGCTTATTTTATCTCCTTCTTTGGAAGCGGCTACCATACTTATGCTTGCACTGAGCCAATGAAAGAAATCGGCAAATTTTGCGTGCTGCAATTTACCTACTACTACTGGTGGTACGCACAACGTTTGTAACATAACAGTATCCGCATCGTCCACGCCTATTGGGTAAAAAAAATAGCTGTTTTTAATACTATCTTGTTGTATTTGCTGTGCTAGGGCTGGTATATTTTGGTTACTATCTGGCGCTCCATCGCTGATTAATACTATCCAAGGGCGTTTGTAGCTTTGCCCAGTAGCTTTGTACCATTTTTTTTGGTCTTCTACTATTTTTATGGCTTCTTTTACTCCGTCAGCAAGGCGAGTACTGCCATCTGCGTGTAATAATGGCATGGCTGGGATACTATCTACTAGATTGGGAGCCAGTACTAATTCTATATTACTGCCGAAGGTTACGATAGCTATTTCTAGAGAAGTACGCGTACGATTATCTTTTTTTATATCTTGGTAAAAATCCTGCAAGCCTTTATTTAGCTCTTGTATAGGGCTACCATACATAGATCCTGACACATCTACTACAAAACAGCAAATAGTTTTTTCGTTGTAATTTTGTGCTTCTTTCAAGCCTTTTGTAAAGGGATTCATTTTATCCATGAATGTAGGAATTAGGGTGGTTTTAGATTTATAGTACAGCTATTTCAGCAAAAATACAATAAAAACTTATGTAACCATTCAATAAATAGTATATATTTGCTACTCTTTTTATACACCCTAAAATACTACTATATGTTTGAATTTCATACGAATAAACAAACTTACTTTAATTGGCAATACTATATTTCGAGGGATTATGTGCTTCCTTTCGCTACCCAACACTTGGATAAAAGCCACAAATTAGATATATTAGAAATAGGCTGTGCAGAAGCAGGAGTATTAAAAGCTTTTACGGATTTGGGACACCAATGCATGGGTATTGAGCTAGAAAGTTCTAGGCTAGAAAACGCGCAATTCTTTATGAAAGAAGCTATTGACAAAGGATTATTACGTTTGTTGAATAAAAATATTTACGATATAGACGTAGCAAAAGATATTGGGCATAAATTTGATTTGATTATACTAAAAGATGTAATAGAACACATTCCTAACCAAGAAAAATTCATACCAAAACTAAAAGAATTTCTAAAACCTGGTGGCAAAGTATTTTTTGCATTCCCGCCTTGGTACATGCCTTTTGGTGGACACCAGCAGCTATGCCAAAATAAATTTTTGTCAAAAATGCCGTATTACCATTTATTACCTACTCCTATGTACAAGGGTGTACTACGCATGGGTAAGGAAGCCGAAGCAGTAATAGATGGGTTGGTAGATATAAAAGAGACGGGAATATCGGTAGAAAGATTTGAGCGTATTTGTATTGCATCAGGGTTTTCTATTGTAGAAAAAAAGTATTATTTCAAAAACCCTATCTATCAGTATAAATTTAATTGGAAAGTGAGTGAGCAAGCTCGTTGGATTAGCGCTATACCATTTGTACGAAACTTTTTTACTACTTGCGCCTACTATGTGATTGGTTGATAAAAAAATAAAAAAAGCCCTGTTAGTTATATTAACAGGGCTTTGTGTTTATTGTATTTCATAAGATGGATCCAAATGACGTTACAGCTTCACTTAAATCATATACTTTATTTTTTGATAAACTATTTTTTACAATACTACTTCCAACGGCACTTCTGTAGCCACCAGCGCAATGG
>JAYUJA010000035.1:0-1007 GCA_043765495.1 Bacteroidia bacterium
TTTTTGGTTACTGTGACATAGTTATTACAAAAAAATACTGCTTGTACAAAGTCAAATTGAAAAAGCTGGATTGCCATAGGCGCACCACTGGTACTTTCTTTGGAGGTATATTCGGCAGTTCTGCCATCGGCTAATACAGGGCGATTAGCTACGTATTTCATCGTAGAGGGGTTGGGAGTAGCTTCTGCATACACGATTACGGGGATAGGGCTTTCCATAGTATAGTTATAGTTATAAAAGTGCAAATATATTAATTATTAACATAGGTGTACTTACTACCTTATCCTTTATTTTCCTATTACTGTATATTCCATTTTTAGGAGGTATTCTTTTGCTTTTACCCGCTGGTCGCCTTGTAGTAGTATTTCATTGTCTTTGCTGCTGCCACCTATTCCACAGTATACTTTTAAGCTTTTTGCGAGGGTTTGGGCATCTTCTTCCTGCCCTACGAACCCCGTGATGATGGTAGCCTGCTTGCCACCACGCCCTTTGGTTTCGAAAGTAATGCGTAATTTTTGTTCGTTAGGAAGTAGGGTTATTATTTCTTCGTCTACTTTTTCGTATTCGTATTCAAAATCTGGTTTGGTGGAATATACGGTTCCTATTTTATTTTTATTTTTATTGGACATTTTTTCAAAAGAGGCTAAAAAACAAGTATGCAAAGATATTAAAAAAATAGCTTATTTTTGCAACCTATTTATTGCGTATCCTAAACCTTGTTTGTATGTATAGATTCCTACTACTTTGCTGCTTGACTTTTATTTTTACTCCCATCGCTTGCGCCCAGAAAATGGTAAAAATAGGATTGTATGATAATGCAAAATCTGCCCATATAACGAATTATAGCAGCATAGCCAGCATACAGTTAGATTCTAATGATTTAATCCGATTCCAGCCTACTACTACCGTAAAACTCACCTACCAAAGCGGCAGGATAGTAGTATACCTAGAAGATAGCCTACTAGGCATAGCAAAATCGGTGCATGTGATGGCAAATGATAGTATCT
>JAYUJA010000036.1:0-38828 GCA_043765495.1 Bacteroidia bacterium
ATTGTCTACTCCACCGCTTAAGCCTACTAGTGCGTTGCTGCTTGTCCAAGTTAGGTTATCCAATACTACATTCGAGCTTACGGCTACTTCGCCTACTGGTTCGCTTGGGCAAATACCAATATTCGCAAAAGGATTGCCGCCATTCAAGATAGGGGTTGGTTTTACATTTATATTAAAACTAGCCAAAGTAGAACTTGGACAACCATTAATATAAGGTGTTATCGTAACAGTGCTTGCAATAGTAGCATTTGTAGTATTAGAAGAAGTAAAGCTAGGGACATTAAAACTTAACGTATTATCTCGTCCTATTGCGCCTAATCCAACAGCTGTATTAGAATTTGTCCAAACGATGGAATCTGCTACAGGAGTAGTAATAATCAATGTATTAGGAACATTCTCATTCGCACATATATTCCAATCAATAACTGGATCAACTATAATATTTATTCCTCCAAATCGGATTGTAACTGTGTCTTTTATGGCAGCAAATGTACTGCACAAACCTGATGGAGTTACTGTAACTTCTAACATTACTCCTACTGGACTTACTCTATCCGATGCAGAAGGAGTATAAATAGGATTTGCTATTGCAGTAGAGCTAAAACTTCCAGTACCATTAAGGCTTTTCCATGTATAGGAAGCAGCAGGGCAACATTGGGAAGGGACTCTTGTTCTCAACTGAGTATTAGACACCGAGCAAGCGACAGAAGTATCTGGTCCTGCTTGAATAGCAAATATATTGACTGCAATAAGATTTTGATTACAAAAACATGGGTGAATTATCGTATCTGGGGTAATTAATAATTTGCAAGTTCCGCTAATATCTATGTTACCAATATTTAATAATAAGTCATTTGTAATAATTCCACCATTAGCAGAACCAGCTAACGTATCTATTACTACTGTTTTAATAAATACATCACCAGCATCATAAAATCCATTACCATTTACATCTTTGTATACATTCAAATTAAAATCATAAGGATTGCGAATAGGACGACCAAGGTTTTTAACATCTAATAACACATATACATTCGCATTATTTCCACTATTATCACTTAAACCGTAACCTTGGGCATTTAGTAATTCTACTCTAGCCTTATTTACTTCGATTTCAACCTTGGTAGTACCTGTAATAGCCGAGAAACTACAACTTGTACCATTAGCTGCACAAAACTGGGCTGGTATTTGTAATACAGAAGATGCTAACAATCGTACATTGGTACAGCCTGCCAAAATAAATGGGTCAGAGGTGTACTTAAATCGGAATAATGCAGTATCTCCTACGGATAATGGTGTATTAATATGCCAGATGATTCTTTTGTCTCCATTGTTTAGAACATAGATAGAAGAAGGTTCTGTATTTAAGAAATTAATACTACCAACAGTGCTATTAGGCAGGTAAGATGTACCATAAGGTATAGTAACAGAGACGGAATCATAATTCCCTGTAGTAACTGCAACTTTACTTGTATTAATCAATGTCATGGTTACAGTAGAAGGTCCTGCACATGGAGAAGGAATTTCACTCACCATATTTATTGCTATTTTATATTTTTTCAAATCTACTAATGGAGCATGGTACGTACCTGCTATATTTTTAGCAGTGTAATCTATGCCGCAAGCACTTTTGAATAAGGCACTCATAGCCATTTCATCTCCATAATAGTAGCCACATTCTCCGTGTATTTGGATAGCTAACTCTACTTCTTGGTTATTGGGATTACCCGAAACACCATCTAATCCATTGGTTGCTATTAAAGAACTGTAAGCACTCAAATCGTATTCGTATATCCTTGGAAGGTTGGGATCATTTACGGAAATAAGTGTAGGGCTAGCATTAATAACCTGTGGAGCTGTATTAATAGGGAAAGTTAATTCAAATGGTAAATTGGAAATATACAAATGAGGTGGAATAACAACTTGTAACTTTGGACTATACAAATTACCTAACAATACGGACTTTATTTTAAATTTATATACAGTATCTTTACAGAAATTAGAAATATATTGAGGGAAATCAATAGTTATTAACGCACCTGGATCTAGGGGTGAAGATTTTAAAACAATCGTATCAAAAATACAATTAGTACATGGCATAGTAGAGAATGCAGTTGGTAATACATTACTACAATTCCAACCAGAAATTATTTTTACCGAATCAGCATTACAATTTCCCTTCGGAATAAAGTCAGCTTCTACTCGTAATGTAGCAGTATCCGCAAGGGATAGTAAAGTAGCAGAGAATGGTACAAACCCATTAGCTGGGACTGGGAATATTTCATTTGTTCTTGTATTTTTTAGTCTTACATTCGTGTAGTTATTTCCTGCTACTATATGCAACCAAGTATTTAGAGAAGGAGCTGGTCTAGTATTAGATAGATTTACAATCCAAGAAACTTTCCTGGATGGATTCAATAAAAATGGCGTACTAGAAGTTAATTCTAATCTAGGTTTTACATAAAAAAACGTATCGGAATAAATACCCGGACATTGATATATAGGTTGCCCTTGAAATTGAAATCCTTGAAATATATCTCCTGAACCACGATTAATCCATAATGGATCGTTATCTGGATAAGATTTACCATCTTTATCATGAGATTTAGTAGTTGTTCTAACATAGAAAGGAGATTTATCAGCTGCTTCACAGCTTGCTGCTAACGGTAATTCTATTTCGTATTGATTAAATTCATAGATTCTAATTCTAGATGCATCACTACCATCAAAAGGATTAGGATTAGTTATTACACCTAAATCAATAGTAAGCGTATCATAGCCACAATTATTAGCTCCTCTACCTGCGTGTATAATTGGGACATCAAATTGCTGTCTAGCTTGTATTGCTTGATTATCATCAATTGTACTTCCAGTACTAGATGTATTTAATTTAGCAGAATATCTTGCTCGTACATATAATCTAGCTGTAGATCCTGTAGTGTAAATACCTGATGGAATTACTAGTTGTACTTTATCAATATACGGTGAAAAACGAGTTTCATAATCCCAAGTAGAAGTTGCTTCTCCACCACTAAAACTTAACCCAAAAGGAATTGAACTCTCACAAGAATTAAATTGCATATATTGTTTACTTCCTTCACGTGTGATTGGATTATACCAGTTATCTACTCCAAAAGGTCTGCCCGCGTTTTTTATTTTTATTGCATTATTAAATGGAGCATTACAAGAAAGTTTTTGTAAAGTAGGTACATTATCAACAACTCCGGACAGTGGATCACTATTATTAGTAACATAAAAATTATTAATGAATAAAGCAGTACCAATTTCAAAATTTGCTAGAATATTGTTATAATATACTACGTACTTAGCATCTATTATTACACTATCTCCTTCATCTAGCTTGAAACCGAAAGGTAAGCCATAGGCAAAAGCATTATTAAGTAAATCTATAGTGTATATAAAAGTTCTACCTGTATCTGCTAAATTATTGTTTCCGCAAGTAGAGGTTGGATATACTTCTTCGACAGGGTAGCCATAAGGAACATTCGGATACGATTCTGTAACTGATTGTATATTAAATAGTGGGTACGTGGTTGCTGTTTGTGCATCGTATATTTTTATTTTAGTATAAGCACCTCGTAATACATATCCTACCTTTGACATTTTTACTACCGCTCTTGCTATTCCAAAATCAGGATTAGTACCATTGGTATGTACCACACCTCGGAACACTTGCTTGATAGTATCACCTGTTCTTGCTTCATACCTTTTTTCTAATCCATTAAAAGTGCCAAACTCTTCTCCTATTCCATCATTATTAGCATCAGGATAGCCCATAGTAGTTCTATATGCCTGTATATCTACTACTTCCATTCCTGGTGTAGTAGAGCAGTTTTGAGTACAAGTAATACTTACAGGAATATGTACCCAAGGAGATAGTTCGGCAAAACAATTTGGAGAACAGGTTATATCTTCATTTCTATATTGTTTTATTCTCACAGAATCTAGTTTAGAAGGATCACAACCTGATAGACTACAATCCGCTACTAATTCTATGTATATGCCTCTTGCATCTATGTTATCTCCAGTAAAAGACCAACCACCATTACTTGCTCCTATGTTAGAGTATGCTGTGAGCAAAGTACCTGGTCTTTCTGGATTTGGTAGTTGGGTTTGCAAATTAAGATTCCACACAGTAGCTGTATAATCTCTACCTTGCAGCTGACCTCCTACATATTTATAACAAGGCGGTACTTGAATTTCTACTTTTACTTGCGACCGTGGAAAGCTAGCTACAGATGGATACGGTCCACCTCTCCAACTAGAATTATTATCTTGAATAACAAATAAATGTTTTTCTCCATCTATTATGTGTTCAGGAATAGCTGGTGTGTAAGGTTCGTTTCTACCGAAACCATAGCCCCCTCCAGTTGCTCCAACATGTAAGGATTCTACTGATTTACCACATCTATTTTCATATTTAGCTCCAAACTCTCTCCAATCCTCCATCATGAATAAATTTAATCTCCTTTCACAACGACAGTTCATTCGCTCATACATCAAGTATACGGCACTGTTAGGTCCTATACTATCAATAGTGACTGCGATGGAATTGGGTACTTGGTTTCGTGTGGCTTCTGGCTCACACATAAATGCTGGGAATGTACCAAAGTCATCGGTATAAGCACGCCCTACAAAACCAGTTACCTGTACATTAGGAGATAGCCATACATGGTTAGTAGAATCTCTTACTTTTACTGTATTGAGAAGTACTTTATCGTTATTACCTTGATTAATACCGTTATCCATACGTATATTATACGCAACAGAACTAGTACTTTGGTTTTTGTACTCCACCACTACTAATGTAGTATCTGTTTGTGCAAAATTAGTATAATCCCATTGACCACTACTATCTGCATCGATACGAGAAGTACAATAAGGGGCGTGTGTTTTGTAGCCATATTTTGTATTCAAAGATACAACCGAAGGATCAAATCCAAGATAGCCAAGACCTGGTTCTGCTGCATAAGAACGAATGGCTTTTATTACAATATTAGGAGCAAATGACAAGTAACTTACATCTGCTATATTCGTGCCGTGCTGGCAGCCTAAAGTATCTGTCAATCCATTATTTACATCTTGTGTGCAACCCCAATAAGCCATATACTGAGTGTTAGGAGCTTTACAACCTTGCATGGTGTAGCTTATTTGTATTTGTACCGTTTCTGCAACATCTAGTTTACCATTATTATTTCCTGTTGTTATGTTATAGATACGCAAGCGGTATACTTTATAATTATTACCACCTGTAACCCCGTTTCTTATGATGTCAAAGCTAGCATTTAATACAGAAATATTATTTACTAATGCATCTGCACCTGATATATCTTGAAAGAAAACAGTATCCAAGTTACCAGTACCAGTATTGGTTACAGAAATGGTTCTTGTGAAAGTTTGACCAAAATTAGTAGCCGCGTAAGATAAATTTTGATTGGTAATATTAGTAATCACAACCGTAGGAATAGACAAACTTACCCCGTCCGAAGACTCTTGTATAGTGGCTACTCCAGCAGAAGATGGGTTTTTATAGGTTACCTTTAAGGTGTTTTCAGAAGTACCTCCACTTTGAATTATATCCTGTGTAGCACAATTAGCGGTTAGAAGATAGGTAAATTCAGCTGGGTTCAATGTACCAAAAAAAGCAGGGAGTGTATTCGTACTTGTCTTGATTACTAACTTATTAGGCGTACTAGATGCGTCTAACACCAATGGAGTAACACCTGTACTTTGGAAACTAGCAGTTTGGTAATGAAAGCCATTCGGAATATCTACGACAAATCTTATACTATCCAAGTTATATTCGGAAGTATTTTGTACATAGCCTCGGTACTGGATTGGCGCTCCGCAAATAGTGAATGTAATGGGATTATTAGCAATAGAATCTCTAAACAATTTTACTATTGGTTGGGAGAAGCCTTCTACGGTAGTAAAAAGTAGAATAAACGAAAACAAATGTTTTAAAAGGTAATTTTTCTTCATAGAAAGTTGAGTGGTTGGGTTGATTAGGTTATTTTAATATGGTAACTAAAATATTTCATACAAAAGTAAGTAAAATAATAATACATTGCACATTTAGTATTAAATTTATTCTTCTAAACATAACTTAAAATAATTTCCAAACTAAAATTAATTACTTTTGTACCCTAATCATTACTCCTATAAAAATGCCTAAAATAATAGCAATATCTAACCAAAAAGGAGGCGTAGGAAAAACTACTACCGCCATAAATTTAGCTTCTAGTCTTGCCATTTTAAACCAAAGAACTCTATTAATAGATGCTGACCCACAAGCAAATGCTACTTCTGGCTTGGGCGTGGATTTTAATATTATCACCAAGAGTTTCTACGATGCTCTAATAGGAGAAGCTACTATGGCAGAAACCTTATTACAAACTAGTTGCCCTTTGTTGCATATCAGTCCTTCACACATAGATTTAGTAGGAGCTGAATTGGAATTAATCGATATTCCTAACCGAGAAAAATTACTGAAAATAGCCTTACAACCTATTAAAGATAATTATGATTTTATTATCATAGACTGTTCTCCTTCGTTGGGGCTTATAACGCTGAATGCTTTGACTACCGCAGATTCTGTTCTAGTGCCGGTACAGTGCGAATATTTTGCATTAGAAGGGTTAGGTAAGTTATTGAAAACCATAAAATTAGTACAAGGAAGGTATAATTTAAATCTTTCTTTGGAAGGCATTTTACTTACTATGTATGATAGTAGGTTGCGACTTGCACAACAAGTATCCGTGGATTTGAGAGAGCATTTTGGAAATACCGTTTTTGAGACTATTATCCGTCGTAATTCAAAAATAGCAGAAGCGCCAAGTTATGGTCAATCAGTAATATTATTCTCTCCACAGAGTTCAGGAGCTATTAGTTACCTAGATTTAGCATCTGAAGTGTTGAATAACAATAATATAGATATTACTAATATCAATCAACGAGAAGTGCAGTTACGAATTAAAGAAATCATTAAAAATAACAACAACATAGAACAATAATTTTATGAATTTTATTATTAAATATGCCATCTTGACGGCATTAGCTTTTTTTGCTAAAAATATATTTGTGTATAAACCAGAGAGTAAGTCTGGGATAGAAGTAACTACTTGGACAGCAGCACTTTTTTTTGCTCTAGTACTAGCTTTGCTTAATACTTTCTTATACCCTATCATTAAATTACTTTCTTTGCCATTAAGAATACTTACACTTGGGCTATTTTCTTTTGTAATAAATGGTATTATGATAAAAATAACGTCCAAAATGATAGATGGATATACGGTTCATGATTGGCTTACTGCTATTTTATTCGGAACTGGAATGGCGATAGCTAATTCTATATTAAGTGGTATACTAGATAGTAATGATTAGATTTATAGTTACGTTATTACTGTTTAATGTTCTTACTCCTTTGCAGTCTCAATCTACTCACCATAAAAAAGGAGATTGGCTATTCTATTGGGGTTGGAATCGTTCTGCTTACGCAAAAAGTGATGTACATTTGAAAGGAGATGATTATGCCATTACATTAAAAAACGTAGTAGCCCACGACCGTCAAAGTAAAGAATTAAAAACATTTATCAACCCTTCTACGATTACTATCCCGCAGTTTAATTGTAGGATAGGCTATTTCTTTAAGAATAATTGGGCTATAACTGCTGGCTGGGATCACATGAAATATGTCATGGATACCTACCAAGTAGTGGAGGCTAGTGGTACTATTGGCACTACTATTTCGTCGCCTACTATTACTACTAGCAACTATGCAGGTACGTATAATAACACTCCTATCGCTATACAGCCTAGTTTTTTGACCTTTGAGCATACCGATGGACTTAATTATGCATGTGTAGAAATAGCTAAATACCACGAATTTTATACAAGAAAAAAACTTACTCTTTCGTATCATTATGGAGGTGGTGTAGGTCTTTTCGTTCCGCGTACCGATGTGAGGTTGTTTGGAGTAGGTAAAAATAATTATTGGAATGTAGCTGGAATGGGTATTTCTGCCAAAGGAGGAATAGAATGTTTGATTGGGAATCATTTTTTTATACAAACCAATGCACAACTTGGTGCTGCTTATCTGCCATCTATCCGTACTACAGGGAGAAAAGGGGATTCTGCTAGTCAAAATATCCAATATGTAGAACGATATGCTGTATTTGGAGTTAAATTTTAATTATATGTACTATTTTATTGTAAGTTTCTTTGTTTTATTTCCTTTTATAGCTTTTACGCAAGTAAACAAGAAAATAACGTTTAGTGGCTATACAGAAGCTTATTATGCTTGGGATAGTGATAAACCAGCTAACCATGAACGGGCTAATTTTATCTATAACCATAAACGGCACAACGAGTTAAATATAAACCTTGCTTTGGCTAAAATTAATTATATTGATACTTTTGTACGCGCTAATGCTGGTCTGATGGTAGGTAATTATGCACAATACAATCTAGCGAATGAACCTACTCTATTTCAATCCATTTATGAAGCTAATGTCGGTTTTAAAATAAGTAAAAATAATAATACTTGGGTGGATATTGGTATATTACCATCGCACATAGGTTTTGAAAGTGCTATTGGGGTAGACTGTTGGACGACAAGCAGAAGCATAGCAGCGGATAATTCTCCTTATTTTGAAACAGGCATAAAACTAACGCATACCAATAGCAAAGAGAATTTTTATTACTCTTTTTTAGTGTTGAATGGGTGGCAAAGAATCCAAAAACCGAATGGTACACAAATGCCATCGCTAGGAATGCAATTTAATTATAAACCTACAAACGCCATTACACTAAATTACAGCAACTTTATAGGTACTGATAAGCCAGATTCCGCCAAAGCATTACGCACGTATCACAATCTTTATTTTATACTAGAAAAACCCCGAATATCTATCACTGCTGGGCTAGACATAGGGTCAGATAAGTACACTAGTACTACATATGGATTATGGTATTCGCCAGTTATTATTGCACGTACTAGTATTAATTCTAAGTCTAAAATAGCAGCAAGAATAGAATATTTTAACGATAAAAAACAAGTACTAATACCAACAAATACAATAAATGGATTCCAAACAACAGGATTTTCCATTAATTACGACTATACTATTTACAAAAAGATAACATTCCGCCTAGAAGGAAAGGCTTATCTAGCTAATAATAAAATATTTAACAATAATACACGTACTACTAATTACAGTATTTTGAGTAGTATATGCTGTAAATGGTAAAATACTTTCTACTTTAAGTTTATTTTAATAAAAATATGAAAAAAAAACACCTTATTACTGCTGCATTACCTTATACTAACGGCCCTGTGCATATAGGACATGTGGCGGGTTGCTACTTGCCAGCCGATACCTATGTCAGATATTTACGAACCAAAGGAGAAGAAGTACTATTTATTTCAGGTACAGATGAGCATGGTGTACCTATTATGCAACGTGCTACCAAAGAAGGTACTACCCCGCAGGCTATTGTGGATAAATACCATACTATCATAGCTGATTCTTTTGCAAGTATTGGTATTAATTTTGATATTTTTTCCAGAACTACGAATCCTATTCATTACGCTACTTCGCAAGAGTTTTTCAAGACTATGGTAGCGAATAATGCTTTTGTAGAAATAGAAACAGAACAATATTTTGATGAAATAGCCAACGAATTTCTATCAGATAGATACATAATGGGTACTTGCCCTAAATGTGCCAACGCTAATGCCTATGGCGACCAATGCGAGAAATGTGGCAGTACACTACAACCCACTGACCTTATTAATCCTATTTCCAAATTAAGCGCTGCCACTCCTATACTTCGCAAAACTACGAATTGGTTTTTGCCATTAGATAAGCAACAAACAGATATACAAAACTATATCCATAGTATAACCGACTGGAAAACAAATGTAAAAGGACAATGCCAATCTTGGCTAGATGGTGGCTTGCAACCTCGTGCGATGACAAGAGATTTGAAATGGGGCATTCCTGTACCGATTTCAGATGCTACAGGCAAAGTGTTATATGTATGGTTTGAAGCTCCAATAGGCTACATATCTGCTACTAAACACTACTTCGCTACTACGAATAATCCCGATGGTTGGAAAGATTGGTGGCAAGATAAAAATACAAACCTAGTACACTTCATAGGCAAAGATAATATAGTATTTCACTGCATTATATTCCCGGCTATGCTGATGGCTCACGGAAACTATATACTGCCCCGTAATGTAGCAGGAAATGAATTTCTGAACCTAGAAGGACAAAAAATTTCTACCTCTCGTAACTATGCAGTATGGCTAGAAGATTATTTAATAGATTTCCCGAATAAAATAGACGAACTACGCTATGTACTTACTGCCATAGCACCCGAAACAAAAGATGCAGATTTTACTTGGAAAGACTTTCAATCCAGAATAAATAACGAATTAGTAGCCGTATTGGGTAATTTTATCAATAGAGTTTTATCCCTAATCCATAAATACTACGAAGGTGTTATCCCGCAAAATACTAGTATACAGAACACAGAAATAAATATTGGTATACAAAAAGCACTGGATAATATAGAAAAACATCTGGATAAATACGAATTTCGTTTTGCGCTGAATAACCTGATGGAAATAGCTCGAATAGGCAATAAATACCTTGCTGACCAAGAACCTTGGAAAAAAGATAAAATCACACAAACAGAAGAAATAGCTACTACCCTTACCGAATGCTTGCAAATAGTGCAAATACTACAAGTAGGAATGCAAATATTCCTGCCAAATAGTGCCACTCGATTAGCCACTTTCTTGAACACTTCTACGAATCTCACATGGCAAGATATTCCTAATTTATCGTTATCAAAAGGAAATATACTAGCACCTATTAGCTTATTATTCACCAAAATAACAGACGAAGAAATAAGCCTACAAATAGAAAAATTAAACACAATAAGTCAAAAATAAAAAATAAAAGCCTATTAATTAGTAATTTATGATTTTTATGTTATAAAAAACGAATTTCATTAGAAAATATACAAAATAAAAAACTATATTTGGCGTTTTAATTTTATTCACAATATAATACCTATTAATATACTATGGCAGAATTAGGTGGTGGTGGTGATGGTGGCCACGGCAAAAAAGGCAAAAAACGTGCCAAGCGATCTTCTACCAAAATAGATATGACCCCAATGGTGGATTTGGCATTTTTATTACTTACTTTTTTCGTATTGACGGCTACTTTCAACAAGCCTAATGCCATGAAAGTAACCCTACCAGAAAAGCCCAAAACAGAAGCTCCTGATCCACCAGAAGTAAAAGATGCCGTACATTTACTATTAGCAAAAGATAATAAAATGTATTGGTATGGTGGAATGCCAGCAGATTTTAAAGCGAATAACCGCCCTGTACTAACCCCAATAGCGTACGGAGTAGATGGTATACGTAAATTACTATTAAGCAAAAATGCTGCTATCTATAATAAAAGTAGAGAATTGCAACAAAAATTTGAAAAAGGAGAATTAGGAGATGGAGAAGCAGGAAAAGACAAGCTGAAAGAAGCTAAAATCAACCTAAAAAAGGAATTAGGCAAAGAAGTACCTCCAGTGTTAATAAAGGCTACCAACGATGCAGTATACGAAAATTTAGTAGATATATTAGATGAAATGAATATCTGTGAAATACCTCGTTATAACATCTCTACTATATCAGGAGATGAAGTAATATTACTAGAAGAACAAGGAGCTAAATAATTTTTGTATTCATTATCAAGCATTTATATATTTTTTGTATTTTAATTATGGAAAAAGATACGGTATTGCATCTTGTTTCTATATTCTAAATAATTTTATATTCTATTATGGCAACGTTATTAGATGAAATCGTATTTGAGTACCGTAATAAATCCTACGGCGCTTATCAAATCAGAAAACAACACAATGAAAAACTACGCAACGCCTTGATAGGTGTATGCCTAGGTGCTTGTGTACTTTTGGGAGGAGTAGCATCTTTCTACAAATTCAAAGATAGACTTTTTGGAGATTCTAAAGAAACAGATGTACAATTGGAAAATTTTGAACTTCCACCAGAAGAAAAATTACCCCCACCACCAGAAGTAGAACCACCGCCGCCACCTCCACCACCGCCTGTTTCAGAACCACCACCACCACCCGTGGAAGTAAACTCTGTTCAAAATCAGGAAATAAAAGTAGTGAAAGAGCTAACCAAGCCAGATGAGCCTATTACTGTAAACGATGAAAAAAATGATGCTAAAAACCTAGACACCAAAACAGTAACAGATGGAGAAGATAAGACAGATATAAATAAATTCATTGACGATGCTAAAGAAACAGGTACAGGTAATGCCACACCACCAGCTCCAGTAGTAGAAGCAGTAAAACCAGCAGAAGACAACGAAGTATACGTAGCAGTAGAAGAGCAAGCAGAATTTCCAGGAGGAGAAGACGCTTTGATTTCTTACATCAGCAAAAATATAAAATACCCAGCGCAAGCCAAAGATGCCGACATACAAGGGAAAGTAATGGTACAGTTCATCGTACAAAAAGACGGATCTGTAACAGATGTAGTAGTAAAAAAAGACATAGGTGGAGGCTGTGGTACAGAAGCAAGACGTGTAATAAGTGCCTTACCTAGATGGAAACCAGCTAAAAATCACGGCCATGCAGTAAAAGTAAAAAAAATAGTTCCAGTAGATTTTAGATTACAATAAAAATAAATAGTTAGCCTACGTCATTCGTAGGCTTTTTTAGGCTTAAAAAAATAAACGTTAAACCCATTTTATGAATACTACCAATAGTGCCATTACCTATCCTGTGATGGAACATTTTTATACCCTACAAGGAGAAGGCAAAAATACAGGTGAAGCTACCTATTTCATACGTCTAGGCGGCTGTGATGTAGGCTGTGTGTGGTGCGATGTAAAAGAATCATGGGAAGCCGACAAACACCCCAAATATACCATAGAAGAAATACTAGCATGGATACCCCTACACTGCCCAGCAGTAGTAATCACAGGGGGAGAACCTGCTATGCACAACCTAGAAGCACTTACCAAAGCCATTAAAGAAAATAAAAAAAAAATATACCTAGAAACATCTGGTAGCCACCCTATTACAGGACAAATAGATTGGGTATGCTTATCGCCTAAAAAATTCAAGGCTGCACTACCTGAAAGCCTACCCCTTGCACACGAACTAAAAATAGTAATATACCATACAAGCGATTTAGAGTGGGGCGAAAAATATGCTAATTTAGTAAATTCCTCTTGCTGCCTATACCTACAACCCGAATGGTCGAAAAAAGAAAAATTATTACCAATAATAGTAGAATATATAAAACAAAATCCAAAATGGAAACTATCTTTGCAAACCCATAAATACATAGAAATACCTTAATGAAATATGTACCATAGCAAACTAATTCAACTGTACCAAACCCTTACTACCGAAGAGAAAAAAGGAATAGGTAAATGGATTAAAACACCTTTTTGCAAAGCCAATACCGAAATAACATTACTATGGAATTATCTAAACAAAATAACTTCTTTTTCTCCCCAAAACACCAATAAAGAAGTTTTATTTAAAATAGCCTTTCCAAAAAAAGAATATAAAGATGCAGCTATACGTCTGATAATGACGCATCTTACGAATGGCATCATGGACTATTTGAGCTGGAACTACCTGAACAAAAATCCATTACAAAAACAATGGATATGTATCAAAGAACAGCAGCAGCGAGGAATGAAAAAATTTGCCATACAACTAATACAAGAGTACAAAGAAACACTATTAGAAAAAGCTTACCTAAATCAAGATTGGCTATACAATGACTACCAACGAGAACTTACCTTACAAGAATTGGTATATGCGGATAAAAGAGATAAAAATAGTAATTTGCAAATAACTTCGGATAAATTAGATACATTTTATATAGCTGCTAAATTACAATTACTAAATACTACTTTATGCCATTCACAAATATATAATATCAACTACGACATACATTTACAAGAAGAAATTCTAGCTGCTGCTCTACTTCCTATGTATGCTTCTAATCGTACTATCGAAGTCTATTATTGGGCTTGCCAAGTGTTATTAAATAATACAGACGATGTTTATACTAAATTTAGAGATAAGCTATTACATTTCCCTAAATCTATACTACCAGATCAAGAGATTGGAGGATTGTATATCACAGCGATAAATTACTGCATAAAACGCATCAATACAGGGAATGAACAGTATAGAGTTGATGTATTTGAATTGTATAAAAATGGGATTGAAAAAAGATTTTTGTATGAAAATAATCTACTATCTAGATTTACGTATAACAACGCCGTAACCATAGCGTTGCGGATAGGAAAATACGATTGGGTAAAAGAATTTATTGAGAAATACAAGCCTGATTTAGAAGAAGACAATGCAGAATTTACGTACCAATATAATCTATCCAAATATCATTTCAGTATTGGTAATTATAAAGAAGTAATCAAACAACTGTATGGCACTGACTTTGAAGATAAACTATTAAACCTAGATGCTAAAGTAGTACTAATGAAGAGCTTATTTCAAGTAAAAGAATACGATTTATTAGAAAACGTAATAGATAGCTTCCGAGTATATATGAGCAGGCAAGAATTGGTAGGGTACCATAAAAATAATTATAGTAATATTTTATCTATTATTCGCAAATTATTAGCCTACTATACTCGCCCGTCTACTAGCGAATACAATAAACTAATAAAGCTAATCACCGAATCATACAAATTAACAGAAAGAAGTTGGTTTTTAGAAGCATTACAAAGTTTAAAGTAATAGTTTTTTTAAGTGAATTAAAATATAACTTTGACTACCAACCCATTAGGGCTATTATCCACTAGTTTTATAGTTGCATCGTGAAATTTAACACTATTTTTTACAATAAACAAGCCTAATCCTGTACCTGTGGTAGTTCGGGTACTTTCTTCTTTTCCTCTATAAAATTTGCAAAAAACCTTTGCTTTTTCTGTATCTGCAATACCACTACCAGTATCGGTTATGGTGAGTACTACATCTTTGTCTTGGGCAAGTGTAATACTTACTTTATCTGTAATTGAACTGTATTTTAGGGCATTATCCACCAAGTTAGATACAATCAATAAAAAAGCACTACTATCCACGTTAGCATATACATCAGGGGTAATAAATGTTTGTATTCTACTTATATTTTGATACTGGGTATGGATATATTGTAGGCAAAGAGTAGAAATATTTTGGTTAGATTTATGCCATAACTGGTTTAGATTATCTTTTTCTAATTGATTGGATAGTAGTATATCGTCTATTAATTGATGCAAGCGCTTGGTGTCTTGTACTGCTCGTTGGAGGCTATTTTGTTGTTGTGTTTCGTCTAGTTTTCTTTTTTGTAAAGTCTGTAATTGTAATTGTATCGCTGCTAGTGGTGATTTTAATTCATGGGTAATGGCCAAACTAAAATTTTGTTGTTGGCGTAGGCTATCTATTTGCTTTTTGTAGGATTTCCAGATAAAAAGAGCGCCTAGCAGTAAGATTATTAAAAATACGCTACCTTCTCCGATTACCATTAAGGTAGTGGAAGGCGTAGCATTGAGTTTTAATAGTAAATACATCCACCAAAAAAACTGCAAGCAAACGTATCCTACTAGTATATAGAAAGCAATCAACAAATTACGAGGGGTGGACAAACTTTTCATACTACAATTCTATAAGATATAAAAAAAGCGACTAGATGGTTCTAGCCGCTTGTAAAAGTACGTAAAATAAGTATTATTTAGAAGACATTTCATTTATTTTTTTCAACAAAGCTTCTGTTTCATCTGCTTTTTCTCCTTTTGATTTTGCGATGTTGATTGCTTTTTCTGCAAAACCTTTTGCTTTTTCTTTGTTTCCTAATTTGTATTGTAATGCTGCTGCGGTATCGTTATTGAAATAGTTACTATTTATATCTACCGACTTGCTAGCCCATTTAGCTGCTTTTTTGAGTAATTTTTTATCGTCTGTTTTTTCATATACTGCCCAAGCGTGCTCATTATTTGCTTCCCAGTTATTTTTAGCATATTTTCTTAAATATCGGTTTGCAGTTTTTACATATTTATCGGTATCTTTTCCTTGTTCATAATTTTTTACTAGGTAGTTAGCAGCTAATTCTTTGCCATATTTACCAAAATTGCCTTTGATGTTTTTAGCAGTAGAGGTTAGACAAGCTTCTCCACAATCCTGTTCATTAGTAGATGTTTGTATTTTTTTACATTCTTTTTTACCGTACATCGCAGCATAATAACTAAATGTTTCTTTCACAGGCTTTTCACCAAAATGCTTTTCTAATTGTGGTATATTTTTTACCATTTGTTCCCAGCCAGCGTCATACGGAGAAGTGGTAGTAGATAGCATTATTTCAGATACTTTTTTATTCGTATAATCTGCATTTTTAACTAGGTCGGCTGTTACTTTTTTCGCTTCTGCTTGATTTCCTAGGTTTAATAATAACTCGGCATATTCGCATAAAAAACCTGTTTCTCTATTTCCTTTGTTGTACTTATCGGCATATTCTTTTTCTTTATTTCCTTTGATACTTTTGCCTAGATTAATTAATTCTTCGCTTTTTTTGAACCCCATAGAGCGAGATACTTCTTTGCCATTTGGATCCAGGTATACTAATGTAGGATACGCTGTAATGTTGAATTTTGCTGCGATAGTAGTGCCTTCGCCTTTTTCCATATCTATTTTGGCATTTATAAAATTCGCATTGTAATACGTACCCACAGTAGGATCCGTAAAAGTTTGCGCAGCCATCATCTTACAAGGGCCACACCAAGTAGTATAGCAATCGATAAAAATGGGTTTGTTTTCTTGTTTTGCTTTGGTTAATAGCTCATCGTAAGAGCCGTGGAAAAACTCAATGCCTTGTGCGAATAAAGATACTGGCAACAATGCGAATAAGCAGATAATTATTTTGTGATTCATGGGTAAATAAATAAATATGGTATGTGGTTGCAAAGATAGAAATAAAAATGTAGTATGAAATTTTTACAACCATTTTTTCCATTTCATGAAAGCAACCATTATCACTGCTATCAACAACATGGAACATAGTGCAACTGGATAACCCATTTTGGAATGCAATTCTGGCATGTATTCGAAATTCATGCCGTATACTCCTGCAATAAAAGTAAGTGGCATGAATATTACAGAAATTACAGTCAGTGTTTTCATAATAGCGTTCATCTGCTGGCTTATTAGATTAGCTTGTAAATCCATTACATCTTTTATTTTATCTTGGAAATGAGTCACATTAGTCACTACATCTAGTATATGGTCGTAAGCGTCTTGTATATAAATAGTTAGGTTTTCAGTAAGTAATTCGCTTTTTTCTTTTTTTAGTTCCGCAATGGCCTCTTTTAATGGCGACATAAAACGTCGTAAGATAATTAAGTCTTTTTTTAGTTTAATGATTTCTTTCGAAATATTTTTATTCGGATTAGATAATACGGATTGTTCTAGGCTTTCTATTTGGCTACGCAGTTCTTCTACTATTTTATGGTATTCGTAAATAATGGTAGTGACGATACGGATAAACAAATAACTAGCATTATTTTTACGAGCTAATCCGATATTGTTTTTTAGTCTATGCCTTAAATCTGCTAATACATCATCTTGTATACCTTCTTGAAAAGTAATAATATAATTATCAAACAACAATATACTCACATGTTCTGCTACTAACTTTTTATAGGTTTTATTCCAATGCAACATTTTTATCACCATGAATATACTATCATCTATCATCTCTGTTTTAGGGATATGTTGTATATTTTTAATATCTTGAAGTATCAAATGGTGGATTGGGAATAAACTGGTTATTTCTTCCCAATCCTTTTGCTGTGCCATTTCAATATTTATCCAATGTACATATTCGATATCCAAAGGAATAATAGCGGCTTCTAAATTTGCTGTATTAAGAATAATCTCTTGTTTGTAGATATTATTATTATACGTTATTAGTTGTAACATAGATAAATAAATTGAAATTTAATGGTCTGATTTAGATGTAAATTTACTAATAATAATTCCTACCAATACAACAGAATAAAACTGTCCGACTATTCCAAAAAAAGCGGTCACTAGCTTGGTATAATATATATTCGGTAGTATATCACCAAGCCCTATACTGGTTAGAATTATGGTACTAAAATATACCAAATCTATGTATATAGCCGCTGGGCTAGATATATCCAACCCCTTAAAGCAATTAGAATCTATGTAAAAAAAAGATTGGAATAAAAAGGTACTGATTTCTATCAATAAAAGATACCCACAAGCACAAGCAGAAATAATATCTACATTAATATAGCTAGGTTTAATTAAAAATTTGATTACTTCCAAAAAAATAAAGCCAAAAAATAAAACATATATCACATTCAAAAACAAAAAATAAGTAGTAGACATACCAATGAATGGTATTTCTAAAGGAATTACTATAACTAACACAACAAGAACATTCTTTATTCTATTTTTTAATGTCCCTTTCTCTATAAAAACGCCTACACTTGCTACTCCTAAAACTAACATATTAATAGGCCAAACTACGGTAATATAAAACGGTAGATTTCTTAAAAATATTCCTACAAATAAATGTTGCAGCAACGCAATTAAAAGTATTTCGTATTTTTGCTTATGTAAAAACTGTCGTATTATCATTCTTTAATTATTAAACATTCAATACCACAAAAGTAAAAAAATTATGCTAGGAAAGCCTTTACTTTTTCTAAAAAAGCAGCGGGCTGTTCGGCATGTACCCAATGACCAGCATTCATTACTATTTCTAGTGTACTGGTTGTGAATTGGTTGTTTATTTTTTCTGCATCTTGATTGGTTATATAATCGGATTTTTCACCTTTTATAAATAAAGTAGGAATAGTACAAATAAAATCTTCACAAGGCTCGCCTACGTTGCCCACGTTAGCGGATAGAGCTGGCAAATTGATTTTCCAAACCAAGGCATCTTCTTTACGTACTAAATTTTTTAACAAAAACTGTCTTAATCCTATGTCTGGCAAGTCAATAGCTAATGCTTCGAGGGCTTGTGTGCGGTTGGATAGGGGCGTTAAGTCTAGGTTTTGTAATGCTTGTAATATGCTGGCATGGTGTACAGGATAGTAGCGGGGAGCTATGTCTACTACTATTAATTTGTGGATACAATGCGCAGCAATTTTAGCTAGAAACATAGCAGTTTTGCCACCCATCGAATGCCCTATTACTGTTATGTTCGAAAGATGTAGGTTTTGTATTAGTTGTAATACATCTTGTGCCATCGCAGTGTAGTTATGTTCAGCACTATGAAAAGAATTGCCATGGTTACGAGCATCTATTCTATATACTTGATAGTGAGCTGCTAATTGCTTGGATACATACGTCCAGTTTTCGCCTTCGCCTAGGAATCCGTGTAGTATGATAATAGGCTGCCCTTGCCCTATGACTTCGTAATGTAATTGCATGGAATGGTTTTTGTTTAATAGATACAAATATTTTATATGCATTGTAAACGTAAAAACTTCCCTTGGTAGATTGAAGGGAAGTTTTATCTTTATATTATCAAAATGCTTTTAAGCTCAAATCTAGTGTGGTAGCGTCTCTGGTAAGTGCTCCAATGGATATATAATCTACGCCTGTGGCAGCATATTCTTTTAGGGTTTTTTCGGTGATACCTCCTGAAGCTTCTGTAGCGAATTGTTCAGGTATCCATGGCAAAGCTTCTTTTATCAATGCTGGAGAAAAATTGTCTAGCATGATTCTGTTTACTCCACCATACTGTACGATGGCTTGTACGTCGGCGATGGTGCGTGCTTCTATTATGATATATAAATTTTTGGATTGCTGGGCTAGGTAGTCGTGTACTCTTTGGATTGCTGGGACTATTCCGCCTGCAAAATCGATGTGGTTATCTTTTATCATTACCATATCATACAGTCCAAAGCGATGGTTTTGTCCTCCGCCTATTTTTACTGCCATTTTTTCAAATAATCTGAAATTAGGAGTAGTTTTTCGAGTATCTAATAAAATGGTAGAAAAGCCTTCTACTAGTTGGCAAAGTTGGTGGGTATAGGTTGCGATGCCAGACATTCTTTGCATTACATTCAATACTAATCTTTCTGCTAGTAGTATATTTCGGGTATTGCCATGTACTTCAAATGCTATTTCTCCTATTTTTATGGGTGTAGCGTCTGCAATGTAGGGTATGAATTTTATTTTAGTGTCTATCAATTCAAAAATTCGCTGTGCTACTGCCATTCCTGCTAGTATGCCGTTGTCTTTTATTTTGAGGTGGGCTTTTCCTTCTTGATCAATTGGTATACAAGCGTTGGAGGTGTGATCGCCGTCGCCTATATCTTCTAGTAGTGCTTGATTTATGGCGTTATCTATTAGTAATTGTTCTTTAATTGTCATATTCTTCTATGGTTATCTCTTGAATAGAGTTGGTATTTTTAATTAAATAATAAATAGTATAGTCTCCATCAGCTGTTTTTAACAAGCCATTGATAAAGGTATCTCCTTCTTTGCTTCCTTTTTGTTGTAGAGTGAAACTTTTTACGGCGTGTTTATCAAAAAAGGATTTTAATACCCATTCTGCTTGGTTTTTGCTATATACATTAGATTGGGTTAGTATGTTCATTTTTATGCTATTAGAAGCATATTCCATAATAGAATGCGCATTACCTTGCGTAGTTGCTTGGGTTATATTTTTGGATATATCTTGTGCAGATGCTATGTACGTAAGTAAGAAACAGAATAGGGATACGATGAAATTTTTCATAAGGCGTGTAAATTTTAGTTACAAAATTGTTTACACAAAAATCGTTCCTTACGTATTTTTATACTAAAAAATTAGTATTAATAGATTCACAGGTATGTATTTTATGCAACGCATTCGCTATTAATGGTGCTACAGATAAAACTTTTATTTTAGGTGCTATTTTTTTTAATGGTATAGAGTCGGTTACTATTAATTCTGTGAGGGCGGAATTTTCTATTTTTTCGTAGGCATTTCCAGATAGTATGGCGTGGGTACAAAATACGCGTATGCTGGTTGCTCCTTTTTCTTTCATTATTTCGGCGGCTTTGGTGATAGTTCCTGCGGTATCCACCATATCGTCTATTATTAGTACATGCTTGCCTTCTACGTCGCCTATTACTTCCATTCGTTCTATTACATTGGCCATTTTACGTTGTTTGTAGCCTATTACTAGTGGTACATCGAAGTATTTTGCGTAGCTGTTAGAACGTTTTGAGCCACCTACGTCAGGGGCTGCGATTACCATGTTTTCTAGTTGCAACCCTTCTATGTATGGTATAAAAATATTGCTGGCATATAGGTTTTCTACTGGTACATCAAAAAAACCTTGCATCTGGTCAGCATGTAAGTCTATGGTAATAATTTGATTAGCACCAGAGGCTACTAGTAGATTAGCGATTAATTTTGCACCGATAGCGGTTCTATCGTTTCCTTTTCTATCCTGACGAGATAATCCTATGTATGGCATTACGGCTATGATTTGCTTTGCAGCGGCTCTTTTAGCGGCATCTATGGTTAGCAATAATTCTAACAAATTGTCTGCTGGCGAAAAAGTGGATTGTATAATAGCGACTATATTTCCTCTTACAGATTCGTTTATAGTTGGTTGGAACTCTCCATCACTAAAATATTGCAAGGTAGAAGAAGATAATTCTTTGCCGTATACTTGTGCTATTTTTTGAGCCAAATCCGTTACAGCACTTCCTGAAAATAATTGAAGAGTTTGCATTTTTAGGTATTAATTGGAGGGCAAATATAGTATTTTTAAACTAACAAGAGACGCAAATTATGCGTCTCTTGTATATATCTTTATTTATTTAGTCTTATTTAAAATCTACTAATTCTACATTAAATAATAGAGTAGATTTTGCTGGAATCACTGGTGGCATTCCTTGTTCGCCATACGCTAGTTGGTAAGGGATTTCTAATAATGCTTTACTTCCTTTGCTTAATAATGCTATGCCTTCGTCCCAACCTGCTATTACTTGTCCTACTCCTAATTGAAAATCTATTGGTTCGCCTCTTTCTACTGATGAATCAAACATAGTACCATCTGTAAGGAAGCCGCTATAATGTACTTTTACAGATTGACCTTTGGTAGGTTTTGCTCCTGTACCTGCTTGTAACATATAGTATTTCAAGCCCGTAGAAGTGGTTTGTGCGGTTAGTCCTTTGGTATCGAATGGTTTTGGTGCAGCTGGTGCAGCTTTTACATTTACTAATTCTACATCAAATTTAAGCGTAGAGTTTGCTGGGATACTTCCCATTGCACGTGGGCCATAGCCTAATTCTGGTGGTACTGTGATGGTAGCTTTATCGCCTACTTTCATTTGTGCAAAAGCATCGTCCCAACCTTTTATTACTTGTCCCATTCCTAGTTTGAATTCGAACGGTTTGCCTCTATCTACTGAAGAGTCAAATTTCGTACCATCTAGCAATGTACCTGTATAATGTGCGACTACTGTATCGCCTTTTACTGGCATTTTACCATTTCCTCTTTCTTTGAAATCTAATGCGATTTTTGGAGAAGGCTTAATTCCTAATAGCTCTACTTCAAATTTAAGAATAGAATTTGCAGGGATTTTGCCTGTGGCTCTTGCACCATACGCAAGGTCTGCTGGGATAGTTAGGATAGCTTTGTCGCCTACTTTCATCTGCGAGAATCCTTCGTCCCAACCTTTGATTACTCTTCCCATTCCTACTGGAAATTCAAATGGTTGTCCTCTATCTACGGAAGAATCAAATTTTGTACCGTCTAATAGTGTACCTGTATAATGTGCGACTACTATATCGCCTTTTTGTGGGAGATCCCCTTTACCGTGTTGCAAATATTGTATTTGCAAGCCAGAAGCAGTTGTAACCATATCTTGAGAATTTGCTGTTTTACTTGGTTGTTGAGCGTTAGTACAAGAAACTTGGGTAAGTGCTATTGCTAAAGCTCCAATGAAAAGAATACGCATGTTTTTCTTACTAATTAAAAGAATAATTGGGGTTAATAAAAGCGTGGTGCAAAGGTAATAAATTTATTGTGTACAAAAACTATTCCAACAACAATTAATACACAAAAAAATGGATAGTACAAACTACTATCCATTTAGGTTTTATTTTAGGTTATTAATTTGCTACTTCTGACATGAATTTCAGTCGCATGAGTCGTATTTCCCATTCGGAGTAGGTATCTTCGCCAAAACTTTCTATCGCACTTTCTATGCTATCGTTTTCGGCAGTTTTGAAGTAATTAAATATTTCTTGTTGTTCTTCTTTATCTAATAATTGGTTCAGGTAGTAGGTAAGATCTAATTTCGTACCTGAATATACGATACTTTCCATCTCTGTGATTAGGTCTGGGATTTCTAGTCCTTTGGATACTGCTATGTCTTCTACGTCTATTTTTCTATCTATATTTTGTATAATAGAAACTTTTAATTGCGAACGGTTGGCGATAGATTTTACTACAAAGTCTACAGGGCGTTCTATGTCGTTATCTTGTACGTACTGGGCTATTAGTTGTATGAATGGCTCACCATATTTGAGGGCTTTTCCTGGTCCTACACCAGATATGTTTTTCAATTCTTCCATATTGATTGGATATTGAATAGTCATATCTTGCAGCGAAGGGTCTTGAAATATTACAAACGGCGGAACATTTAGCTGTTTTGCTCTTTTTTTGCATAAATCTTTTAGCATTTTGAAAAGCCTATCGTCGGCAGCGCCAGATCCTTGCCCTGCTAGTAGCATATCGTCGTCTTCCTCGTTGCTATCCGTGCCTTCAAAGTCTTTATCTTCTGTAATAAGGATAGAGAAGGGGTTTTCCAAAAATGCTTTGCCTGCTTCTGTTACCCATAAAAGTCCATAATTTTCTACATCTTTGGCTAATAGCCCGTGTATAAAAGCTTGTCGAACTACTGAAAACCAAAACTTCGAGCTTTTTTCTGCTCCTTTTCCAAAGTCTTCTAATTTGTCGTGTTTGTATAGTTTTATTTGGGAGTTTATTGTTCCTGTAAGAATATTTACGATGTGCATGTCTTTGAATTTTTCGTTCACACTAGACACTATATCTATTACATCCATGATATATTCTTGTCCTTCAAAGCGTTTGCGAGGGAATGCACAATTATCACATTTATCGCCACAATTTTGTTCTTTGAATTCTTCTCCAAAATATTTTAGCAATACTTTTCTTCTGCAAATAGATGTTTCGGCGTACATCACAGTTTCCGATATTAATTCGTGTCCGATTTCTTGTTCTGCTACTGCTTTTCCTTTCAGGAATTTTTCTAATTTTTGAATATCGTCATAGCTATAAAATGCCAAGCAATAGCCTTCTCCTCCGTCTCTACCTGCTCGTCCAGTTTCTTGGTAGTATCCTTCGAGGCTTTTAGGCATATCGTGGTGGATTACGAAACGTACATCTGGCTTGTCTATGCCCATTCCGAAGGCGATAGTGGCTACGATGACTTCTACGTCTTCCATTAAAAAAGCGTCTTGGTGTGCAGATCGTATACCTGACTCCAAACCTGCGTGGTAGGGTGCTGCTTTGATTCCGTTCACGAGTAAGGTTTCGGCTATTTCTTCTACTTTTTTTCTGCTCAAACAGTAGATGATACCAGAAGCTCCTGGTCGTTGTTTTATGAATTTAATTATTTCTCTGGCTACTTCTTTTTTAGGGCGTATCTCGTAGTATAGATTAGGGCGATTGAAGGAGTCTTTGAATAATACGGCTTCCATCATATTCAAGTTTCTTTGTATGTCTTGCTGTACTTTCGGGGTTGCTGTAGCGGTAAGGGCGAGGATTGGTCGGGCTTGTATTTTTTGTATAATGGGAAAAAGTTTGCGATATTCTGGACGAAAATCGTGCCCCCATTCAGATATACAGTGTGCTTCGTCTACGGCATAAAAGGAGATGGGTATTTCTTTAAAAAAAGCAACATTTTCTTCTTTTGTGAGCGTCTCGGGAGCTACATACAATAGTTTTGTAAGTCCGCTTGTGATATCTTCTTTTACTTTTATCAATTCGGCTTTGGTGAGCAAGGAGTTCATAAAGTGGGCGATACCATCTTCGGCTCCGAATCCGCGCAACGCATCTACTTGATTTTTCATCAACGCGATAAGTGGGGATACGATGATAGCTGTACCTTCGCTCATAAGTGCTGGAAGCTGATAACACAAGGATTTGCCGCCACCTGTGGGCATTATTACAAAAGTATTATGCCCTTCTAGTATGGAACGAATAATGGCTTCTTGCTGTCCTTTGAAGTTTTTGAATCCAAAAAATTGTTGTAAGTTTTTAGATATATTTGCACTAGTTGTGCTTATTTTTTTTGCCATTGGTTTAGAAATCCTAATAGATTTACTGCGTTTTTAATACGATTTTAATTAATTTCATAACGAAAGTAATCATTATTTTTAGATATGCAAGAAAAATATTTCATATACAGCATAAAAATTAATAAATAATTGCTAAATAGGTTATTATGATAGAATAAATATAGGTTATTTTTGGTATTTTATGGGTATAAAGTAGGTGTATACTATTTTAAAACAAAATTATAGGTACAAGAAAGGGCTTTTTTTCTACCTTTGTTTTCTAAAATTTTATATTCTACTAATGATTCATTTAAATAAGCCTAATCAATTTTCTGATTACCAATTACTGGATACTGGTAACTTCCAAAAACTAGAGCGTTTTGGAAAATACATTCTTATACGTCCAGAGCCGCAAGCGATGTGGGCACCACAACAGAGTATGGATAATTGGAAAAAGCAGGCAGATGCGATTTTTGTTGCCAAATCAAGCTCGGCAGGTATATGGGAAAAACTTACTAAAAACATGCCTGACCAATGGACGATACAGTATAAAAATAATCTTGGTACGAATGTTACTTTTAGACTAGGTTTGACTTCTTTCAAGCATGTAGGAGTATTCCCTGAACAAGCTTCTAATTGGGATTTCATAGCCGAGTCTATCCAAAAACTAGAGATAGAAGAACCTACTGTGCTGAATTTATTTGCGTATACAGGTGGGGCATCTTTGGTGGCTAGACAAGCGGGGGCTAGTGTTACACATGTAGATTCCATAAAACAAGTAGTAACGTGGGCAAACGAGAATAGAATACTTTCGAATGTGGATACTATACGCTGGATGGTAGAAGATGCGATGAAATTCGTACAAAAAGAAATAAGAAGAGGGAATAAATACAACGGCATAATACTAGACCCGCCTGCGTATGGGCATGGAGCGAATGGTGAAAACTGGAAACTAGAAAAAGATATTCAAGAAATGCTGTTAGGGGTAGAACAATTATTAGCGGAGAAGCATTTTATGGTTTTGAATACCTATTCGTTAGGATTCTCTTCGTTGGTGATTGAAAACCTTTTATACAAGCACAAAGAAAACCTTATTATTGGAGAATTATATTTACCAAGTAAAGCGAATCATAAGCTTCCGTTAGGAGTATTTGGAAGGGTTCGGAATTATGCTAATTAAGTTATTTTTTATAAGCTTGCTACATTAAAGCAAGCTTTTTTTTAACAAAAATAAATTTTTGTTTGCACATTATGTTTAGTTTATTTATTGTTGGGAATTTTGTTCAAGGAATTTTATGTATATTTGCTTTTTAGTTTTAAACAGATGTATTTACAAATAAATAATTTTTAACAATACCAATAAATAAAGTATGAACTTCCCAATAGAATTACGTTTGCTAGGGTATACGATAAATTTGCATATGTTGTTAGAGACCCTAGCATTCTTTATTGGATTCCGATATTATACGTATTTAAAGAAAACACATATAGATTTGATTTCCACGAGTAATAGAAGTTGGATACTGATAGGAGCAATATTTGGAGCGCTGTTAGGTTCTAGGCTACTAGGGGCGTTGGAAGAGCCTGATAAACTAATGACTGCTACCTATCCTTTGCTTTATATTTATATGAATAAAACCATACTAGGCGGACTACTGGGTGGACTATGGGTAGTAGAAATAACAAAAAAAATACTAGGCGAGAAAAATTCTTCTGGTGACTTATTTACTTTTCCGCTACTACTAGCGATGGTGATAGGGCGAATAGGTTGTTTTTTCAATGGCATAACAGAAAAAACGTATGGAATACCTACTTCCTTTATTACAGGAATGGATCTAGGCGATGGGGTACTACGACACCCAGTTGCTTTGTATGAAATATTTTTTTTAGTATTGTTGTGGATAAGTATTTATTTTATAGAAAAAAAACATACTTTTGAAAATGGTTATAGGTATCAGTTTTTTATGATAAGCTATTGTTTATTTAGGTATTGTATGGATTTTATAAAACCCATAGACGCTTATTTCTATGGCATAGGTACGATACAGATCGCCTGCTTGGTAGCACTTTTTTATTACTCTAAAACTATTTATACCCTTTTATTTCACCCATCTTCCTTACTTATCCATGAACAATAGTAGAGACTATATTTATTATGACCACACTATTAGCCTGTGTAATGAATGCCACACTTCTATCAGTGCTAAAATAATTTTTCAAAATGATAATGTTTATATCACAAAAAACTGCAAAGAACACGGATTCCAACAAGTACTAATAGCTACGGATATAGAATATTATAAACAAATACGGAATTATAATAAAGCATCGGAATACCCATTACAGCCCCATACGGAAACGCATTATGGCTGCCCGTTGGATTGTGGTATCTGCCCTGATCATGAGCAACATTCTTGCCTCACAGTGCTAGAAGTAACGGATAGATGCAACCTTACTTGTCCTACTTGCTATGCTAGTTCGTCGCCTACGCATGGGCATCACCGCACGCTGGAAGAAATAGAATTCATGCTAGACGCTATCGTAAAAAGTGAAGGCGAACCAGATGTAGTACAGATAAGCGGCGGCGAACCTACTATCCACCCACAATTTTTTGAAATACTAGATATAGCTAAAACAAAGCCTATAAAACATTTGATGCTAAATACGAATGGAATACGAATAGCTAATGATTTAGAATTTACTAAAAAACTAGCCACGTATATGCCAGATTTTGAGGTATATCTACAATTTGACTCTTTCAATCCAGAAGTATTAAAATTATTGAGAGGCAAAGATTTGACTGCTGTACGCCAAAAAGCATTACACAACCTGAATATTTGCAACCTATCTACTACATTAGTAGTTACATTACAGAAAGGGCAGAACGATAGCGAAATAGGCAAAATAATAGAATACGCACTACAACAGCCTTGTGTAAGAGGCATCACCTTCCAACCTACGCAAGTGAGCGGCAGATTAGAAAACTTCAACCCAGCTACGGATAGGCTCACGAATACAGAAGTAAGACAAGCAATACTAGACCAGTACCCACTATTCCAGCCAAATGACTTAATACCAGTGCCTTGCAATCCTGATGCGTTAATAATGGGATATGCACTAAAATACAACGAACAAGTACTACCACTTACCAACCTTATCGACCCAGAATTGCTATTAAATGCTTCTAAAAATACGATTGTATACGAGCAAGATGCTGAACTAAAAGCGTATATGATGAAAATATTCAGTACTGGAATTTCTACCGATGTGGTGCAGCAAGATTTTCACCATCTACTTTGTTGCTTGCCCAATATAATAGCGCCCGATCTAGGTTATGATAATTTATTTAGAATAATAATCATGAATTTCATGGACGCATACGACTTTGATGTACGAGCAATAAAAAAATCGTGTGTACATATCGTAAATACAGATGGTAAAATAATACCTTTCGAGACTATGAATTTGTTTTATAGAAAAGGTATGGAAGCAAAACTTGCAAAACTCCGAAGCAAAGTAACTCTTTAACAACCCCTTACGCCCAATTATTAGTTATGAACAAAACACCAAAAATAATCTACATAAACTTACTGATATTAGCTATTTATTTCACCGTATCTATGGTATTCATATACTATGGTAATCAATCTAAACTACATAGAGGGGGTTATGGAGGATTTGCAGCTTTGGTTATATATGGTACTGTATTAGCAGTACACTCCGTAGGCAGTATCATCACAGGCATTGTATACCTACTATCTACTAATAAAGAAAACAATGCAGAAACAGGGCGTTCATACATTTTAGCAGGTATGTTAGTAGCATTGATAGGTTTTTCGGCGTGTAGTGGTGTGTTTTATTTGGGAGCTATAATTTCCGAATAATTGAGATACAGTAAATATTGTGCTTTTATTATCCTAGCAAAATAGTATCTTTGCGGTTCATTATATAAATTTATGGAATTACGTACTATATTTACCCCAAAAGAATCGTTACAAGCAGTATTAAGCAAAAAAAAAGAATTATTCATTGGCGTGCCGAAAGAAGTTTCCTACCAAGAAACTCGCATCGCCCTTGTGCCTGATTCCGTACAGCTACTCGTAAACAATGGACATAGAGTAATAATAGAAAGTAAAGCTGGCGAATCCGCTAATTTTTATGACCACGAATACAGTGAAGCGGGAGCAGTAATAAGCTATGATACAAGCGAAATATTCAAATCGGATATTATCCTAAAAATCACGCCTCCTACTGCGGACGAAATACAAATGATGAAACCTAATCAGGTATTATTTTCTGCTTTGCAAAAAAGTTTACAACAAGAAAATTTTTATGCCGATATCGTTCGTAAAAGAATTACCGCTTTTGCATTTGATTTCATGAAAGATAAATCTGGAATATTCCCAGTAGTAAGAGCCATGAGCGAAATAGCAGGGAATACGTCTGTACTGATAGCAGCCGAATACCTAGGGAATAGTAAATATGGCAAAGGTACGATGCTAGGAGGAGTATCGGGCGTGCCACCTACCGAAGTAGTGATAATAGGAGCAGGTACAGTAGGCGAATTTGCAGCAAGGTCTGCCCTTGGATTAGGAGCATTGGTAAAAGTTTTTGATAGTAGTATGTACAAATTAAGAAGATTACAAAACCACCTAGGTATACGCTTGTATACTTCTATCATAAGCCCTACGGAACTAAAAAAAGCATTAAAAACAGCAGATGTAATTATTGGAGCATTTCGCTCATCTACGGGGCGCTCGCCGATGATACTCACCGAAGACTTAATGGACGTAATACCCGATGGCTCTGTATACATAGACATAAGTATAGACCAAGGTGGGCTAGCTGCTAGCTCCAAAGTCACTACCCATAACAACCCAGTGTATGTAAAAAACGGCATAACCCACTACTGTGTTCCTAATATCGCCTCTCGTGTACCCCGTACTGCTTCTATTGTATTGAGCAATTTATTAGCTCCTATCGTATTACAAATCGGAGACGTGGGCGGAATTGAAAATTTTATGCACGTAGATCCCTTTACTCGTAGCGGAATATACGCCTACCAAGGTGGTGTGACCCATCGATTTCTAGCAGACGAATTACGATTACCATTCAAAGACCTAGACCTATTACTAGCAAGTTTTTAATTTTTCTTCTTTTTCCCTTATGTTACAATCTACACACAAGGTGGCTATGGTGCGCCCTGTAGCATTTAGCTATAATCCAGAAACCGCTATTAGTAATAGTTTTCAAAATAATACCAATACACCAAACACCAATACACAAGTACTAGCATTACAAGAATTCAATAATCTAGTAGAAATATTACAAAAAAATGGAGTAGAAGTAGTTATTTTTGAAGATACACTAGAACCGCTTACACCTGATTCCATCTTTCCTAATAACTGGATATCGCTGCATACTACTACTGCGGTGCTATACCCTATGTGTGCTAGTAATAGGAGGCTAGAAAGAAAAGAAAGTATCTATAATTATTTTATAAAAAATACGGAGTACAAGCATATTATACACCTAGAACCGTATGAAGCAGAAGCAAAATTCCTAGAAGGGACAGGCAGTTTGGTACTGGATAGAGTACATAAAATAGCTTACATGTGCCGCTCTATCCGTGCCGATGTAACGTTAGCTCAATTATTTTGTAAAGAAATGGAGTACCAATTAGTGGATTTTGAAGCCGTGAACAGTGCTAACATTGCTATCTACCATACCAATGTACTACTATGTGTAGGCACGGAATGGGCGGTAATATGCCTAGAATGTATCCCTGATAGTATAGAAAGAGGAAAAGTAGTACAAGCACTAAAAAATACCCATAAAACAATTATAGAAATAAGTATACAACAAATGAATAATTTTGCGGGCAATATGCTAGAAATTACTACCATAGCTGGCAAAAAACTAGTGGCTATGTCTGGTGCGGCTTATAATAGTCTTACGGATACACAAAAAAATACGTTACAGTCCTTTGCAGAGCCAATAGTAGCCGATATTCCTACCATAGAATACTATGGAGGTGGAAGTGTACGTTGCATGCTGTTAGAAATTTTTTAATCTAAATAAAACACTATGAAGAAACTATTCTCTACGTATAAATACAAAGAATGCCCTAACTGTAGTACATTCCTACATGAAGAATTCCATTACTGCCCTAAATGCGGACAAGAAAACCACCATATAAAAATACCTATTTGGCATGTACTCTACGAATTTATTGAAAGTATATTCCACTTCGATACCAAGCTATGGAACACCATCGTAGCAAGCATCACAGCACCAGGTAAAGTAGTAAAAGATTTTCTAAATGGCAAAAGAGCTAGGTATGTGCCACCACCGCGCTTGTACATATTCGTGAGTGTAATCTATTTTGCATTGTTGAACTTTAATTTTAGTCATATAGACGAAGAACAAGCCGCAGTTCTTTCTTCCATTCCATCTATAAATAAGGATAAAGCTCAAATTAATTCAGATTTGAAAGAAGTAAATAGCTGGCGAGAACCTAGTATAAGGTTCAAAGATTTAGTCAAAGATACGAGTCTGTTTGAAAAATACAAACTTACTTTCGTAGAAGATTTATTTATCCATATACCTATCAATAAACCCTATACTAACGTAGTAGATAGCCTACAAAAACTATCCGAAAGTAGCTTAACAAAAATGGTAAAAAACGAGGAAGATGAAAGTAATTCACAGGTAAAAAATACGTACATAGAAGAAGTAAAGAATCTAAAAATACTATTCAAAAACTTACAAGATACTTTACCTAGTGAAAGTAGTATAACGCTACAAAATTTTAATATAATTGCAATACGATTCAAAAATACAGAAGAGTTGAAAACATTTTATAATCTAATGGATATTAAGGATATAAATGCTATTCAGAAATTTATGCATGAAAAAATACAACGAGACTTTACTCCGGATAGTTGGACAAAAAGATATAGTAGAGAACAAATATATATGGCAGATATAAAAAACAAACTAACCCCTAACTATACAGAAAAGCTTTTACATGCAATAGTAAAAGGAATTTCATTAAGCATGTTTTTACTCATGCCATTTAGTGCATTATTACTACGGTTGTTTTTTAGACGGTATTATTATGCAGAGCATTTAGTATTTTCTATCCATATACACACTATCTTTTTTGTGCTATACTCGATAAGGCAATTAATAACTATGACAGGTTTTTTTAATTCATCAGTAACTTCATTCTCTCTATTAATGTATTTTTCCATTGTTTTTTACTTCTTTTTTGCTTTGCATAAAGTGTATGAAAATAGTGTTGTAAAAACATTTTTCAAAATGGTGGCTATGTCTATTCCTTATTTTGTGATATTGATAGCTTGTACATTATTCGCAACAGTTTATGGTTTTAGCAATGCGTAATCCTAGTATATTTTTTTTAAGCCAGTATCCAAAATATTAGTATTTTTGTTGTTTCACTTATTATTCTATTTTTTTCTATGCAATTGTATAAAGATTTTGTGGCATATATGCACAAATTAGCGGATATTTCTGCGGCTATATCCTTAATGAACTGGGATCAAGAAGTATACTTACCCAAAGACGCAGCGCCTATACGCTCGCAGCAGATAGCTACTTTAAGCGGTTTGTACCATGATATTTTTACCCAAAACTCCTTCGGCGAATTACTATCTCAATTGCTAGATAACAAAGAAAGCCTTTCGGATACAGAATACAAAAATGTAGTACTTACAAAAGAAGATTACGATAAGTCTATAAAATTTGATACCTCTTTCGTGATACAGATGAGCCAAGCCATAGCCGAAGCTTACCACGCTTGGATACAAGCCCGTGCCGACAAAAGCTATGCTACTTTTGAACCTTCTTTATCCAAATTAATTGAACTACAAAAGCAAAAAGCAGAAATAATGGGTTATGAAAACCACCCTTACAATGCCTTATTACAAGACTATGAGCCAGGTGCAAGTGTAGAGCAGCTAGACAAAGTATTCAGCAATGCGAAAGAAAAACTAAAACTCCTAATCGCTACTATAAAACAAGCTACCCCAACCAGTAATGAAGTACTAAAACAGTTCTACCCAAAAGATAAGCAATGGAGTGTAGGGTTAGATATTCTAAAAACAATGGGATACGATTTTAACCGAGGAAGACAAGATATATCCACCCACCCATTTTCTACTAGCTTCGCACCTACAGACTGCCGAGTAACCACTCGCATAGATGAGTACGACCTAGGTAATATGATATGGAGCTGCATACACGAAGGCGGTCACGCACTGTACGAGCAAGGCTTACCAATGGAACAGTATGGATTACCACTAGGCTCGGCTATCTCGTTGGCTATACATGAATCCCAATCCCGTATGTGGGAAAACAATGTAGGCAGAAGTCTAGGATTTTGGCAAACGAATTACCCGTCTTTGCAAGCTACTTTTCCAGAGCAACTAGCACTCGTACCTGTACAAGAATTTTATAAAGCAATGAATAAAGTAGCCCCTAATTTTGTACGTACAGAAGCCGACGAGCTACATTACCACTTGCATGTACTAATCCGTTATGAAATAGAAAAAGACTTAATAAGTGGTACAATTTCTACCAAAGAACTAGAACAAGTATGGAACGCTAAATACATGGAATACCTAGGCGTAGAAGTAACCGACCCTGTAAAAGGCATATTACAAGACATACATTGGAGCCATGGAAGTGTAGGATATTTCCCAACCTACTCATTAGGAAGTTTTTATGCAGCACAATTTTTTACCAAAGCCTGTAAAGACATTCCTACCCTAAAAGAAGAAATAGCAGCTGGGAATAGCTCCAACTTACTAGCATGGTTGCGTACCAATGTACACGCTTTTGGTAGGTACTATACCGCCGAAGAACTATGTGAAAAGGTAACAGGAGAAAAACTAAATTTCGACTATTTTTACCAATACGCTATCGAGAAATATACCCAAGTATACGCTATAAAACAACCAGTTACATTATAATCTACCATTTACATACTATCTAGCAGAGGTTATATTTCTGTTAGATAGTATTTTTCATTTATATTTTATTTCCTTATGAATATCTCTTCCAAAGTCCTATTTTTTAGTAGCGCATTTTTAGTCCTCACTACGGGCATAGCTTGTAAGCTATTTCGAGAGTACGACAGTACCTCCATCGCAGACGGAAGGCTACAAGAAGCTTTCTACCAAGGTAACTATTCCCGAGCAGATTCGTTACTAAAAACAACAAAAGTAACAGAATATCTAAAAAAAGGAAAAGAATTTAATGGAAGAAATCTATTGTATTTGGATATGGGATTTTTGAGCTATATGAATGCTAATTACTTGGCTAGTAGTGAGTATTATCTAAAAGCAATAAAAAGCGATGATAATCTAAAACCTATTACCCTAGCGTATGAACTAGATCCTACCCAAAAAATTCTCACCCATTACTATCTAGCATTGAACTATATAGCCATGGATAAAACAGAAGATGCTATGGTAGAAATGCGCCAAATAGATATACTAAATAGTACCCAGCCACACCCGTTAGGGCATTTATTCCTAGGTTGGTTTTATGAATGGAATGGAGATGCTAACAACGCTTTTATTGCGTATAGAAATGCATACCAGCTGTATAGCAAAGAAGGTAGCAAGTATTCCATGGTATTGCCTTTGCAATTAAAAGAAGACATAATCCGTACTGCAAAACAAATGAATTTTACGAACGAAGTCACTTCTTTTGAACGAGATTTTAACCTAAAACTATCTAACATAGATACACAAAGCGAAGGCGGATATGCACTCGTAGTAGTAGAAAACGGATTCGTACCAGAACTAAAACCACTAGTAGCTAATCTACGCTGGAATAGAACGAATATAAGTAGCAAAGGCGTACTATTTGGCATGGATTATAACACCTGGTCGGTAGGTGGCAGCGTATCCAAATCCGATAGAAGAGGAGATACATTAGAACGCTATCTGAATAATATTTCTAATTTCCAACTACGTACCAGTACTTACTACGAAAAACCTGCGATGCTCACGGCTACTATATCCAACCAAGCCGCCAAATACACTACCCAGACTATCATGAATGTATCCGACTACTATCTACAACAAGAACAAAAAAACCTACAACAAAAATTAGATAATCAATTAGTAAGTCAAATAGTACAAAACATACAAAGTAGAATAAAAGCAGAAGCTAGAAGCAAAAAAAGATATGCAGATTATAGTAATATGACCGTGTATGTAAATAATAACCCTAGCAATTGGAAACAACTACCACATACACTATCCTATGCAAGAATACCACTGCATGCAGGTTCTAACTCCTTGACCATACAAGCAGATGGCTACAACAGGGTAATAACAGTAGATGGAAAGAAAAACAGAAATCAACTAGTGACAGTACGTTTTCCAAGTAATAGATAATAATCCTAAAAAAAAACAATCGTATGGTAATAGTAACAGGGGCTTTGGGCTTTATAGGCAGTGCTTTGGTAGCAAAATTAAATGCAGAAGGATTTCAGGACATTGTATTAGTAGATGATTTTTCGGCTATCCATAAAATAAATAATATCACCCATAAAAAATACACCCAGCAAGTAGAGAGAAAAGATTTTTTAGCATGGCTAGATAAAAACCAGTCGTTAGTACAATTCATTTTCCATCTAGGAGCAAGGACGGACACCATGGAGCAAAGTGTATCCATATTCACTACTTTAAACCTAGAATATAGCAAAAATATCTGGAAAAAATGCCTAGAATATAGTATTCCACTAGTATATGCATCATCAGCAGCTACATACGGCAATGGAGAAAATGGCTACCAAGATATAGAAACAAATATTCCACAACTAAAACCGCTAAACCCTTATGGGCAGTCCAAGCAAGATTTTGATGTATGGGCATTGGCACAAGAAAAAAAGCCTTTCCATTGGGTAGGACTAAAATTTTTTAATGTATACGGCCCTAACGAGTACCATAAAAACAAAATGGCATCGGTAGTGTATCACTCTTATAATCAAATACAAGAAACGAATAAAGTAAAGCTATTTCGTTCCTATAATCCAGATTACAAAGATGGCTACCAATTACGTGATTTTATTTATGTAAAAGATGTGGTAAATGTATTGTATTATTTCTTACAAAATAGAAAAGGCATATCTGGTATTTATAACCTAGGTACAGGACAAGCAAGGGCTTTTGTAGATTTGGTAAATGCTGTTTTTATAGCTCAAAACAAAGAGCCTAATATTGAATTCATAGACCTACCCGAAGTATTGCACACTACGTACCAGTATTTTACACAAGCTACTATGGATAAACTTCGTACAGCTGGATACACCCCTAGTTTTCATAGTTTGGAAGAAGGCATAAAAGACTATGTACAAAACTATCTATCTATTTCTACTTATTATTAATATATTATGCTTTTTAGAGAAACTATTTTATCTTATTTGAAAATAATAACTACCAAGTATGTGTCTATTATAGTACTCCTAGCTTGTTGTTGGCAATTAAGTGACAATACATTTCAACTACGCAGATGGGAAGAGCATAAAATAATACAAACCGATGCACTAGGCTACTATGTGTACCTTCCTACGGCATTCATCTACGACAACCCTTGGCTAGTAAACCTAGAAAAAACACCTACTGACTCCTTGGCATACAGTAGTATGTTGTATGCAGTAAGCGATACCTATGAAAAAACAGGCAAAAAATATTGCAAGATGAATATAGGAATGGCTATTACGTTTTTGCCAGCTTTTAGTATTGCACATTGGTATACCAAAAACTACAGCTCCCTACCTGCTGATGGCTATTCCATGCACTACCAAAAAGCAATTGCATTACATACTTTATTCGTAGGATTCATAGGTTTATTCTTTATTATTTTAGTACTAAAGCATTTGAAAATAAAAGATTGGATTATCGCTATTAGTTTGATAGTATTGGTGTATGGCACTAACTGGCGATACTATGCTATCTACGAGTCTGGTATGAGCCATATGACTAGTTTTACCTGCATAAGTCTATTTTTGTACGTTAGTATTCGCTGGTTTGATAACGAAAGTTATGGGAAAGCTGTCGCATTGGGTTTGCTTCTAGGAATAATCACGTTGATACGCCCTACAAATTTTTTAATTGTTTTATTTCCAATACTATACCAAGTAACTACTATTACGCAATTACAAGATAGAGTATTTTATTTTATAAAAAAATATGCTTATTTATTGGTTATTATAGCTTGTTTTTCGGTGGTGATATTCTTACAAATGTACCATTGGAAACACACACTAGGTAGCTGGGTAGTAAATGGCTATGGCGATAAAATAGGAGCAGAGCCGTTTTTTTGGAATGAACCTAAAATAATGAACGTATTATTTAGTTATAGAAAAGGTTGGTTACTGTATACGCCTGTCATGTTGTATGCCATTGGTGGTATGTTCGTAATATGGAAGCACTATCGAGAGTATTTTTGGAGTATTAGTATTTTTATGGTATTGAATACGTATGTCATCAGTAGTTGGTGGTGCTGGTGGTATGGAGGTTCTTTTGGTATGCGCCCATTTATAGATAGTTATGCATTGCTTATACTACCATTAGCGGCGGCTTTGCAGGCTATTATCCAGATGGAAAAATATACCTACATTCGTAATAGATTATTAGAAACAGTAGTATTTTTCGTATTTTTATGCCATTACCAGATGATGCAGTATACTATCTGCCATGTACATTGGGATAGTATGACAAAAGAAGCTTACTGGGCAGTATTTCTTAACAATACTCCACCCGAGAATTACCAATACATGCTGCAAGCTCCTGATTATGAAGCTTCCAAAGTTGGTACGAATAGGTAGTTTAATATACTACTACTCTTTATTTGGGTGGAAATGCAAATACACACTATTCGCCTTGGACTTACCTATTAAACTTGCTAATTGCTCTTCACTAGTCCATTTTATTTTTTCTACAGAACCCAATTTTTGTAATAATAATTCGGCTATCGTAGCGCCTATTCCTTTTATAGAAGTGAGTTCTGTCTGAAATGTTTCGATACTACGTCGCTTACGGTGATACGTTATAGCGAATCTATGCGCCTCATTACGAAGATTTTGGATTACTTTCAAGCTTTCGGAGCGTTTATCCAAATACAGCGGTGTACTATCATCAGGAAAATACAATTCTTCTAATCTTTTTGCAATGGATATAATGGCTATTTTGCCTCGTAGATGTAATTCTTCCAATGCTTCTAGGGCGGCATTTAGTTGTCCTTTTCCACCATCTATTACTATTAGTTGGGGCAGGGGCTGGTTTTCGTGTAACAAGCGTTTATACCGTCTGTATACTACTTGTTTCATAGTAGCAAAATCGTCAGGTCCTTCTAT
>JAYUJA010000037.1:0-2990 GCA_043765495.1 Bacteroidia bacterium
TAGGATTAGGAAAATCAGCTATCCAAGCAGGGTATTATACTCCCTTTGCTTCTACTTCATCTAGTTCAGTACAAATATATATAGATAGAGATTTATCTACTTTCCATTTACCCATTATTACCCCTATCAATGGTAATATAATTGCTTGTACTCTTAATATAACAAATGTAGTTGGCAATACTACCAGCACAAGCTTGCAAGTAAGTATTAGCTCTACTAATTTACCTACTACGCTACAATGGCAAATTCAAAATAGTAGTAATCAAATTATCCAAAGTGGTAGTTTAAATAATATTAGCAGTACTCAACTTATTATACCACTATCTTCTTCTTTATTAGCAAGTAATTATAATTTAGTACTTACTGCAAATGGTTGTACAGGTAATTATATTTTTAGTATAGCTGTGCCTACTATTCAGGCTTCTTCCAGAGTTACTTTTTTAAGAAGTTTAACTGGAGATTATGCTGTTTATCCTAATGACCCAACTGGTTTTGGAGAACAATATAGAACAAATATGTTAGAATTTAAAGCTCAAGGAGTTGATGGAATTAGAATAACTATTTCTTGGGATATGTGGGAAATTTCACCTGGAGTGTATAATACTGATTTAGTAGGAAGAATGTTGAATTGGATAATAAGCAATGATTTAAAATTTGCAATATTTTTTTGGGCTCGTTGTGAAAACACTAATATAATACCATCAGAGCATTATGCTCAATTTGGTAATGGAACTGTTGGTACTGGTGGTACAGGAATTCTCAATTTCTATAGTGATTATGTGAATGATAAACTAACAGCCGCTGCAGCAGCACTAGCTAATTTTATTCATAATAATACTGCTTTCAAAGAAAATATTATTTACTTTTTGTTAGGTAATTCTATTACAGAAGAATATTTAGCTCCATATGTAGTGGATAGCTCTGGACCATGGGGTTCCGATTGCTCTAGTAATACTTTATTAAAATGGCGAGCGTATTTAACACAGAAATATGGTACTAACTTACCTTATGGAAATCAAAATAGTATTCAAACACTAGACGTGATGCGAAATGGTATCATGGATTTTGACTCACAATTAGGATGGGATTGGCAATACTTTATTGCATTAGGATTACAAAAACAATTTTTAGCGTTTAAAAATGGTATTAAACAAATAAATAATGATTTTCAAGTGTGGTATTTTCCAGCATCATGGTTTAATTGGGCAAGCACTCATGCAGAAACAAGCACTATAGCTAATAAAATTATAAGTGATGTTGCTGATGGCATTTATTCTAGTAATTCTGAAAATAATGATATATGGCGTAAATTATTTGTTGTAGATACACTAGCTACGACATATGGGAGTTCTAAACGAATAGGGATAGAATTTGATCCTTTAGATTTGAGTTATCTAACCACTAATGATAGTGGACCAGCTCAATCTGGGAATTCTGCTTTAGACTATGGGCGTTTTCAAGAAATTACAGAAAAAGCTGTACAGCGTTCTTCTAGCATTATTATACATCTAGTAATGACTTATGGAAATGGTAGTGGACAAGGATTTAATTCTGGACCTTATAACCAAATATCTCCTTTTGGACAATCTATTAATTATATTAAGAATACGTATATGGGACTTACTCCAATTCCACCAATAAATAGGTCTGCTTTAACAATGAATACAGTTAGTGTATGGAATGATATAGTTATAGCAAATAATAGCAATTTTGCCGAAAATATTTTTAATAATAATAATGGTCGTAATAACTGTACAAATATACTTATAGTAGATTAAACGCATCTTTGAATAAATAATTATAGATGAATACATTTAAGGTTTATATAAACATTAAACATATCTACAATTATATTTTACCATATTTTTCATCAGATTCTATCAGCATTTGGTTATGTTGTAGTTTTATATATTTTTGTAAACTTGTAAAAAAATGTATGAATTGTCCAAAATGTAGTTGTAGCAACTTTACTAAATATAGCTTTGTGAATAAACGTCCTCGTCACCACTGCACCACACTGTAACGGTAGTTACAGTGTGGTGCAGTGGTCGTATATAAAATCACCAGAAATAAGGCATATTGCTCTACAACTATATTTAGATATATGAATAGAAAATACATGTAAGCACAAAGAATTTGAAAAATACAGCAATAAAAAGTTATTTAACACGCCTATTCGTTTTAATCTGATGGCAGAACTTAATGTTTGCGGATCCGATCGTTATTTTGGAGTTTATGCTACAGGAGGCGTAGGTACTACCATAACAAAAGGTTCTTATTACCAAGCTGGTGCAGGTCTTTATCTCCTGAAATTTCTTAAAGCAGGGGTTTTAGTTCAGAATGGTTTTGTTGGTAGTCATACACCTGTTATAACATGGCAAGCAGGTCTTGCATTTCCTTTTTATGATGATATTGGGTATGAAGTTTTGCCAGTTGAATAGTAAATAAGCTATGCCTACGCTATTGGGATAGTTATTATTTCTGGGTAAGAAGATTTTTTTTAGTGTACACCAATTCAATAACTACGCGTAAATACCTTACTACAAAGGTACACTATTAAAATTAGCTATAAAACCTTATAACACACTATTTTTTGTACATTTGTGCAAATTTTATAGCATAATCTGTGGAAAACAATTTTTCAGCTGGAAGCCTATTAGCTACGATAGATACTCCTGCTATCCTTCGTACTTTATCCGAAAACGATGTAGAACAAGTAGTAGACGAATTGCGTCAGTATATCATCGACGTAGTGTCCGTACATGGAGGGCATTTTGCGGCTAGCCTAGGAGTGGTAGAGCTTACTGTAGCCTTGCATTATGTATTTAATACCCCTTACGATCAACTAATATGGGACGTAGGACACCAAGCTTATGGGCATAAGATACTCACAGGACGCAGAGACGTATTTGCTACCAATAGGATATACAACGGCATCAGCGGGTTTCCAAAACGTAGCGAAAGCGAGTACGATACCATGGGAGTAGGGC
>JAYUJA010000038.1:0-8683 GCA_043765495.1 Bacteroidia bacterium
AGGTTATATAGGTAAGTAGTCGTATTTTTTTCATACAGTTTTTCGTACAGTTCTATTGCTTTATCGTATTCTTTGTTTTGATAATACTGATTTGCTAGCAGTTCTTCCTGGCTGGTAGTGGGCAGGAAGGTAGGTGTATTTTTGGTAATACTATCGCGTGGGGGTGCGTCTATGATTTCTATATCTGCTTCTATGGGTTGCTGTGCGATGCTATAATCCAACGAGAGCAAGAAACAAGCAAGTAATAATACGTATTTTGGCATGGTTGTTTTTCTATTAAAATACTTTACAAAGATATAAAAAAAAATCTAGGAAGCCCAGTAGTTGCTGTAAATAGTTGCTAGTAGTACATTGATAGCAATTAATCCCCACACCCATATTTTATGGGCATCGATGACTTGTTCTTGGATATTTTTGTCTAATTTTTGTGCTAATTTAGCGGATATTTGTTCGGTATTCGCTTTGTTTATTGGTATTTCATTGGCTGTTTCTACGAATGCTGGCACTAATGGTACTATTTCTAATAAAAAACGATACATCCAAGCCAATGCCCATGGTTGTTTTGCTATCCAAGTATTTAATTTATCGGATTTTTCCATCATGGTTTTTCCAGTACCACCTACTTCATAGCTATTGATGAATCTTTCGGTAAGAAACTCATAAAAAGCAGGTTTATTTTCGGTATATACATATTCTATGGCTTTGAGTATAGCGTAGCCTTTGGATATAAAAAAGTAAGCTATCGGAAAGCCGACTAAAAATAATACTAAATACAACAAAAACAAGCCAGTACCGCCCCAAGTCCAAGGGTGGAAAGCATATTTTGTAACGCCTATTATTTTGGTAATAAAAAATATCCAGTTGCATAAAGCGCCTGTGATGGTAAAAAATAATATCCTACTCGTAATAATCCAAGATACTACTGCACCTACTTTTATTTGCTTTGTTACTGTGCCCATATTTTAGCAGGAAATTTTATTTAAAAACATAGATAACAGAACTACAATTATTTTTATTGAACATACTATTCAACCAAGATACGCCACCATTCCAAGCACCTCGGATAGTTCCTAGACTATTTTCGGCATATTTCTCACTTAATAGCGATACATAAAAACTATCTAGCGGCATTCGATATGTCGTAAGCAATTCAAAACCTTGTTTTTGCATTATTTGCTGCATCGTAGCGGGTGTAAAATGCCATAAATGACGTGGTACGTCCCAGCCAGCCCAATGTTTGCCATAATGTTTACCGTCGTAGCTGTCATGGTTAGGCACGGCTACTACTAGTATTCCTTTGGTGATTTTGCGGATTTGGGCGATATCTTCTTGTAGGTTGTGTACATGCTCTAGCACGTGCCACATAGTCACTACGTCGGCACTTTTAGCTGGTAATTGGTACAAATGGCTTTTATCTTCAATAGTAAGTTGAAATTGTTCTATGGCAAGGTTACGAGCTGCATCGGAAGGTTCTAGACCGAGTGTATCCCAACCGTCTTTTTTCATTTCATTTAAAAAATAGCCAGTGCCACAACCTATGTCTACTAATTTGCCTTTGGTAGGTAAGTGCTTGTTTACTAATTTCTTTTTGGAGGCTAGCATGAAAGTACGAGCAATATGGTAGAGGCGAAAAAACCAACCTTTTTGTGTATTACTATGCGACACATAATTCTCTGCTTGGTAGTACGCACCAATGTCTTGCATGGAAGGAATATTCTGGGTAAAAACAAAATTACACGCATCGCATTTCCATATAGAATAGGCTTCTTGTGAAATAGAAAAGTCTTTTCCTTCTAGGTGTAATTTAATAGAAGCATCGTTACAAGCTGGACAAACAGTATGGTGCACAGTAGTTGCCATAAAAACATAATTTTAGTAGTGAAATGCAAAAATAGTTTTTTTTATTCCAAAAGCTAATTTTAAGATAAATTACAGTAGATTAGAAATAGTTTTTTTTGTTTGTGTACTAGTTTATTTCTTATTACTTTTGCAAGGTTATAATCTTAAAACAATTCATTTTCGTTTATTTTTTTATCTAAATACTATACTCATGCACTACGAAGAACTCGAACGTTTACACAAACTAAAAGAACAAGGAGCTATCACACAAGAAGAATACGAGAAGGAAAAAGCAAAAATACTAGCGAATACTTCTACAAAAACACCTATTAACTTGAATAAAAACACTACTAACCAAGATTTATGGGGCATGAAAGTAGAGGATTATTGTATGGTAATGCATTTCAGTACTTTAACAAGCTTGGTAATTCCATTCGCTGGCTTGATAGTACCAATAATAATGTGGAATATAAACAAAGATAACTATACAGAAGTAGATAAAAATGGTAAAAATATAGTGAACTGGATTATAACATTAGCAATCGGATATGTGATAGGAGCTTTTCTATGCTTTGCTTTTATTGGATTTTTTATTGTGCCTACTCTTGTCATTATGTCTATTATATTCGCTATAATGGGTGGGTTAGAAGCTAAAAAAGGAAAAGTATACGAGTATCCATTTTCTTTAAAATTAATTCAATAAAATTCAATAAAAAATGTCTATTGCTAGTGTATTAAAATGTATAACCCCCACTATACCAACCGATAGCGGGTCTTTATTATTGGCTAATACCAAGGGGTCTTCTGCTGCTTTTTGGATAGCTGCTGCTTTTCGTAAATATAAAAACAATATCCTAGTAGTAGTACCAGATAGGGAGCAAGCCGCTTACTTATTCACGGATTTGCAAACTATTATTTCTACGCAGGAAGTTTTATTTTTCCCTTCTTCTTACAAAAAAAAATACCACCCCGAGCAAGTAGATGCTACCAATACAGTACAACGCTCCGCAGTGATAAGTAGAATGGAAGAGGAAGAACATAAAAGCATTCTTATAACCTACCCAGAAGGGATTTATGAAAAAATAGTAGATAAAAATATTTTACAACAGAATAAATTTACCCTCACGACGAATCAAGTACTTTCCATCGATTTTATAGAAGAATTTTTAAGTACGTATGATTTTGAAAAAGTAGATTTTGTGTTAGAATGTGGACAGTATGCTATCCGAGGCGGTATTGTAGATATATTTTCGTATGGGTATGAAGATCCTTTTCGTATTGAATTTTTGGGAAATACCATTGAGTCAATTCGTTTTTTTAATATTAATAGTCAATTATCTATTCAGACTATCCATAAAGCTGTCCTTTTGCCTAATATCCAAAATAAAGATATAGCTACTTCGAAATGCAATTTACTAGAATACCTTCCCAATGCAATGTTGTATACCGATGCTAGCTTGGATATTTTGGAAGCAGTAGAAGATTTGTACCAGTATACCAAAGAACATTGGACAGCAGAAGATGGCAGTATTTTGGACGAACATTTCACCACAAAACAAGAATTATTTACTTTATTCCAAAAAAATACCCATTGGATAGAAACACAAAAAGGAGCAATACAAGCAAATAAAACATTACTAAACAGTAAAATAGAAGCACAAACTAATTTTAATAAGAATTTTGAATTATTAAGCCAAGAGCTTTCTAGTAATACTAAAAAAGAATACAAAAACTATATTTTTTCAGAAAGTGAAACCCAAATAAAACGTCTAAAATCCATATTAGAAGACATTGGAAGCGATAATGATAATTTTATTCCTATCATCGCTTCGCTGCAAGGAGGATTTATCCACCACGATTTGAAAATAGCTTGCTACACCGACCACCAAATATTTAATCGATACCATAAATACAAGGTAAAACGACAAGAAAAAACCGAACAAATATCCCTCAAAGATTTACTAGCACTAAAACCAGGCGATTTAGTAACCCATATCGACCACGGCATAGGACGATTTTCGGGGTTACAAGTAATCGATACAAATGGCAAAAAACAAGAAGTAATCCGCATTATCTACAAAGACAACGACATACTATACGTAAGCGTACACGCACTCCACAAGATAGCCCGATACAATGCAAGAGATGGCGATGCTGTAAAACTGCACAAACTAGGAAGTAACGCATGGAATAATCTAAAAAATAAAACCAAAGGCAAACTAAAAGACATAGCCGAAGACCTAATACGACTGTATGCCAGCAGAAAATCACAAATAGGGTTTGCATTTACCCCAGATACCTACTTACAACACGAGTTAGAAGCTTCTTTTATGTACGAAGATACTCCTGATCAACTAAAAAGTACTATCGCGGTAAAAAAAGACATGGAAAAATCTTATCCAATGGATAGGCTAGTGTGTGGCGATGTAGGATTTGGAAAAACAGAAATAGCCATACGAGCAGCTTTCAAAGCAGTAGCAGACAGCAAGCAGGTAGCCGTATTAGTACCTACTACTATTCTAGCATTACAGCATTATAAAACTTTCGTACAACGACTAAAAGAACTGCCATGCAATGTGGATTATATCAACCGATTCAAAACAGCTAAACAACAAAAAGAAACATTACAAAAACTAAAAGAAGGCAAAATAGACATTTTAATAGGTACGCATCGTATTATTAGTAAAGATGTTATATTCAAAGATTTGGGACTACTAATCATAGACGAAGAACAAAAATTTGGCGTCGCTGCAAAAGAGAAATTACGGTACATGCGTCAAAACATAGATACCCTTACCCTCACCGCTACGCCTATCCCTCGTACGTTACAATTCTCTATGCTAGGAGCAAGGGACTTATCCGTAATACATACCCCACCACCTAACAGGCAACCAATTAATACAGAGTTACATAGTTTCAATACAACCGTCATACAAGAAGCAATAAATTTTGAATTAGCTAGGAATGGACAAGTATTTTTTGTAAATAATAGAATACAAAACCTTCCAGAAATAGTAGATAGTATACGAAAACTATGCCCCATAGCAGAAGTACAATACGCCCATGGGCAGATGGAAGCACAAGAATTAGAATCGTTAATAATGGATTTCGTAGAAGGCAAATTTGACGTACTAGTTTCTACTACTATTATCGAAGCTGGGCTGGATATACCTAACGCTAATACCATCATTATCAACGATGCACAGAATTTCGGAATGAGTGATTTACACCAGTTAAGAGGAAGAGTAGGAAGGTCGAATAAAAAAGCATTCTGTTATTTCCTAGTTCCTTCTATGACAGTACTTACCGAAGATGCTAGAAAAAGATTACAAGCCTTGGAAGAGTTTTCGGAACTAGGAAGTGGATTTCAAATAGCCATGAAAGACTTGGATATACGAGGTGCAGGCAACTTGCTAGGAGGCGAACAAAGCGGATTCATCGCAGAAATGGGTTTTGAGACCTATCAAAAAATACTAGAAGAAGCCATACAAGAATTAAAAGAAAACGAATACCAACACCTTTACCAAGAAGATAAGTCACAAGATATAAAAGGAGCTACGAAAGATACGTTACTAAAAACCCATACCAAAGATTGTATACTAGAAACAGATCTAGAAGTATTAATCCCTAATCATTTGATTACTAATTCAGCAGAAAGGCTACTATTATACAAAGAGCTGGACGATGTGCAAAATGAAACAGAATTAGAACAATTAGAAATAGAACTAAAAGACAAATTTGGAAAACTACCCCTGCCTATGCAAGAACTATTATTCGCTATACGCGTGCGATGGAAAGGAAGGCTATTAGGTTTTGAAAAAATGGTACTAAAAAAGAATACGTTAATAGCTTATTTTGTATTTGACCCACAATCCAAGTATTACCAAACTCCGATTTTTCAAAAAATAATGAAATATGTAAGCCAAAAAGGTACTACAATGAAAATCAAAGAAGGGAATCAAAAACTATATTTATCTATCACTAGTACCACTTCGCTAGAACATACCAATCAACTATTGACGCAGATGCTAGATTATTGTACCAAGCAAGACGAAATAATCACAATACTATAATTTATTTATATAATTAATAATGTATCGTATACAAGAAATAAATACAATTATTATGTATTAACCGCGTATGGTATATTTATTTTTTAGATATTTGGCATATAATTTGTTATCAAAAATTTGTAACTAAACATTCCTATTCGTATATTCTATGTTTTCTATTAAAAAATCCATTCTTGGCATCAGCACTATTGCTATTTTTATTGCCTTATCTACCACAGGTTGCAACCGAAAAGTAACTCGTATAGACCCAGATACTGTAACCGATTTAAGCGGTCAGTGGAATAATACCGATGCTTCTCTTACTGCCGAAGCTATATCCACCAAAATGCTAGCTGCACAATGGCTAGGCGACTACATGGCAGCTGCTAAAAAGAAACCAACATTAGTAGTAGGGTTAGTAACCAATAAAAGCCACGAACACGTAGACGCAGAAATATTTATTAAAGACATAGAAAAAGCGTTACTAAAAAGCCAAGCTACACGCCTAGTACAAGCTGGCGATAGACGAAAAGAATTAAGAGCAGAACGTGCGGATCAAGAACAATTTGCATCAAAAGAAACTGCAAAAAAATGGGGAAAAGAGTTAGGTGCGGATTATATCCTACAAGGTTCTATAAAATCGATAGTAGACGAAACCGTAAAAAACAAAGTAGTATACAAACAAAATGAAAGAACTACCTACTGGCAAATAGATATGGAACTTACCAATGTAGAAACCAACGAAATAGTATGGCTAGACGATTGGAAAGGAAAAAAATACATAAAAAGATAATTTTAACCCGCATTACTTTATGAACGTATAAAGTAATGCGGGTTTTTGTTTTATATAATTTCCTTAAAATAAGGATTATTTTTCCAAGTATTAGCTATAATAGCTATATTTTCTTTATTTACACACGCCATAGTAGGCAATACCAAGATAGGAGCTACGCGTTGATTTTCTATGTATTGTATAGTATAACTATCTTCTATACCGCACAAAACAATAGCTATGATAGGAATTCCTATTTTTTGTACCGCTTCGATAGTGAGTAATGTATGGTTGATACTACCTAAATATTCAGCGGCTACTATTACGATACCATCTGCTAGATTCCGCACCATATCCGCCATAGTATAGGTAAGATTAATAGGCGTATAAATACCCCCAGCGGTTTCTATTACCATGAATTTATTCGTAGAAAGTGGCGGAATTATATTTTCTAATTGTATTTCTTGGTTATTCATTATAGCTGCCTTATGTGGCGATACAGGCTCTAAAAAAGTATACGCTTCCTGATAAAAAACACTCTTATTATTCGTTACCAAATTCCGCACTGTCGTAGTGTCAGTTTGGTCTATGGTGCCTGTTTGTATTGGTTTCCAATAATCCGCCAATAAAGCCTCTACCAATACGGCAGAGGCTATTGTTTTACCTATTTCTGTATGTATTCCAACTATTGCTAGGTGTTTTGTTTTGGGAATGCTATTAGGCATCTTTCTTTTTAGGATTTCTAAATAATACATCGTCTACCATACCATATTCTTTTGCTTCATCGGCTGTCATCCAGTAGTCTCTGTCCGAATCTTTTTCTACTATATCAAAAGGCTTACCAGAGTGGTTCGCTATAATATCGTACAATTCTTTTTTCAATTTCTTGATTTCGGTCACTACTATTTCCATATCACTTGCTTGCCCTTGTGCGCCGCCTAGTGGTTGGTGTATCATCACACGTGCATGTTTTAGAGCGGCTCTTTTACCGTCTGCTCCTGCACATAGTAGTACTGCTCCCATAGATGCAGCCATACCTGTACATATAGTAGCCACATCAGGGCCTATGTATTGCATCGTGTCATAAATACCTAATCCTGCATATACACCGCCACCAGGGCTATTTAAGTATATTTGAATATCTTTTTTAGCATCTACACTTTCTAAAAAAAGAAGTTGAGCTTGTATGATATTAGACACATAATCGTTAATTCCTGTACCTAAAAAGATTATTCTATCCATCATCAAACGGGAGAATACGTCCATAGATGCTACATTCATAGGGCGCTCTTCTATAATGGTAGGAGAGATATAATCGCCAGAGATACCACTAATATAACTGTGTACGGTAGCACTTGAGATGCCATGTTGCTTTACAGCATACTTTTCAAATTCATTACGAATATTCATAATACATGAAAAAAATTAAAAGGTTATTTATTTATATTTATTATAATTCTTTACTTATTCTATCTAGTATTTGTTGTAGTTCTTCTTCTGTTTCAAAATTAAGCGTAATAGAGCCTTTGCCTTGTATGTCTGCTTTTATTTTTACGGGAGCTTTGAAATAATTAATTAATCGTTGCTCGTATACTTTGAATAGTAGCGGCGTTTGTCCTCTACGCGCTTGTATATGCCCTTGCTTCATTTTTTGACTTTCTTGCTCGGTAGCACGTACAGAAAGGTTTTCGTCTACTATTTTCTGGTATAAATCAGCCTGTTGTATCGGGTCTTCTACACTCAATAAGGTACGCGCATGTGCCATACTTATTTTGCGTTGTATAACTCCTAACTGTATTTCGGGAGGTAAGCGTAGCAAGCGTAGAAAGTTTACTATGGTACTTCTTTCTTTACACACTTTTACACTCAACTGTTCGTAGTTAAGATTACATTCTTCGATTAATCTTTGGTACGCGTAGGCTATTTCTATTGCATTAAGGTCTTCTCTTTGAATATTTTCTACTAATGCTAGTTCTAATAATTGTTGGTCATTAGCTAGTCGTATGTATGCAGGAATAGA
>JAYUJA010000039.1:0-2928 GCA_043765495.1 Bacteroidia bacterium
AAATTTAAGCAAATGGGAAGAACAGGATTTGTATATTTACTTTATTCCACCCTATTCGCCTGAATTAAATCGAATAGAAATAAGGTGGAGGTTCATAAAGTATAAATGGCTCCCTTTTGATGCTTTTATAAACTTCCAAACATTAAAAGATAACCTCAAAAATGTATTACACAATATCGGAACAAAATATATCATTAATTTTAACTAGATACTTACATCCACTCCCAAGCGGTATGATAGGAGTTATTTTTTTCACAATATTCCAGAAAAGCGTTGTAGAATTTATTATTTCCTAGTGTGGCACTATCGCCGATTATGATTAGTTTTTTCTTTGCACGCGTCATGGCTACATTCATACGTCTATAATCCATCAAAAAGCCTATTTCTTGTTTTTCATTACTTCTTACTAGCGATAGGTATACGATGTCTCGCTCCTGCCCTTGAAACGAATCGATGGTATTGATGGTAATAGATCCATTGTCCAAAAAAGCTGGGTCTATGAATTCTCTCATGTACTCTACTTGCTCTCTATACGGCGATATGATGGCGATAGTAGGGATATACGTATCTTTGTAATAGAGGTAAAAATTATTCAAATGTTTTTGTATTAATTCCCATTCATTGGCATTGTAGTAGCTAAAACTTTCTTCGCTTAATTTCTCTTCAAATCCGCAGCCAGCAGTGTCTATGAAGGTAAGTGCGGCATTATCGTCGCATTGTAGTGCGTGGTAGCGTACAGCATCGGCAGCTTTGAGTTGATTGTTATAAAACCATTGGTTAGAAAACCCCATAATAGTCTCATGCATACGGTATTGGGTATCCAGTAAGTTGATACTAGGTAGCCGTTGTATACATTTTTCTAATAGTGTGATGTGTAAGCCTGCTTTTTGTGCTTCGGTACTTTTTACGGTAGGAGGTAGCTGGTAGGGGTCGCCTGCTAGTATTACCCGTTGGGCTTTGGTGATAGGTATCCAGCAAGCTGGTTCTAGGCATTGTGCTGCTTCGTCTATGATGACGGTATTAAACGTTTTATCGGTGATTTTTTTGTTTACTGCACCTACAAGGGTACAGGTGATTACTTGTGCATGGCCTACTATTTTATCGATGCAATATTCTTCTAGTACTACGGCTTCTTTTATTAGTTGCTGTGCTTCGTAGCGTAGGCGTTTGCGTTGGTCAGCGTCTTCTTTGGTAAAAGTGCGTTTGTATTTATTTGCCATGCTTTTGTATTCATGGGCTTGTCTTTTTAGGTTTCTGATTTCTTTGGATTCTTGTAATTTCATGAATTTTCCTTCGATGGTATGCTCCCATATTTGCTCATCTATACGTGCTAGATTGCCTATTCGTAACGTGTTTACGCCTTGTTCCACTAGTTTTTCGGTCAGGAAATCCACTGCGCTATTACTACCTGCACATACTAGTATTTGTTTTTCGCCTTGTGCTATTAGTTGTTTTATGGCTTGTACTAGGGTAGTAGTTTTGCCAGTGCCTGGTGGGCCGTGTATGATGGCTACGTCTTGGGCTTGGAGTATGTTTTTTACGGCTTGGTTTTGCGAATCATTTAAGATAGGACTAGGTGTAAATGGTGTATTTTCGTTGAATTGTGGGATTTTTTGTCCAAGCAATAGCTCTCTCAATTCTGCTAATCTCCCTTTTTCGGCATCTAGTACTTTTTTTACCGCATTTTCCATTTCTTTGTAACTATTCTCATCGAATAATAACTGTACGCCTATTTTTCCTTCTAACATCCAATCTGGTAGGTCATTTTCATAAATAGTGATTTTCATTTTATCTTTATTCACGTATTGGATAATACCTTTTACGTTCATTTCTTTCCTATCGCTATTCGAAAATAGGGTTACCGCTTTGCCAGACTGGAAGGAATGGGGTAGCGTAGAGGGTTTTCGTTCTATGATTACATAAGGGTAATATCCCATACCGTACCCATTATCAATGGTGTGGGTAGGAAACCAGCATACTCCTTTTGCTTTTTGCTCTTCGATAGTGGATTTATCTAATAAATTTTTATGGTACGAGGATTCATGTTTTTTTTCTAGCTCCATGGTTTGGAGTAATGTGGTTAGTTCTTCTTGTGCAATAGTCATGTAGCGAGGGTGTACAGTTTTTTAGTAGTAAAATAATACGCTACAAAGGTAGAATTTTTTGGATAGTGCGATAGGTATTGTATTTTTGTAGCATTATTTGTTTTTTATTATGATGGCTATCTCTGCATTACGTACCCAACTGCACACTATTCTTGCTAATCCTGTGAAGCAGGCACTTACCTCCGATTTTATACTTTCTTTGTATGCATACCAATACACCCACAACGAATTGTATAGAGGCTTTGCTACCGCTATAAACAAAACTCCTACTACTGTAAAAACGGTAAAAGACATTCCTTACCTGCCTATTTCTTTTTTTAAGACACATACTATTTTAACCAATACGGACGTAGTGCCTAGTACTTTATTCACGAGTAGTAGTACTACCAGCGCTATCCCTTCTACGCATTATGTGGCAGATATTGCATTATACGAAGCTACGTTTTTGCAAAATTTCACTTCTTTTTATGGCGATGTGAAGGCGTATACTATTTTGGCGTTATTACCGAATTATTTGGAACGAAAAGGCTCTTCCCTAGTCTATATGGTACAAAAGATGATGGACATTGCTAACAACAAATACCAAGGCTTTTTTTTGAATAATACCGATGACTTATACGTACAGCTAGGCATTGCTAGAGATTTAGAATTACCTACCATACTCATCGGGGTAAGTTTTGCTTTATTGGATTTTGTGGAGCGTTATCAATTACAGTTTCCAGAGTTGATAGTAATGGAAACTGGCGGTATGAAAGGGCGAAGAAAAGAAATAATCCGAGAAGAATTGCATCAGAAACTAAAAGATGGTTTTGGTGTATCGACT
>JAYUJA010000040.1:0-8556 GCA_043765495.1 Bacteroidia bacterium
CGATTCAAGCGAGATGAACCCAAACCATCAGGCTCTTATAAAGACCAAATACTAACTAGCTTGGAATGGGATTTAAAAAATACAGCGAAAGTACCAGTAGCAAGTGGAATGTATATCGTACACATAGAAGTACCAGAAGTTGGAGAGAAAGTACTGAAATTCATGTGTGTAGCACGTCCAACAGATTTAGATGGATTCTAATCTAGTTAATTCAAATTACTCAATTATTTACTACTATACTAGCAAAGGAATAGTTTTTCTTTGCTAGTATTCAACTATAAAAATATCATGAAAAAAATATATCAATTAGCCTACCTTACTTTTTTATTAGCTCCTACGGTAGTTTTTGCTGGTAATGAAGATAGAATCGGGCAAGCTGGAGCCCAAGAATTACTAATCAACCCTTGGGGAAGAACAGCTGGCTGGGGAAATAGTGGTACTTCTACAGTGAGAGGCGTAGAAGGCTTGTTTAGCAATGTAGCAGGTACTGTATTTACGCGTCGTACAGAGCTTTGTATGTCTCGTACTATGTGGCTACAAGGTACAGGCATCAATATTAGTTCTTTTGGATTATCTACTACTATCGGCAAAAAAGATAGTATCGGTAAAAGCGTGATTAGTGTCGGAGTTACTTCTGTAAACTATGGAGATATACTAGTGACTACTAGTGAGTTGCCAGAAGGTGGACAAGGAACATTAAGCCCTCGCCACACCAATATTGCTTTTGGGTACGCACGCCGTTTTTCGCCTACTATCACAGCAGGTATGACCGTACGTATGCTTACACAATCGGTATCCAATGTATCTACTTCAGGTGTAGCAATGGACGCAGGTATTTTATACGTTACAGAAAATAATAAATATAGATTCGGGGTTACGTTGAAAAATGTAGGACCTCGTTTACGATACAAAGGAGATGGGCTTTCATTCAAAGCATTTAACCAAAATGGTACGTATAAATATACCGTAGAAAACCGTTCCGAAGATTTCGATTTGCCTACTGTATTAAATATAGGTGCAGCGTATAAAGCAGATTTAGCAAAAGAGCATGCCTTGACTTTTGCATTTAATTTTCAAGCAAATGCTTTTGGAAAAGATCAAATTACAGGAGGTTTAGAATATGCATTCAAAGATGTACTCATGTTACGTGCAGGGTATGATTATGAAAAAGGAATCACTAATATGGTTACTCGTACTACTGCTTTGACAGGATTGAGTGCGGGCGCTTCTTTCCTAGTACCATTGAGCAAAAGTGGGCTAAATTTAGGTATAGATTACGGTTACAGAGCTACCAACCCGTTTAGTGGCTGTCATACATTAGGTTTAAGATTAAATTTGTAGAAAAAACAACAATTTGTATATTTTTTTCCTATATTTGCAACGTTTTACGAAGAGAGTCCTATGTTAGGATTCTCTTCTTTTTTATTCATTATAAATAAATTAAATGCACTTATTATTATGTCATCAGGTAGTAATTTATCGTATTTCACAGAAGAAGGACTAGAAAAATTAAAAGCGGAATTAACCCAATTAATTAGTGTAGAACGTCCTAAAATTAGCCATCAAATAGCAGAAGCAAGAGATAAAGGAGACTTGTCAGAAAATGCAGAATACGATGCGGCTAAAGAAGCACAAGGCTTATTAGAATTAAAAATATCTAAAATGAAAGATGTAGTCGCTAATGCCCGAATAGTAGACGAAAGCAAATTAGATAACTCCAAAGTTTTAATATTATCCAAAGTAAAAATCAAAAATTTGGCTACTAAAACTACTATGACTTATACTTTGGTAGCAGAGAATGAAGCAGACCTTAAAATAGGAAAAATTTCTATATCTTCTCCAATTGCCAAAGCAGTGCTAGGAAAAAAAGTCGGTGATGTGGTAGAAGCACAAGTTCCGAATGGAATCATACAATTAGAAATAGTAGAAATTTCTAGATAAAATACTTTATACTACTAACTAACTGCTTGTAAATGAAGCAGTTTTTATTTATAGAAAAATAAATATTAACATAATGTGTAAACTTTTATTATTTGAAAAAATAATAAAAGTTGTGTTTGTGTACTAGCATTTTTTATGGAGGTAAAATTAATAATTTGCCTATATTTGCAGACTTTCTAACCTTTTTTGAAATGGCATCTAAATATACTTTTAAGCAACGTTTTGGCTACTTTTTTGATAATACTATGTCCAAAGGACCTATCGCAATGATAGGCTGGCTAGCACTTATCTCGTTTATAGTGATAGTAGTAGCTAGTGTTATCCTAATCAGTATAAATATTCCAACAAGTGACGGCGGAGAGTTTAGCTTCGGAGAAGGCTTGTGGCAATCGTTGATGCATGCACTCGATTCGGGAGCAGTAGGAGGAGACCAAGGCTGGACGTTGCGAATACTAATGCTTATCGTAACATTTGGAGGTATATTTATCGTATCTACTTTGATAGGAATACTATCCAGTGGGCTAGAAAGTAGACTAGAAGAGCTACGCAAAGGGAAATCATTAGTGCTGGAAACTAACCATACATTAATACTGGGCTGGTCGCCTAAAATCATTTATGTATTACAAGAACTCATAGAAGCAAATAGCAATAAGAAAGATGCTTGCATAGTAATAATGAGTGAAGTAGATAAAGTAGAAATGGAAGATATAATTAGAAATAATTTACCAAATACAAAAACTACTCGTATCATTTGTAGAAGTGCTAACCCTTGCGACTTAAACGACTTGGATATAGTGAACCCCAATGAAACGAAATCTATTATTGTGCTTTCACCTGCTGGATACGAAAACCCTGATGCACAAGTAATAAAGACAATAGTAGCCATTTGTAATAACCAAGAAAGAAGAAAAGAGCCTTTTCATATCGTAGCAGAAATAAACAAAGCTAGTAATGTGAAAGTAACCCAAATAGTAGGAAAACAAGAAGTAGAAATCGTACTAGCAGGTGAAGTTATTTCTTCTATTATGGTGCAAACATGCCGCCAAGCTGGGCTATCTATGGTATTTACAGAATTATTGGATTTTGGAGGAGATGAAATGTATTACCAACAAGAGCCTTCGTGTATCGGAAAGCAATACCAAGAAATAACCGCTAGCTATGCCAAATGTGCTGTAATGGGAATCATCACCCAACAACAAAAAATACTTCTAAACCCAGCTCCTAACTATGTATTCCAGCAAGGCGAACAAGTAATCGTAATAGCAGAAGACGATGACAAAATAATTGTTACTAAAACAAAAGAAAATAGTATTATTCAAGAAGCACAAATCATACAGCAAGATGGAATAATGGATTTGCAACCAGAGAATTTTTTATTGCTAGGCTGGAATGAACGCGGAAGAATGATGATAGAAAAAATGGATAAATACGTCGTAAAAGGATCTACCGCGCATATTATTGCAAAACAAGAAGATATAGAAGAGCATACATCATCACTACAAACGAAATTACAGAATATTACTATCACTACTACCAAAGGCGATATTACAGATAGAAATTTATTAGAAAAACAAAACCTAGCGCAGTATCACCATTTGTTTTTGTTAGCGTATAGCGAAGATTTACCTTTGCAAGAAGCAGATGCTGTTTCGTTGATTACCTTGCTGCATTTGAGAGATATAGCGGATATGCAAAACATAAATATTAAAATAGCCTCCGAAATATTAGATGTAAAAAACAGAGAATTAGCTACTATTACTAACGCAGATGATTTTATTGTAAGTGAAAATTTTATTAGTTTAATGCTTACACAAGTCGCAGAAAATAAAAAACTAAACGCTGTGTTTAAACAATTATTTTCGGCAGAAGGTTCTGAAATTACTATGAAACCTGCTACTTTATACATTAAATGCCAAGAAGCAGTTAGTTTTTATACCTTATTGAAAGCAGCACACCAACGACAAGAGACCGCTATCGGTTATAAAATATATGCAGAGCGTAATACTGCTGACAAAAACTATGGCGTATACCTCAATCCATTAAAATCCGAATTAATACGCCTACAACCCGAAGACAGTATTATCGTATTATCTGAACATTAAAAATTTCATTAAAAACCCATATTAGTGCTACTATTCTTATTGCTTATCAAAGAAAGTTTTCTTTACGCTATTTCGTCTTTATTATCCAACAGGTTGCGTACTACGCTATCTTTGGCGGGCGTTTCTATTGGTGTATTCTGTATGATAGGAGTGTTTACGATGGTAGATGCCTTAAAAAGTAATATACAAGATAATATTAATTCATTAGGTAAAACAACGCTGTATATCAGTAAATTTTCATGGGATTTTCAGCCTAATTATCCTTGGTGGAAATACTTATCCAGACCAAATCCTACGCTTTTAGAATTACGAAAAGTACGAGACCAATCTAATTTAGCAGAATACATCGCATACCTAGGTACTTTTAATACCCATGCATCTTACGATGGTAAGGAGATGGAAAATGTGGAATTACACGGCATCAGTACACAAATGGATAAAATAGAAACATTGCCTGTAAAAAAAGGAAGATATTTCACAGATAATGAACTAGAAAGTGCTAAAAATGTATGTGTAATAGGCGATAAGGTAAGAAAAGAATTATTCGAAAATCAAGATCCGATTGGCAAAGATATCCTTGTTAAAGGGAAGAAAGTAAGGGTGATAGGCGTGTTAGAATACAAAGAAGAAGGCGGTATGAATTTCAAAAGTTATAATTCCAATATATACGTTACTATTCGTTTTTTTAGTACTATCGTTAGTTTACAGGATTCAGAAATAGAAGCCCATCTAGTAGCATTATCCAAAAATAATATCCCTGTCGAAGAGTGTGGTATTGAGTTAGAAGGAATTATGCGATCGTTACGGAAAATAAAACCAGTGGAAGAGAATAATTTTTCTATCAATAAATCGGATTTAGTAGCCAAAAATTTTGAACCTTTCTTTTCTATTCTTTCGTTGGCTGGGATTTTTATCGGCGGATTTTCTATTATTGTGGGAGGGTTTGGAATAGCCAATACGATGTTTGTATCTGTAAAAGAAAGAACTAGCTTGATAGGAATACAAAAAGCCTTGGGAGCAAAGAACTATTTTATATTATTTCAATTTTTATTTGAATCTATATTACTAGCATTAGCGGGGGGGATAGTAGGTTTGGTAGTGATAGCAATTATTACCATTATCCTAAAATATGCTGCTAATATCACCATAGCACTCACTTGGGATAATAGCACTACTGGGATAATACTATCCAGTACCATAGGCTTGTTAGCGGGAATAATACCAGCGTATATGGCTTCCCAAATGAGTCCAGTGGAAGCTATGCGAAAATAGTAACGTTTTTATACTACTACTTTCGACCTATCTGTTTATCTAAAATACCAAAAGCTTCTTCTATGCTTCTCGGTTGATAATGCAGTTCTTGGATTGCTTTTTTGATACATAATCCTGTGTACAACGGGCGTTTGGCGGGTTGTAGGAATATATCGGAAGTAGTAGGAGTAATCAAACTAGTATCTAAATTCCAAAAATTAGCCACTTTTATTGCCAAATCGTACATATTCAGTAATTCATCACCAGCTATGTTGTAGATACCTTGTGATTTGTGTATAGCTAGCAATAAACTACCAGCCGCTACGTCTTCTGCTAGGGTGGGAGTGCGGTATTGGTCATTCACTACTTGTATGGATTTTTTTTCTTCCAACGATTTTTTTATCCAAAGAATAATATTGCTACGGCTTAAATGTGCTTCGTAGCCGTATACGATGATGGTTCTGGCAATACTGTACGATGGGGCTATTTGTTGTATTTTCTGTTCTGCTTGGTATTTCGTTTCCGCGTAGTACGATAGAGGATTAGGCGTATCCTTTTCGTCATAAATAGCTTGTTTTTTGCCATCAAATACAAAATCAGTAGAAAGGTATACTAGATGAGTGCCGTGTGTTTTGCATAAATTCGCTAGTATTTCTACGGCTACTACGTTTGCTTGGTAGCATTCTTGTTTATCTATTTCGGCGGCATCTACTTGGGTGTAGGCTGCGGTATGTATTACGGTATCTATTGGGTGGTACTGGGTAAAAAGTTGGGTATAGCCTTCTATATCCGTACTGTCTAGCGAATGGTAGGTATAGCCTTGTGTAGTAGGCAAGCGATTTGCGCCCCTTCCTGTTGCTATGGTAGTATATTGGTCGGTGTATTGGCTAGTAAGTAGTTGTATCAATTTGCTGCCAACGAGTCCGTTGCTACCAGTAATGAGTATGTTTTTCATGAAATAAATAAATTTTTTATAACTCCCGTCTAATGCGAGCAGTAGGGATACTCATTTGCTCTCGGTATTTGGTGATGGTGCGTCTGGACATTTGTATTCCTTTTTTATTCAATAAAACCAATAATTGATCATCGTTGTAAGGAGATTTTTTGTTCTCGGTATCCACGAGTTCTTTTACCAATCGTTTTATTTCTTTGGTACTTATTTCTGTCCCTTCGTCATTTTGTATGGAGTCTGAAAATAATTCTTTTAGTAAAAATGTTCCAAAATTAGTTTGTGCATATTTACTATTTACTACCCGTGATATGGTGGATATGTCTGCTCCTATTAAGTCTGCTACGTCTTTTAGTATCATAGGTTTGAGGGAGGATATATCACCATCTAAAAAGAAATCATGTTGAAATCCTACTATTCCTTTCATCACATCTATCATCACGATGTTGCGGTGTCGTAATGCTTCCATGAACCATTGCCCTTCGGTTATTTTTTGCTTGATAAATTGTATTGCCTCTGTATTTTTGTTTTTATCTTTGGAATTATATTCTTTGAATAAATCGGTATATTCCTTGCTGATAGTGAGCGGCGTAGTATTCCTGTCATGCAAGCTGATAATGACTTTATTATCCGCAGTTTCGATGATGAAATCAGGGATAATAAACTGTGCAGCGCTATTGGATAAGCTTAACCCTGGTTTGGGATTCAGTTGTGTGATTTCTTTCAGGGTTTGTAATAATTCTTCTTGGGTAATACGTAATTTTTTAATGATTTTTTCAAAACGTTTCGTTGCTAATTCTTCAAAAAACTCTTGTACAATCACGATAGCTCTTTTAGTTTCTACGGTTTGTTTTTTTCTATTTAATTGTAATAATAAGCATTCTATCAAGTCTCTAGCTCCTATTCCAGAAGGTTCTAGCGTTTGTACGAGTTTTAAGCTTTGTAGTACTTCTGCATCGGTGACTTGCACGCCTTGTCGGAAAGCTAACTCATCGGTGATGGATTCAATATCGCGGCGTAAGTACCCTTCTTCGTCTAAACTTCCGATTAAGTATTCTGCTATTTGTATGTTTTTGGAAGATAAATTACCATTCAGTAAATTTAACTGCTCTATTAATTGTTGTTGCAAAGAAGCGCCATTTTCTATTACTTGCTGGGTTTTTTCTTCGTCGGATAGGTTATTAGTATAGGTTTTGTAGCTAGGGATTTCGTCATCATCGAGGAAAGGGTCTATGTCAAAATCTTCTCGTTTATTAGCACTATCCACATCTAGCAGCGAATTTTCTACTTCTTCTTGGTATTCTGTCGTATCTTCTTTCTCTATTCCTTCTTCCAAAGCTGGATTTTGTTCTAATTCTTCTTTTATTCGTTGCTCCAATTGAGTGATAGGAAGTTCTAACAGTCGAATAAGCTGAATCTGTTGCGGAGATAAATTTTGTAATAATTTATGTTGTAATCGCTGTTTAAGCATAATAGCAATTGGGCTTATCTAAATAAAAGATGGTAAATAAAAGAAAATATACGTTTGTATACTACAAATGTAGTAAAAAGTTTTGGATAGCAAAAATTTAAGTAACTGAAATTTAGAAAATAGATATTTAATCACCTGTAAAATTTTGGTTGAAACAATAATTTTTTTATTATATTTGTAAAAAATATAGTTTTATGAAACAAATATTATTTACTTTAGCGTTATTATCTTTTTTTTACTCTTTTGCTCAAACGCAAGGCGAAACAAGTAACTGGTATTTCGGGCGTAATGCAGGAATCAATTTTAACAATAATGTTGTAAATCCATTAATTAATGGGCAGCTTTTTACTGGAGAAGGTTGCTCTTCCATTTCTACAAAAGAAGGACAGCTACTTTTTTATACTGATGGCGTTATTGTATACAATGGCAACCATTTAGTTATGCCAAATGGTACAGGTTTATTTGGCAGTATATCTTCTACCCAATCTGCTATTATTGTACCTGCGCCAGGTAATATTAATAAGTATTACATATTTACTTGTGATGCTGGGTACCCTACTAATACTGGAGTACACTACTCCGTGGTAGATATGACTTTGGATAGTGGATTAGGAGGTATCACCACTAAAAACGTTTCGCTATTTACAAATTCTAGTGAGAAATTAGCCGCTATTAAACACCAAGACGGAATAAACTACTGGGTAGTAGCAAAAACTAGTTTTAATACTTGCTATTATAGTTACCTAATCAACTGTGATGGTGTACAAGACCTGAATCCTGTAGTATCCTGTGTAGGCACAAAAGAAGTAGATTCTTGGGCATTACCAGGAGGAGCAATATTC
>JAYUJA010000041.1:0-37558 GCA_043765495.1 Bacteroidia bacterium
ACGTAATTTTATTTTATATCCTTTATCCGAATTAGCTCCAAATCTGTTGCACCCTATTTTGGATATATCTATTCAGCAGCTAAAACACCTATGTAGCGACGGTAAAAGTATTCGTAAGGTAAGTAGTATTGCTAGTTAATATTTTTTTACTTAAAGAAAAATAGCCAACAATACTACATGTTTATCTTATTGAAATATAATAGTTTATAAAATAGCTACCGTCGGGTAAGGACGCATAATAGTAGCGATTTCTTTTTTAGTTTCTAGTAGTATACTTTCATTGTCTGCATGCAGTAGTGCTTTATCTAGTACATTTGCTAACCATTCCATATCTGTTTCTTTTAGCCCTCTGGTGGTGATTGCTGGCGTGCCTATTCGTATCCCAGAAGTCACGGTTGCGGGTAGTTTGTCATAGGGTATCATATTTTTATTTACCGTAATACCTGCTTTGCCTAGTATGAACTCTGCTTGTTTTCCTGTCACATTTTTAGAGCTTACGTCTATTAATATACAATGGTTGTCTGTACCGCCTGTGAGTACATTGTAGCCTCTTTCCATTAGTTTTCTGGATAGTTCTTGTGCATTGTTTTTTACTTGTTGCATGTAAGTTCCAAAAGCTGGTGTCAATGCTTCTCCAAATGCCACTCCTTTCGCTGCTATACAATGCTCCAACGGCCCACCTTGTATGCCTGGAAATACAGCACTATCTAGCAAAGTACTCATTTTTTTAGGTTCTCCCTTGCTGGTTACATATCCTAGTGTATTGGCGAAATCTTTGCCCATTAGTATTATCCCACCTCTTGGCCCTCGGAGTGTTTTATGCGTAGTACTAGTTACTATATGGCAGTGGTCTAGCGGGTTGTTTAGCATTCCTTTTGCTATTAACCCTGCTGGGTGGGCAATGTCTGCTAGTACCATAGCGCCTATTTCGTCCGCTACTTTACGTATTCTAGCATAGTCCCAATCTCTGGAATACGAAGAAGCTCCACAGATGATTAGTTTTGGTTTTATGGCAATGGCTTGTGCTTCTAGTTCTTCATAGTTCACTAAATTAGTATCTGGGTGTACGCCATAAAAATGTGGTTTGTATAATTTACCCGAAAAACTAACCGAAGAACCATGTGTAAGATGCCCGCCATGTGCTAGCTGGAATCCTAGAATAGCATCTCCTGTTTGTAAGCAAGCTAGCATCACAGCCGCATTAGCTTGCGCCCCTGAATGTGGTTGCACATTTGCCCACTCTGCACCGAATAGTTGTTTTACTCTATTGATGGTTAATTGTTCTATCTCATCTACTATTTCGCAGCCCCCATAATATCGCTTGTAAGGTAAGCCTTCCGCATATTTATTCGTCAATATAGAACCTAAAGCTTGTAAAACCTCGTTACTAACATAATTCTCCGAAGCAATCAGTTCCAAGCCTTCTTGCTGGCGAGTTTGTTCTAATTGTATTAAATCAAAAATAGTGGTATCTGTATACATAAATAATTGTATGGAAAATAATAGAAAATAATAACAGCGACAAAGATAGAAAAATACATGGAAAGTATAGCCAAGGAATACTATATTTGCAGTCAATTTTTATTACAGTATGACCATTCAATCCTTACAACAAAACGTAGATAGCTGGATACAACAATATGGCGTACGTTATTTTGATGAATTAACCAATCTGGGAATACTCATGGAAGAAGTAGGAGAAGTAGCCCGCATCATGACCCGTCGTTATGGCGAACAATCCGAAAAAGAATCCGATAAAAATAAAGATTTAGCAGACGAACTAGCAGATGTACTTTTTGTAATTACGTGCATTGCTAATCAAACTGGCATCAACCTAGAAGAAGCTATGCATAAAAATATAGCAAAAAAAACTGCCCGAGACAGCGATAGACACAAGAATAATACAAAACTACTAGAAGAATAAAAGCACTCTTCTGCCATAATTTTGTAACAAAAAATAAAAATAATAGTATAAAGCTTTTTAACGTATTTTATTTCTTTTATGAAAAAAAACATCATCTTTGCCTTGTGTATGTGGGCAGGTATACAAAGTTCGGCTTTTTGTCAGTCCAATGAAATAGGTTTATTTGTAGGAATGTCGTATTATATTGGGGATATAAACCCAGGTAAGCAGTTTTATATGCCAGGCTTGGCAATAGGAGGCTTGTATAGAAAAAATTTTAACCGACGATGGACACTAAAAGCTACAGGCACTTATGGGACATTGAAAGGAGATGACGCAAAATCAAAAGATCAAAACCAAAATATTCGTAACCTCTCGTTTAAGTCCATAGATTTAGACTTTACGGCACAGATGGAATTCAATTTTTTCCGTTACGAACTAGGACACGAAATATACAAATTTACGCCTTACATTTCAGCAGGATTAGGTTTGATGTATTTCAATCCCAAAGCAGAATTAAATGGTACCGTATACAAACTACACGACCTATCCACCGAAGGGCAAGACATTACCGCCTATCCAGATAGGTTTGCTTACAAACGCCTACAACCTACTATCCCATTCGCGATAGGGTTCAAATGGTCGCCATTGCGCAACCTAGGATTAGGGCTAGAATGGAGCTGGCGCAAAACATTTACGGATTATATAGATGATGTAAGCAAAACTTACGCTAACAAAGCCGCTATATCTGCGGAAAGAGGCGCAGAAGCAGCAGCATTATCCGATAGGACTGGTATACTCACAGATAATACAGGCAGAATGCGTGGAAACGCTAAAAACAACGATTGGACTTCTTTCTTTGGGCTTACAGTCAGCTTTTTAGTAGGAAATAATAAACCATGTGACGCTTATAATTCTACTTTTGAATAATCATTTTTAAATCAATTTACGCTCAAAAACCCCACCCATGAAAAACATTAGCAAATGCCTTACTTTATCCATCTTTACATTCTTATTAATGAACTGTAAGACAGATACCACTACTACCACTACTGTAACACCAACCTCTTCAGCTACCAAAAATTTCTTTGATTTTACTGTCACCGATATTGATGGCAACCAATACGCTTTAAGTAATCTGAAAGGTAAAAAAATATTAGTAGTGAATACTGCTTCTAATTGCGGATATACACCACAATACACACAGTTAGAAGAATTACAAAATACCTACAAAAATAATAATTTTACCGTAATAGGATTCCCAGCAAATGACTTCGCAGGACAAGAACCAGGTAGTAATACAGAAATAAAAACTTTTTGTACCGCAAATTATGGTGTAACTTTCCCTATGATGGCAAAAATAGCTGTAACTGGCGAAAGTATAGCACCTATCTATCAATTTCTAACCCAAAAAGCTACCAACGGACTAGGAACAGATATGCCGATACTGTGGAATTTTCAAAAATTTATGATTAATAAAGATGGAAGCGTACACGCAGGCGCTCCTAGTGCTACTTCTCCATTGGATAATAGTATCACTAACTGGATAATCAATTAATTAGCTTTATATATGCGACTAGACTACAACTCCCCCATTGTTCTTACTTATTCTATTATTTGCATTGTAATTTTTTACATAGATCATTTTTTAGGCACAAATGTTACGCAGTATTTTACATTGAATGGTGATTTTAATGCTACCAGCCCAGCTAGTTGGTTTAGCCTTGTGTCGTACTCTTTTGGGCATGCGAGTACCGAACATTTATGGGGGAACTTGTCATTCTTGTTGCTTTTAGGGCCTTTTATAGAAGAAAAACATACGTCTTTTGATTTGTTTATGATGACATTTTTTACCGTTATCCTTACTGCCATTCTACACATAGCATTTTTTGATGCAGGACTAATGGGAGCAAGTGGCGTAGTATTCATGTTCATAGCCTTATCCTCGTTTGCCAATGCTAAACCTGGTACTATACCGCTGACCTTTATTTTAATCGCCGTTTTATTCATAGGAAAAGAAGTAGTAGCGTCGATGAAAACAGATAATGTATCCCAATTCGCGCATATCGTAGGAGGAATAATAGGTACTATATTCGGGTTCTGGAAATCTAAATACGAAAACCGACCTTCTACCATACGCATCGAAGAGGTAAATAATAATTAAAATACTAACACTTCTATTAGTATTATTTAAGCCAAATAATTAATGAAAACGATTGATAGATACATACTTCGTAAATTTTTAAGTACTTATTTTTTTATTGTATTGATACTTTCTTTTGTTATCTTTATTTTTGATTTAAGTGAAAAAATTGATAATATTTTAGAACAAAAACCTTCATGGGCAGACGTATTAGGAGTATATTATGCTAATTTTGTACTAGGATTGATTAATCTGTTAGCTTCGTTACAAGTATTTATAGCAGTAGTGTTTTTTACGTCTAAAATGGCAAACCAAAGCGAGATAATAGCCCTGTATAGCAGTGGTATGAGTACTTGGAGGCTACTACGCCCTTATTTGGTAGGTGCTACTATTATAACCATACTATCGCTATTGTTGAGCAATTGGATAATACCAGCTACGAGCGAAAAAAAGCTAAATTTTGAGTATACGTATTTCAAAGTGCCAAAACCATTGAAACAAAATATGCACAAACAATTAACCGAAAACTTGTTTGTATCCACTAACTACTGGGACATAAATACCAAGACAGGCACACAGTTAGTATGGGAAGAAGTAAAAAATGGTAGCGTAGTATATAGATTAAAAGCATATACCATCAATTACGATAGCCTAAAAAGAACATGGAAACTACACAACTACGAAGAAAGAAGATTCCTAACCCAGTCAAAAGAAACAAAAAATACACCACTCGTCGCCGATTCCCTCACAGATAGCATGTTTTGGATAGCTGATAAAACTACCATCGACAAAGAAATATACACAGAAGGCAAAGAAAAAGATACCATGCTTCCATTATTACCAACCGATTTGGGCAGAAATATTTTTGATATAGATAAAATGGGCTGGCTAGAGCTCAATAAATACATCGCCACAGAAAGTAAAAGAGGATCTGACGAAGTACAACTATTCGTCACAGAACAACAAAAACGCCTCGCAAACCCATTTGCCATTCTCATAATGACCTTGATAGCAGTACCCATTTCCTCCAAAAAAGTAAGAGGAGGCATGGGATTCACATTAGGATTAGGGCTAGCAATCTGTTTCTTATACGTGATGTGTATGCAAATAGGGTCTGTATTCGCATTGAATGGTGGCGTAAACCCCGTAGTAGCAATATGGATGCCTAACCTTGTATTTGGTACGATTGGCGTTTTTCTTTTATATAAAAATAGAAAATAGTACTAAAATACTCCATAATAGTATATATTTGCCTACTCCTATTAAAACAATACTTAATTTTATCCCACAATGGAAGTTGATATACTAACTGTACAAAAACTAGCTAGCCTAGCTAAATTAGAGTTTAGCCCTGCCGAACAAGAAGATATGAAAGAAGAATTGACTAAAATACTCACTTTCATTAATCAATTAGACGAATTAGATACCCACACTGTATCCCCGTTGATACATCTTACGCACTCCTATGACCTGCTGCGAGAAGATGAAATAAAACAAACCATCAACCAAGCAGATGCATTAAAAAATGCCCCTCATAAAGATACTTTTTATTTCCATACCCCAAAAGTAATAGAATAACCAATACTATGAAAATATACACCAAAACAGGCGATAAAGGCGATACCATGCTTTTTGGCGGAGCTAGAGTTCCAAAACACCATTTACGAGTAGAAACTTATGGCACCATAGATGAGCTAAATAGTTACCTTGGTTTGATTATTGATTTGTTGGGAGATGACTCCACTCACCACCACTTTTTACGCGCTATACAGTCCCAGCTTTTTACCATAGGCTCTCATGTAGCTACTGCTCCTGAAAAGTACGCTACCCTAAAACTCCCATTACTAGATACAATATGGGTAACGGATATAGAACAAGAAATAGATAGGCTACAAGCTATGTTGAGCGAATTGACTACTTTTATCCTTCCAGGTGGACACCCTACTATTTCCCATATACACATAGCCCGTTGCATCACCAGACGTGCAGAAAGGCTTCTTACAGCTTTGGAAGAAGAAAATCCTGTTCCTATTCCTATACTCGCTTATACGAATCGCCTATCGGATTACCTTTTTACGTTAGCGCGTGCCATTGCCAAAGAAAAAAATACTCCCGAAATACCTTGGAAAGCCTAATTTTAGGCAGAATAATTGTGTTGTAAAAATAGTTATTTCAAAATAAAAAGCTATATACTTACTAGTAAACGATATATAAATGTGATTAATTTATTTTTTATATAAAATAAGAATTACATTTGCAGTCTAAACAACGCGGGGTGGAGCAGTGGTAGCTTGCTGGGCTCATAACCCAGAGGTCGTAGGTTCGAGTCCTGCCCCCGCAACAAACAGTTTTCCAGTATTTCCCCTTAAAAGGTTTTTTTGACGAATTAGTTAGTACCCTTATAACCAACTATAAGGGTATTTTTTTATATAAAAAAATGTAATTCGTAAATTTAGTGTATTAATAAAAATACTATTCTACTTCCTTTCCATATACGATAGTTTGTTCAAATACCTCTCGCCAGCCTTTCCAGCAACCTTTGTTCGACAAGGTATGGTTGTGCCATATCATACTAAACGTACCATTTACAGCCTTTACCTCATCTATCAATTCTTTTATTTTTTGTATAGAATCTGCAGGAGAAGCTTGCATATAATTTTGGAAAGTACCTTCCATAAATGCAAAAGGGTGGATACGCAAAGGAGTTTCTACTTCCAATTCCAAATCATAAAAATTAAAATACGTACAAATACCTGCCCTAAAACCATACTGATTCGGGTATCCCATACTATAATCCTCTGTGATATCCAGTGAAAGCAAATTACGGTACGTAGATGGTAATTGTAATTTAATAAAATGCTGTCTACTTGCTTTTATTTCTCTGTGTAAAATAGAATTAAGTCGCTGTATTTCGGTATTTAGTAATGTTTTATCTTGGTTAGATGCATAAGAAGGGTGAATACCTATTTTATAATGGTCTGCTAGTTGTTTTAGCAAGCTTTGCAAGCGTAAAGAAGTATGTGGTAGATTAGTGTCAAAACGCCCATAATTGCCTAATAATGCAAAATACATAGCCCTTACTTTGTATTTTTGAAACGTAGTATGCTGGTATTCGTATGTATCAAAGGGGTCTTGGTGTTTTAATAATAGTACATTTACCCGCTGTTTGAATTCTTTCCAATTCCCTTTTAGTAAGCAATTCATAATTCCAACGCTGCCTCTAATTATTCCTTTGCCACTGTATGCAAAAGCATGGTCAATGTCTATGGTAGCATAAAATCGGTATTTGGGTTTGTTTTTTATATCTAGGTAAGGATATTGTGCTATCAATTTCTTTTTTAGTGCCATTGCCCATATATTTACAATAGGTTGGTGTAAAAAATTGTTTTGATAAGCAATGCTTTGTTCGGGTGTAAAACGCTGATGCTCGTCTTTTTGGGTGTTTTCTTTGTACTCTTCGTAGCGAGACACTAAATAAAATGCAGCCGAGAAAATATCGAAAGGAAGCCAACTAGTAGGGTTATCCGTAGGGAATAAGGTAGGTACGCCTTCCCAAGTGCCGATAGTAGGGGTACATGATTTTATTCCTTTTTCGGTAAGTAAGCCACTTGGTTGTATGAATGGTTCACAATTTATAGGGGCATCTGCATAGCTTAATTTAAAACAATTTGCCTTACAAAAATCTTCTTTATTATCTGTAACACAGCCATCTATCCCCCATATATATTTAAAAAAAAGACGAAAAGTATAGTGTATTCTGGGAGTTATTTTTGGAGTATAGACTAATAGCATATTTCAAAATAATTAACAGGCAAGTGGGCATAGTTTGGATTAGGAAGGAGTAGAAATCCTAATTTTAGCAATACTTTTATAGAAGCTAGGTTGTTTTTATCGGTAATAGCGGTTATTTTTTGTATTTTTTGTAGAAATGCGTAGTGCAGTACTTGCTTCCCTATATCCGTGGCATATCCTTTATTCCAATATGCTGGCAAAAACCGATAAGCGATTTCAATATATTCTTTATTATCACTGGGTTGTAAGGCGAACCACCCTACAAAATCGTCTGTTATTTGTTCTTTTACTAGCCAATGTTGCAGTACAGGATTTCTTTGATTGCAATATGCCATATAGTTTGTCACACTAGTAGCAGTAGTATAGTCTTCTACTTCTTTTATATACTCCATTACTTGGGCATTGCTATTGAGTAGGTACAGGTAATTCGTATCTTTCATAGTGACGGATTGGGTATACAGTAGAGGCGTATAAGGTTCGTTGTACATTTTATATTATTCACTAACAATAGGTAAGGGATTTCGTAGATTCGCAGCTTGTGTAATATCTATTTTTATAGAGCCAACTATTATTTCTGCTTCTACTCGTACAGGTATTTTATTCTCATCGTCGGTAATCCAAACTTTTAAGTCTTGCTCGTCTTTGAATACTCTACCTTTTTGTACTACGGGTACGAATTTTAAGCACTTTACTTTTCCTATGTCTGTTTTCATTTCTTCTTTTCCTAAAAATTTTAGACGGATAGGATATATTTCTTCGTCCATGTAAGCATATAACTGGATTAGGTCGCCTACTTCTATAAAAGACATATCAATAGTACGCATTTGATAAAATGCGGATATCATATCTTGTATATTATCAGGAAGGTTGGTCATAATGGTATCGCCATATACTTTTTCTCCCGAACCGCTTCTTCTAGCTTTTACTAAATGCTTGTAATGGTTGAAAAAATAATCCTGATTGATAATATAATTGCCTTCTTGTACCCTTCTCATAAAAGCCCAAGGCACCATAGCTTCTTCATCTATAAACGAATCGTACCTATCGTCTACTTTGTATACTGCGTTAAAAGCACCAAGAGTTTTGCCAGTAGCAGCTACGTGGTAGATGGGTCTACCGTTGATAGTTTTAGTACTATTCAATACTTCCAACGTAGCTTCTCCTGCGTTGATAAGCCCGTAATGAACTCGGTAGGTTAGTTTTTCTCCTCGTTGAAAAGCTTTGTTTACGATGCTTCTTAATGCATTGTTATTTTGAGCATTGGTAGGAATATGGAGTAATAATCCTAGTAAGAAAGTGGCTATGAATTTCATGGGTAGTGTATAAAAGATAGATAATAGCTTATTTACAAATTATATGCCAAAGTACGATTACTATTAAGCAAAAGTATCCAACACTTGTTTAATAATAGCTACAGCCTGTCTTATTTCTTCTTCTTGTATTATCAAAGGTGGTGCAAATCGTATGATATTACCGTGCGTAGGTTTGGCTAGTAGCCCATTCTGTGCGAAAGCAAGGCATATATCCCAAGCGTGGATAGTATCTGTTTCTTTTATTACCATTGCATTCAGCAGTCCTTTGCCTCTTATTAGCTCTATTGCTGGGTGTTTTAGATTTTTTAATTCCTGTCTAAATATTTCCCCCATTTTATACGCATTTTCTACTAGGTTTTCTTCTTTAATTACTTGCAACGAAGCTATAGCTACTTTACAAGCCAAAGGATTTCCACCAAAAGTAGACCCATGCGTACCTGGCGTGATACATTCCATAATAGCATCATTGGCTAGCACGGCAGATACTGGTATAGTACCACCAGAAAGTGCTTTTCCGAGTATTAAAATATCTGCTTTTACTCCATCATAATCCGTAGCTAGCAGCCTACCACTACGTCCTAGCCCTGTTTGTATCTCGTCCGCGATGAATAATACATTATTTGCTTTGCAGATAGCGTGGCACTGTTCTAAATAGCCGTCATCGGGTACATTTACGCCTGCTTCGCCTTGTATAGGTTCTACGAGGAAGCCTACGATATTGGTATCTGCTTTAATGGCTTCTGCTAGTGCATTAGCATCGTTGTAAGGGATTTTTACAAAACCAGCAGTATAAGGCCCAAAATTGAAAGTAGTGTCAAAATCTGTTGAAGCAGAAATAATACTGATAGTCCTGCCATGGAAATTGTGTTCACACACTACTATTTTAGCTGCATTAGCGATGATTCTACGCTTTTCATACCCCCATTTACGGGCTAGTTTGATAGCTGTTTCTACTGCTTCTGCCCCAGAGTTCATGGGTAGTACTTTATCATATCCAAAATAGTTGGTAATATATTGTGCATATTCCCCTAACGCATTGCTGTAGAATGCCCTAGAAGTCAAGGTAAGTTTTTGGGCTTGCTCTACCAAAGCTCCTATGATTTTTGGGTGGCAATGACCTTGGTTTACGGCAGAATAAGCAGATAAAAAATCAAAATATTTTTTTCCTTCCACATCGTATACGTATATGCCTTTTCCGTGTGCTAGTACTACTGGGAGGGGGTGGTAGTTATGTGCGTTGTATTTTTCTTCTTGTGTAATATATTGATCGACGATAGTAGCGGAGGTAGTGTTCATGGCTAGAAAATATTAAATTATTTGGTGGATATTTTTTATGGCAATAGGTCGTTGTACTATGAATCCTTCTCCATAGTCCAGCCCTACCCATCTTCCCATATCAGATGCTCGCTCGGTCACATTTTTGAGAAAATGCTGAGACGATATGACCGTTGCTGGTTCGTCGGAGGTAGGGTTATAGAATTGAGAAGAGTATGCTTTTATGGATTCCATTTTGGTATCCATCACCTGTGAAATATCGTAAATAAAATTAGGTACTAGGTTATAAAACTGTATGTATTGATACGTGACTTTAGGTCGAAAAGCTTCTTGTAGGTTGCCATCGTTGTCGTAGGTTATTATTTTGGGTAATCCCGCTAAAAAACATGCTGCTTGTACTAGTTCTGCTCCTTTGGCGTGGTCAGGGTGGCGATCATAAGGCGCGTTCAGAAGTACAATAGTGGGTTTACAAGTGCGTATTACTTTTATTATTTCTAATTGATGTGCTTCATCGTTCTGAAAAAACCCATCTCTAAAACCCATATTATGTCGGAAAGTAGCTCCTAATATTTCACTTGCTGCTGCTGCTTCGGCTTCTCTTATTTCTTTTGTCCCGCGTGTACCTAATTCTCCCTTGGTGAGGTCTACTAATCCGACAGTATTTCCATTTTTTATTTCTTGCACTATCATTCCTCCTGCACCTAGTTCAATGTCGTCGGGGTGTGCTCCAAAAGCTACTATATCTACTAATTGCATAGTTGTGTTATTTTTATTCTATTAAAATTATGGATAGATAAGGGATTACAAATGTTTTTCTGCGTGGTAAGAAGAGCGCACTAACGGGCCACTTTCTACGTATTTGAATCCTTTGGCAAGTGCTATTTCTTTGTATTTAGCAAAAGTATCTGGGTGTACAAATTCTGCTACCGCGATATGTTTTGCAGTAGGCTGTAAGTATTGTCCTAGGGTAAGGATATCTACTCCTATATTTGCTAAATCGGTAATCGTTTCTATGACTTCTGCTTCTGTTTCTCCTAGCCCTAGCATTACACCAGATTTTGTTTTAATTCCGCCTTCTTTCAGTCTTTGTAATACTTCTAGGCTTCTATCGTATTTTGCTTGCACTCTTACTTCTTTTGTGAGCCTTCGCACTGTTTCTAGGTTATGCGATACTATTTCGGGTGCTATATCTATTATTTTTTGTAGATTTTCCCATTTCCCTTGAAAATCAGGTATTAGTGTTTCCATAGTAGTATTAGGAGATGCTTCACGCACTGCTTTTATGGTTGCTACCCATATATCTGCTCCTCCATCTTTCAAGTCATCTCTATCCACCGAAGTAATGACGCAGTGTTTTACGCCCATGATACGTACAGATTCTGCTACTTTTTTAGGCTCTGTCCAGTCTGCGGCTTTGGGTTTTCCAGTTGCTACGGCACAAAACTGACAAGACCTAGTACACACGTTTCCTAGTATCATGAAAGTGGCTGTACCTGCTCCCCAGCACTCGCCCATATTGGGGCAGTTACCAGATTCGCATATCGTATGTAATTTGTGTTCGTCTACTAATTGACGCACCATGGCGTATTTTTCTCCAGAAGGTAGTCGTACACGCAACCATTCTGGTCTTCTTTTAGGGTTTATGATATTGGAGCTAGTTAATTCCATTTTTTTCCAAAATAAGTTTGTAAATAAATAGTAAAAAAATAAGGCGGGGTAGTATAGGTAGCCATTATAGGTATTTTTTTATAGAATAAGTCGGCTTGTATTCCTACTACTACTTCGCGTATATTATCAGGTTGGGAGGTAAAATTCATGCCTAATGCTGCATTTAGGTGTATACCAGGATATATTTTAGTGCCTAATATGCCAGTAAACATTCCTGCACGTCCCCATATATTCGATGCGTTGTGTTTTTGTATGTCGTATTTTTCTATTTCTTTGGTTGGACTTTTTACCGTAGAATCATTTTTTACTATTTGTAGGTAGATGGGTTTTAATATACCAATACTAACCCCTGCACTTGCTTTATAGAAAAAATTTACGGCTCCTTTTGTACCTTGTTCGGATACATTTTTTTGAATACCATAGGCTAGTCGTAAACTATTAAAATTATTTAATTTGCCATAATAATAATGTTTTGTATTTCCAAAATACGAATTCACTCGGGCTTGTTTTATATCTTTTAAGGTACTAAATTCTATTTCCCAAAATTTCCTGCCGTATATATTTTCATACACAGCTTTTTGATACGTGATTTTTATTCCTTGTGTGTGTACTGCCACTCCTAATGCGCCACTGTACCTATAAAAAACACTTCTTCCTTGTACGGATTCTACTGTTTCGGCATCTTGGCTGTATGCGAATGTGACTAGCAGCCAAGCAAACAATATGCTGTATATTTTCATAAAATATATTCTACTATTTAATCCGACAAATATACAAAATAATAGCATGTGTAACAAATCTTACTTTAATATTGCGGATAGCAAGCTTTTTAAATATACTAGATTTATTGTTAATACGATAGTTAGTTTTTAATATAAAAAATACACAATATGCAAAAATATATTACCTTTGCCTTCCATATCTTAAAATACAAAACTTACTCAATCATGTCAGAAGTTGCAGCAAAAGTAACCGCTATCATAATAGATAAATTAGGTTTATCCGAAGGCCAAATAACTCCAGAAGCTAATTTTACCACCGACCTAGGTGCTGATTCATTGGATATTGTAGAATTGATCATGGCTTTTGAAAAAGCATTTGAAATATCTATACCAGATGAAGATTCAGAACACATCAACACCGTAGGGCAAGCTGTGGATTATCTACAAAAGCGATTACATAGCAAAACTGTTTAATCTTTTCCCTAGCACCTTCCTATTATGCATACTAGGCGAGTAGTAGTTACTGGTATGGGAGTAGTATCCCCTATCGGTAACACCATAGACGAAATGTGGGATTCGCTTATCCATGGCGTAAGTGGAGCTACACCCATAACAAAGTTTGACGCTAGTTTATTCAAAACTCGTTTTGCTTGTGAGGTAAAGAATTTTGATCCATTACTATACGGTATAGACAAAAAAGAAGCCAGGAGGATAGATTTATTTTCGCAATACGCCTTGGCTTCTGCTTATATGGCAATAAACGATTCTAACTTGCTATCATATAGTGGTTTGGATAAAGATAAAGTAGCGGTAATATGGGGGTCTGGTAATGGTGGAGTACAAACTATATTCGAAGAATTAAAAGAATTTTTTGAAGGAGATGGAACTCCTCGTTTTTCTCCTTTTTATGTACCCAAAAGTATTGCAGATATTCCTTCGGGACATATATCCATGCACTATGGCTTTACAGGGGCAAGTTTTGCTACATTAGCCGCTTGTGCCACTTCCACCAATGCTATCATAGAAGCGTACTACTTTATCAAATATGGTAGAGCCGATGTAGTCGTATCAGGCGGTTCAGAAGCTGCCATCAATCCAATAGGAATAGGAGGTTTCAATGGCTTACACGCTTTATCTACAAAAAATGAAAATCCTACTACTGCTTCCCGTCCTTTTGATAAAAAAAGAGATGGTTTTGTAATGGGAGAAGGTGGAGCTTGTTTAGTAATAGAAGAGCTAGAACATGCCATCGCTAGAGGTGCTACTATCCTAGCAGAAATCACAGGTACTGGGCTTACATCAGACGCTTACCATATAACAGCCCCACACCCCGAAGGTATAGGAGCAATAAAAGCCATGCAAATGGCAATCCAGCAAGCTAATATATCTATCCAAGACGTAGATTATATCAATGCTCATGCTACCTCCACACCAGTAGGCGACTTGGCAGAGTTGAAAGCTATTAGCAATTGTTTTAAAGAACATACCCCAAATGTAGCTATTAGTTCTACGAAATCCATGACAGGACATTTACTAGGTGGAGCGGGAGCTTTGGAGGCGATTATCTGTATACTAGCTATCCAACATAATATAGCCCCTCCTACTATTAATCTCACAGAAGCCGATACAGCTACCATAGGAGTACCTATGAATCTAGTGCCTAACGTAGCACAAGCTAGGAAAGTAGATGTAGCTCTTACGAATAATTTTGGCTTTGGCGGACATAATGCTAGTATACTGTTCCAGTCTTATAGTGAACAATAAATGGATTCTAAAAGATAAAAAATTTCTAATTCAATATACTTAAATTCTATTTTATAATTATGTTAAAAGATATTGCTATACCAGTAGTAGAAGGTATTATAGTGGCTATTATAAAAGAAGGGACTACTACCGAACCAGAGTATAATGTATACCTTATCAATACCCAAAATATACCGCTTAAAAATGTATTGGTTTCTTCTACTGGCTATGGTGTAGTAAAAGAGGAACAAGTAACTACTTCTACGCTTCGTTTTTATTTTGAGGAAGTAGAAACAGCATCTTTTGTGAAAATAGAAGGACTTACAGAGGAGCTATTTGCTATTGCTAACGAATACTGGGTAAGCTATTACATAGATGGTACTATCTACGATAAAAAGTACATTTTTTTGCCTGAAACTATCACCGAAAACAACTTCACTATCGTTCCCATTATCCTAAAAAAAGGGGTAATGATTAAATAAAAATTTATTATTTTGGAAACTATCACTACCACGCATTGGGTACTAGCTATTATTTTTATGGTAACTTTCCCTATACTTATATTTTGGGCTTATAAAGGAGATAGCAAACAGACACCTGCTTACTTTTCTGCAGCAAAAAAAAGTTATATCATTATTATTTTATTTACAATCTTGCTTATTTTTATTAAATTTGGGCATCGAATATTGACACACTAATCTATTTTATCCCACATTCTTCGTATGAAATTCCCTATTCTTTGCACCTTGTTTTTTGTTGGTAGTGTTATCAGTTCTTGTAGTACTAGTAGGGTAATAAAACCATTGGCAAAAGGAGAGCAGCAGATAAGTGCTAGCCTAGGAGGACCTTTGATAAAATTTGGTGGATTGATTATTCCTATTCCGTACACTTCTATCGCTTATGCAAGAGGAATCGACAGTAATTTATCTGTTTTTGGTGGGTTGCATACTACTTCTTTACTATTCGGAAATTTGCAAACAGATATTGGTGCTACGTATCAAATTTGTAAGCAAAAAAACAAAATTCCAGCTTTTACGGTAAGTCCTGTTCTTAATACTATTTATGGATTTAGTGCTTCTAAACTGAAATTATACCCTGAATTAAACCTTAATACTTATTGGGAATACGGCAAAAAAAGAAAAAACCTAGTGTATGCAAGTGTTTCTAACTGGTTTGTATTAAATAAATCAAAAGCCTACCAACAACCGCAAAAAGCGCGTTGGATACCTTCTTTCATCATCGGCAATACTTGGAATAAAACCAAATGGGCGTATACCATAGAAATGCGTTTGCTAGCTCCAAGCTATTCCAACCAAAAACTAGTAGTAGACTATGCTACTCCAATGAATAATGGCGCTTTTGGATTATATTTCGGACTTACTCGTAAGTTTTGAGTAGTTAGTAAAGTAAACTTCGTTGTTTAATTTCATCTTTTTTTGAGGAATATATTACCTATGTATAAGTGATGTACTGGGAATATTAAGTCCCAATTTCTACCCCAAACCAGGTTTCCGCCATCTATATAAATTTTTTTAAGTTATTTATATTTAATCATTAAAATCATCGTCCCAGCAGTCGGGGCTTTCGATAATTAAGCCTTTGGCAAGTCCTAAAATAACAGGTTTATTCTTTTCCTTTACTTTATTCTTCTTTTTGGTAGTTTTGAGTGTTACTTTGTATTGAAAATGATCGTCCCAACAATCAGGACTTTCGATAACAGCCCCTTTGGTAAATCCTATATCTCTTTTTTTAGGAGATTTTATTTTAGGTGTTTTGTCTACTGTTTTAGAAGTTATTTTAGTTGTAGTGACTTTCTTTGTCTTTTTTACAACTTTTACTTTTTTAGTAATTTTCGCCTTTTTTTTCATAATAGCAATGGGAATATTTCCATATAAATATGCTTATACAAACGCTTCTTGCAAATGTCTACCATTTAATATTCCTGCTGGTATATCGGTATGAAACCCTAGTACACGCGCTATAGTAGGAACAATATCTATGGATTCGCCCGTAGTTTGGGTGATGATTTGATTTTGTCGTACTTTATCAGGCGGCCCTACTACCAAGCAGAATATTTCTCTGGAATAATCGTCCGAGTGATCGTATGCAGACTCTCCAAAGCTATCTACTAAACTGTTTGGTAATGCATTACGTCCGTGTTCGGGTGCTACTATTAGAATAGTGTCATTTGCTAGTCCTGGTGTACTTTGGATAGTTTGCCATAATTTTGCGAGTGCATAATCTGCTTTTCTTAAATTATTACAATAATCCGTAAATTTACTATGGCATGTATCTACAGCTTGCATGTTTACTACTAATAATTCTGGCTGGAATGTTTGTAATACTTGCGATGCCAAGTACATGTTAAAGGTGTCATAATTCGCATAATCGCCTGTATCCCACATATTACCATACCCTCCAGAAGCATGGCTAATGATGGATTGTTTTATAAACTGCTGAATAAATAACTGATCTTGTACTTCATTTTCTATTGCATCTTGCATGATGCTTGCTTGACTACGGAAGGTATTATTAAACAAGTTTCGTAATTCGTAGATAGAGTTCAGATTATCGCCACTAAATTCAATAGGATTATCCAGTACACCAATGCCTTTGCCTTCTGCGATAATGGTGTTTGGTTGCAAAAAATTAGCGCCATACATCGGGCCATAATTAGGGTGAGTACTAAAATTTAATCCGTAAGAACCACTTACATTTGCTACCCACCAGCAGTTTTTAGCGCTAGGATTAGGGGTTTGGTGTTTTCGATAATATTCAAATACAGTAGGATATTGTGGTGCTTGTCTTATGTCTAGATAAGCGTCGCTGTACCTTCCAGTGATAGCAGTAGTATGCCCGCTAAAATGCCCAGTATGTTGCGATTGGTATCTAAAATTTTTGAATAAAGTGCCTTGTTGTTGTAGGGTACTTGTACTTAAAGTAGGAATAGGGTCTAAACCGCCTATAATATTCCCACTGATAGTTTCTGTACCTGATAGGCTGTAGGGCATTAAGTTGCCTCGTTCTTTGTCTACGGATTCGTTTCTGCGCACTCCGCCAGCGAATAAGCAGAATACTACATGGTTAGCGATACGATCTCCTGAAGCAGCGAATAATCTACCTGTTGGTAGTATATAGGGTGCTATAACGCTTCCAGCTGTTGCGGTTGCAATGGTTTTTAAGAAATTCCTTCTATTAGTTTCCATAATATAAGAGGGTATTTTGGGTTATCTCACTAATTGCGTTATCTCACCAAAGTTATTTTACCTTGGTAGTTGTATACATCATCGGATATAGAATTAACGGTTGCTTTGTAGGTATATCCATCTATTGGTGCTTCTTTGCCATTTATTTTTCCGTCCCATTGTTTGGTTATATTATTGGTTTGGTAGACTGAAACTCCCCATCTATCGAATATTTCCATAAAAAAGGTAGCTGGTTTGAAACTAAATCCTTTTGGTCCAAAATTATCATTTATACCATCATTATCAGGGGTAAAGATATTTGGGAACCACATAGCAAATTTATCTACTATTCGAATGATTTGTACTGCAGTATCGGTACAAGTAAATTGGTTTTGAGCTATAAGTGTAATGGTATACGTGCCATCGCCTGGGAAAGTATAAGTAGGGTTTTGGGAAGTAGATCCAGCTTGGTCACTAAATGTCCAATTCCATTGGTTTGCTCCTAGCGAACCATCTGTAAAAGTTACGATAGGATTACTTAAATCTATATCATCTTCGGCAGGGGAGTACGTAAAACTAGCAATAGGGCTTGGATTAAAATTAATATTCATGGTATTTACGGTAGTAGAGCAGCCACTTTGATCGGTAATAATCACACTATAATTACCATAACAAAGCCCTTGATTCAGTTCTTGGGTTAGGGAATTAGCTGGGGTAGCATTAAATATATAATTCCCTGTGCCTCCTGTAATATTCAAATCGATAGATCCATCACAATTGTATACACAGCTAGCATCTTGCAATACTGGGTTCGTAGTGAGTATATCTGGCTGGGTCACTGTTTTAGTAAGTTGGAGGGTACAGTTATTAGTATCTTTGATAGTGACATTATAGTTGCCTGCACATTGGTTAGTTAGAGAGTTGGTAGTACCTACTACATTCCAAGTATACCTGTAGGGCGAAACTCCATTTGTAGGATTAGCTGTAATAGTAGCATTACAATTACCATTACAGTCGATAGTTGTATTTGTTATAGTGCCTTGTAAGGTATAGTTATTATCGATAGTGATAGTTTCTGTATTAGAAGGGCAGTTATTAGTATCTAGTATGCTTACGGTATAATTTCCAGCACACAAAGCAGTTGCATTTAATCTATTTCCTGTATTTGCATTTGCACTCCATATATATCTATACGGAAACACTCCTCCTACAACAGTTACTGCTGCTGTGCCTATACAGTTTCCACCAGCACAAGAAGTATTAGTATGGTTAGCATTTAGTCGGATAATAGAATAAGCTGTATCTACGGTATAGGTAGTATCGCCAGTACAGCCGTTGGTATCGGTGATAGTAATGGTGTAGGTATCGTCACAAAGATTATTCGCGGTATTTCTATTTCCAGTAGCGGCATTAGCGCTCCAAGCATATCGATAAGGTGCGAGTCCGTTGGTGGGTGTAAGTTCTATTCTGCCTATACATCTTCCAGTAGGGCAAGACGTAGGCGTGAGTATGGCATTGGTTGTGATTTTTGCTAGTACGTCCGTAATAGTTACAGCAGTATTAGCAGATATACAGTTCAGGCTATCCACCACTTTTACGGTATAGTTTCCACCACCACATAGGTTTGTAGCATTAGAGTCATTATCCAAAGCAGCTACTCCTGTCCACAGGTAGGTTAATGGGTTTCTTGCATTGGTTACTTCTACGGTTGCTGTTCCTATACAGTTTCCACCTGGGCAAGTGGATTGTGTGGTAGCTATGGTAAGTAATGGCGTACTAGTCAGATTAGGTATAGCTAGGTTAATACTATTAGACTGGCAGCCTAGTGAATCGGTAATTCTCACACTGTAAGAGCCAGTAGAGCAAAGATTTACGGCAGTAGTAGAATCACTAATTAATGGGCTAGTACCTGTCCATGCGTAGGTATAGGGTCTATTACCATTGGTAGCAGTTACGGTAGCTTTGCCTATGCATGGGCCTCCCGAGCAGCTAGATGGTAGTATAGTAGTATTTACATTTAATACTAAATTTTGGCTAGATAGGGTTATAGTAGTTTGTGCAGAGCAGCCTAGGCTATCCGTTACTTTGAGTATATGCTGTCCAGCACATAGGTTTTCTATGGTATCTCTTATTTGATTACTGATGATAGCATTATCCCATTTTATTATCCAGTTACGGCGTCCCCAGCCACCAGTTGGAGCTACTATTACTCTACCATTGCAGGTTGTTGGAGAGCAAGAATTATTATCTCTTAATATAGCATTGACTTGAATGATTGGTGGATTGATTATGGTATCTGCGTAGGTAGTATCACAGCCGAATTTGTTTTTTACTATTATATAAAACGTATCTGCTCCTAGGTTTGTTTTTATACTAGGAATGGTAATAGGATTACCTGCTGCCCCTATCATCTGGTAAGGGTGAGTAGTATACCACGTATAAGAATAAGCGGCAAGTCCTCCATTTCCATTAGGTACTTCTTGTCCTGCTATTGCTATGGAGGCATTGTTATCATTATGGCATCGCATCTCTGCTGTTACCATTGCAGCTTTGAAGGGCAATATAATCACTTTTATAGTATCTTTTAGTACGATAGGCTGCCCACAAGAAGGAGCAGTTATTTCTACAGAAAAAATAGTAGTAGCTGGAATAGTAGGAGTAGTATAGGTCAAGGCATTAGCCCCAGGTATTAGAGAACCATTGTTATACCAAGCTATGGTATAGTTCACTGCACCAGCTGGAGTATATCGGTAGCCTTGGGTAGTATTTACGGTATAGTTTTCTGCATTTCTTCCTGTCACCATTACTGCGGCTGTGCCAGTACTATTGTGTATGCCTTGTGAGGCTTGGGTTACAGTAGCTCCTGCGCAGGGGGTTGGTTTTGCGATGATGTATTGTTCTATAATATTCGTGGTTTCGTATAAAACAATCTGGAAAGTGCCTCTTACATTTGGGCATCCTCGCATGGGTACGTTCACGAAATTTACTAGCAGTTTTCTAGTGCCTACTGCCCCAGTGGTGCTATAGCTTACGCTCCCATTGGCTGTCAAATCCCAATCGGTATAGGCTGCCATTATCGCATTGGTTGGGTAGCCTGCGGCGGAAGTAGGAAAGCTAGTTTGATTTGCTCCCCAATTCGTAGTAGCTAGGTTTGTAAACGTGATATACCCGTTGGTATTGATATAAAACTGCGTATATCTATTGCCATAAAAACAGAAGTCAAAGCCTATATTAAACGGGCCTTGTTGCTGATCGTCAGGGGTGAGCCCTCCTGTGTTTTGCCATGCTACATTCGTGCCTGTAGCAGCTGATGGAATGGGCGAAGTAATGGTTTGTAAGGTGTACTGGTCTGTACCTGCTGGGGTTGCATTAATGAAGTTTGCGGTAAGGGTAGTAGATGTATTTCTACAAGTAATAGTATCATTACCTTTGTTGATACGGACTAGGTTTTGGGCAATTAAAGTAGTAGACAGAAAAAATAAAATGACTAAAAAAGTATTTTTCATAGAATATAGTTGTGAATAACAGTTTAAGTTATACTAATTTTGTTTAGGATTGGTGATTATCTAATTATACAAAGCAAATGTAGTCATATTTTGATGAAAAAACTACTGTTTATTATTATTATTTAAAAAAACTTCAATAATCAGGTATAAAATAGAAAATTATACAGTTTTATTCTCTATTAAGTCTTTTATTAATAGTATTTTGTATGCTTTCTTTGTCGTAGGTAGGCAAGGGTATATTATTAGTAGTATTTATGTTATAGAATAACCCCTGTGTGGATTGGATAAAATTATTGGTGTATAAATAATCCAAACATTCGTACCAATACGTGCAAGAAGGAATAAGATAGTGTGTTTTTAGAAAATCTTTTATTGGAGCAAAGCAAGAATGGGTAGCACTCACTCTATCGTATGGATTAAAAATAGCTAGTAGATTCGCAATAGTTATATTGCTTATAGGAATAGTAGTAGTAAAAATAAAGATAGCAGTTTTTTTATTTTCAATGATTTCTATTAGATGTTCCCAAGAATCATACAAACGTACGCCGTTTACTTTCAAGTGGAATAAGTTATCTTTTATGCCTATCAACAAATGTGGAGGAGCGTTGGGCGTTTTTTGAATTTGTACAACGTATACATACTCTGTAGGTATTTTATCAAAAGGGATAACATCATAAATAATATAACAAGAAACAGCCATTTGGGTTAAGAAATTTTTTTTATTGATTTTATTTCAATGGTGAAACACAAAGATAGGATTTTTCTATATATTTGCAATTCTATTTTGTGTTGTTTTGTCATGAAGAAAAAATATATAACGTATGTTATATTAGGTTTAATAGTAGTAATTGGACTTTTTGCTGCTACTTGGTACAGGTATACAAGTACCGTATACGTTGCTACTAATGTAGAGGTTAGTAACGATACCACTATTCATTTTTTTACTAAAAACTATATCAATAGATACCTTTCTTACAACAAAATAAGCTTAATCAATAAGCAACGTAGAGATATAAGTACGAATGAGATAGAGAAAACACTGAACCAACACCCTTATATTAAACAAAGTTTTTGCAATTTTTCGTGGAGTGGAGAGCTTTGTATCAAAATAGTACAAAAAATCCCAGTAATACGGATTCATCAAGAAAAAAAACAAGACTATTACCTAGATAAAGAAGGCTATCTAATCCCAGTATTACCAGAAGCCCTAGCAAGGGTATGCGTAGTGACAGGCGATATAAAGGATAGTTTACCAAAATATAGTAGTATTTCTATACTAGCATTAGAAGATTCTATAAAAGATAAAACCTTATTAGATGATATCTGTAAGATAGGAGAATACCTACAAAAAGATGCTTTTCTGCAAGCGCAAATAGGGCAAATTGTTATCACTCCAAAGCAAGAGATAGTAGCTATACCGACTATTGGCGAGCACATCATCGTACTAGGAAATGCAGAAGATATACAAGAAAAAATGTTTAATCTAAAAGCTTTTTATAAAGAAGGCATCAATAAAGTAGGCTGGAATTATTATAAAGTAATAAATGTAAATTATAAAAACCAAATAGTTTGTACTAAAATCAACGATATATATGGCTTCTGATATAGTAGTAAGTGTGGATATTGGCACTACCAAAATAGTATGTTTGGTAGCACAAGAAACAGAACAAGGCAAAATAAACATTTTGGGAATAGGGCAAGCAGATACTCCTGAAAATGGCGTGTTGAGAGGTGCAATAGCAAATGTACCAAAAACCGCAGAAGCTATCCGAAAAGCAGTAGATATAGCACAAAAGCAAGCCAATATCACCATACAAAAAGTATTTGTAGGTATTGCTGGGCAACATATACAAGCCGAACAGCGTCAAACTACCAAAGCCCGTACTAATCCAGAGAAAGATATCAGCCAGCAAGATATAGATATACTCATGGAAGAAGTAAGTAGACTGGCCAAAAAACCAGAAGAAGAAGTACTACATATTATTCCGCAAGAGTATATGATAGATGTGGATATGGACATAAAAGACCCAATCGGCATGTGTGGTACGAAAATTACAGGAAACTACCTAGTAGTATCTGGCTCTTCTACCTCTATCCGTAACCTAGAAAGATGCGTAGAAGTAGCAGGATTAGAAAATGTAGGCACTGTACTAGAACCCATAGCATCAGCCCATTGTGCCCTCACCAAAGAAGAAAAAGAAGCAGGTATGCTACTCATAGATATGGGCGGCGGTACTACTAATCTAGCAGTATACTACGATGGAATACTACGAGACGTATTTGTAGTGCCTTTTGGTGGAGAAATCATCACCAATGATATTAAAAAACATTTCAAAATCATCAATACCCAAGCAGAATTAATTAAAACTAGCTTTGGGAGTGCGTTAGAGCCTCGTAAAGAAGAAGATATAATACTGCCTGGTATCAACGAAGAAAGTCCTGAAAAACATGTTTCTAAAAAAGAACTTTCCCAAGTAATACAAGCTCGATTAGAAGAAATAGTAGACATGATATTTACCCGACTAGTAGCTAATGGTAATGATAGACTAATAGTAGGTGTATCGCTTACAGGAGGAGGATCTTTATTACAGCTAGTAGGTACATTCATACACCAACGTTATGAACTAAATGTACGAATGGTAAAAGCAAGCCAGTATGCATTCCTAGAAGAAAAAAGCAAAGAAAAAGTAGATTCTCCTATTTACTCCACTGCACTGGGGCTAGCACTAGAAGCAATACGACACAGTAAGAAAAACCCAGCTTTGTTCCAAGTAATACCAGAAATAGAACCTGAACCAGAAATTAAGGTAAACCCCGAGCCTGAACCAAAAAACATAGAAGAAACGCCAAAAGCACCAAAAAAGAATATCGTAAAGAATCTTTTTGGAAGTATTATAAATTTTTTAGATAACTAAATGACCAAAATTCACCCTGTATATTCCGAAACCATTACTGCTATTTTAACCGCCATTTTCGTACAAGAAGAAGATGCTGCTATTATCCAAAAAATAGTGTTAAGTAATAAAAAACTAGGCTCAAAAGATAGAAAATTTATAACTGAAAATAGCTACGAACTAATTCGATACTGGCGTAAATGGACACACATTTTTACCACTGTATCCGATAAAAAACAAGAGGATTGGGAAATAAAAGAACTAGTAAGTTTTTTTTTACAACAAAAATACTTCCCTAACGAAACCATTTCCCAACTAGAAAAAGAAACAAGCGACGAGGTAATAGTCCATGAAAGCTATCCTGATTGGTTTTATACTACAATAGCGGACAGTGCAGTAGATGCTTCTTATTTCAAAAATAGTAATCTACCTGCGTATCTCACTATCCGAATCAATACTACCAAAACGACGCTGGATCATGTACAGAAAATACTTACCAAGCAAGAAATAGCCTATTTTTATAACAAAGATTATCCTACAGCATTATTTTTAGAAAAACATGTTTCGTTGAAAGATAATGCCTTGTATGTAAATGGATTAATAGAAATACAAGATGCGGGTTCGCAGTTAATAGCCCCATTAGTACAAGCTACACCCGAGCATAGTATACTAGATGCATGTGCTGGAGCAGGCGGAAAAACACTACACATAGCCGACATAATGGGAAATAAAGGCAGAATAGTAGCCACCGATATCTATGTACAAAAACTAGAAGAACTACAAAAAAGAGCAGACAGAGGAGGGTATAAAATCATACAGCTTGCTTTGACAGATGAAAAATTCTTGAAAAAACATGCCAATAGATTTGATAGAATATTGCTAGACGTGCCTTGTAGTGGTACTGGTACGCTAAAAAGAAACCCTGTCATCAAATGGAAATTAAAAGAAGAGCATCTTACCCAAGTCATTCAAAAGCAAACAGAAATACTACAAAACTATAGCAAATTGCTAGCTCCTAATGGTAGACTCGTATATGCTACATGCAGCGTGTTAAAGCAAGAAAACCAAGGTATTATAAACGATTTTTTAAGTAAAAACAAAAATTTTAGTTTGGTATCCGAACGTTCTATTCCAGTGAGCGAACTTACAGACGGGTTTTATACTGCTTGTATCCTGAAAAATAACGTGCTATAAATATGTCTTCACTTTCCCAAGTTCATCACACCATTCCATAGATAATAGTATGCCAAAATTACATATTCTAATAGCCCCACCTGCCGCAGGAAAAAGTACCCTAGTAGCTCAATGGTTAAAAGAACAACCGAACCTAGTATGCATTTCTCGAGATAGCTTGCGCCAGATGCTACGCCACGAATGGACACCAGCCAAAGCCATAGAAGACCTTATTACACAGCTTACCTTACCAATGATACGCCAAGCCTTACTAGAAGGGCTAGACGTAGTAGTGGATAACACCCACTGCGAATGGAAATACATACAACCTTATTACTCCCATTTTTCAGGTATCGCCACCATACACTTAGAAATACAAAAAACAGACCTAGCTACATGCCTCCTACAAGACGCTACGAGAGAAAAAGCAGTAGGCGAAAAAGTAGTACGAAAGTTTTGGGATAAATATGTAAAACTACAAAAACAACTGGACACAGAAATACAACCACAAGATTTTATTACAACACCATATCTCCAAAATAAAGAATTACCCGCGGCTATCATAGTAGATATAGACGGTACTATCGCTAATTTTGAAGGACACCGCCTCGCATTTCATTACAAAAGAGTATACAAAGACCTAGTAATAGAACCAGTAGCACATATATTACGATTAATTCAACAAGAAAATACTACTCGAATTATCTTTTTTTCAGGCAGAGAAGATGTATGCTACGAAGATACGTGTAGATGGCTGACCGACAAAGCGGGAATTAACAACCCAGAATTATATATGCGAAAAGAAAAAGACCATCGATCTGATTCTATCGTAAAAAAAGAATTATTTCAAGCACACATAGAAAATAAATATACCGTATTATTTGCCATAGATGATAGGAAATCTATCAAAAACCTTTGGCGTACTATGGGGATATTTGTACTCGATGTGAACCAACAAGATTACTGGTTTTAGAATCAATAGGCTATCTATCCAACACTAGGTAGCCTATTCTTCTTTTAGAATAAATAATAATACCTATTTATTTTTCTTATATTTGCCTACATTAAAACAAAATCAATACTATACTAAATGAAACAAAACACCCCTACTACACTATACATAGATGCTGTATGGAAAGCTGTAGAAAATATGTCCAGTAAAGCATTCAATTATAAAGAACTTGCTGCCGGTATACAGGCTACCACAGTAGATGAAAAAACAATGATTAAAAATATATTAGATACCTTCGCAAAACAAGGGAAACTAAAATCCACAGGAAACGGCAAATACCACTATACAGAAGAAGTAGTATCCAAGCAGCTGACAGGTAAGGTAGACATGACTTCTTCGGGATCAGCGTACATCATCTGCGACGATGGTAGCCCTGATGTATACATTCCAGCCGCTTATATCAATAATGCACTCCACCAAGACAAAATTATTTTTAGCCTATCGCCTAATCGTTCTTCTAAAATAAGAAAGCCAGAAGGCAAAATAGTAAAAGTTACCCAAAGAGCCAAAGATAGCTTTGTAGGAGTACTGCATCTACAAAAAAAGTTTGCGTTTGTAGTGCCTGATTCTGCAAGAATGAACGTAGATATTATGGTTTCGTTGGAAAATATACTACACGCAAAAGCAGGCGAAAAAGTAGTAGTACAAATCACTAGTTGGGGTACAGCTACCGACGACTATGTAGGCAAAGTAGTAAAAGTACTAGGAGAAGTAGGTAGCCATAAAGCGGAAATGGGCGGCATAATGGAAGAATTCAAACTACCAGAAGAATTTCCACAAGACGTGATTGACTTTGCTGCTGCTATTCCCGAGATACTTCCACAAGCAGAAATAGCAAAAAGAAAAGATTATAGAAATATTCTAACTTTTACTATCGACCCTATTGATGCAAAAGATTTTGATGATGCTATTTCCTACCAACTACTGCCTAATGGTAACTACGAAATAGGAGTACACATAGCCGATGTAAGCTATTACATGCCCGAAAATTCTATACTAGATAAAGAAGCTTACAAAAGAGCAACTTCCGTATACCTAGTAGATAGAGTAGTACACATGCTTCCTGAACGCCTAGCAGGTGGAGTATGCTCTTTAAGGCCGCTAGAAGATAAACTTTGTTTTGCAGCTATATTTGAGATAACTCCCCAAGCAGAAGTAGTAAGCGAATGGATAGGACGTACTGTAATCCACTCCAACCATCGTTTTACATACGAAGAAGCACAAGAAGTTTTAGAAACCAAAAAAGGAAAATACGTAGCAGAATTAATGATTCTGGATACAATAGCAAAAATACTACGAAACCAAAGATATGTTAATGGATCTATCAATTTTCATAGCCAAGAAGTAAAATTCGTACTAGACGAACAAGGTAATCCTATACAAGTAGTCATAAAAGAAAGTAAAGACGCACACCAATTGATTGAAGATTTCATGCTACTAGCAAACCAGTCTGTAGCTACTTTCATCGGAAAGGCAAAAGGAAAAGATAACCCTTCTAAAACATTTGTATACCGAATACACGATACGCCTGACGAAAATAAGTTGATAGAATTTAATAATTTTGTAAAAACACTAGGATATACAGGCATTCAGATAGACAATAAAAACGTACTCGCAAAAAGTATGAACAAACTGCTGGATACCCTAAAAGATAAGCCCGAAGAAAGTGTAATAGCCAGCCTAGCAGTGCGTAGTATGGCAAAAGCTAGTTATAGTATCCACAACATAGGACATTATGGATTAGGATTTGCTTATTATAGTCATTTCACGTCTCCTATACGCCGATACCCCGATGTAATGACCCACAGACTACTAGCACACTACCTAGATGGCGGCAAAGACGTAAAAAACCCTGAACACCTAGAAGAACAATGCAAACACTCGTCTGCACAAGAACGCAAAGCTACCGACGCAGAAAGAGCTTCTATAAAATACAAGCAAGTACAATTCATGCAAGGGCACATGGATACTCCGCACCAAGCTATTATCACAGGTATCAACGATAGAGGTTTTTATGTAGAAATAATCAGTAATAAATGCGAAGGAATGATAAAAATAGATACCCTTCCAAAAGATTTTTACCAGTTTGATAAAGAACGTTTGGAAATAGTAGGACAACGCACAAAATTAAAATTCCGTCTAGGAGATGTACTCACTATCAAAGTACGTAGAATAGACGTAATGAAAAAATTAATAGATTTTGAACTAGGAGAAGTATAAATAAAAATATTTTCATAAAATACAAGAATAGTATTAAAATTAGTATCTTTGGTAAATATTTTCTAAATAAATATCAAAAATATGAAAAAAGTAATGCTATTCTTTGTCTTTTTGGGTAATGGCTGTTTGGTAGCACAAACAAACTTTAACGAAGTACCAGTTGTTGCAGGTTTTCAAGCTTCTAGTGTTCGTGGAGAACTTAATCTAACCTCTATTCCTGATTATACACTACCCGCAGGCAAAGTACTCGTATGGGATATGCCAGCTGAAAATAGAGCTCGATTTAATGGCAATAACGATAGATTACATATTTTTAAGAAAGGATACACGCATTTAGAAAAGAAATACCATATTGCTGGCACAGATTTTTACGATGTACCAAGTCTGGGGCTTCCACCAGCTAGTTGGCAGTCTGCTTTACCTAAAAAGAATAGAGCTAGAATGCCTAGTCATACCTATATTTTGGATAATACTACTACCGAATACGGTAACATCATCGGCGGAGAACAATTTGGAGATTGGTACAACGACCCACGAAGTCCTTCTAGTCCTGGGCAAGAAACAAACGCATTTAGTATAGAAATGACAGACTGGGAATGCTGTGGTGGCGTAGATAACCATAATAAAAAACTAGCTTATATCTGGAGTAGAACACAATTCAATAATCCTAATTCTACGCCAACGACTATTGGATCTTATGACATGGGTCCATTGTTTTTTTTCAGATGGCATCCTGAAGATGCTGGTAGCTGGTGTTCTCGTCCATCTGCTCATCCTAATCATATTGTAGGTAACCCTATGGATAATCCTACTGCTTATGTAGACCCTTTATGGATGCAAGCTGCACAAGTTACTCAAAATTCCCAAGATAGACATTGCCCTACCGAATTATATGGTAAAACACTAGCAGATATAACTGATTTTACAAGCATTGAATTGTATCCTGACGTGCATGAGCTAATGCCTGATGGAATTTATAACTACCAAGAGATTAATGAAACATATACGATAAACCATGCTAATAACTGGTTTGAAGATAATTGGCTATTTCGATTAACGGCCGAAATTGAAGTAAGTAAAAAATATAACAATGGTAAACCACTGATCCCAACCATGCAATTGTGGGCTTTTCCACTTCAAAGAATAACAGGCTGTGGAAATGCTATTTTGCCTAGTCCTTATCATAATTATACTGATTATTATCTAGCAGATGCAGGTCCTTCTGCTCATATCATAGAAGTGCCTAAAAATATGGCAGAAGCCCAAGCTATATTTCCTTTCATGCTAGGTTGTAAAGGCATGTGGATGTGGCAGTGGAAAGCAAGAGGCAACGAAGTAGCGCCTTATACTGGAAATGTTGATTCGCCAGATTTTGCAGAACATTACCAAGATGGTAGTTTTAATATTAATGCTTCTCGCTTACATTACTCACCAGTAGAACATTTTACCCATGCTACGTATCGGTTATTTGGAGCCAATGCCGACATGTTTGATGGAACAGAAAATTACCTCATGGACGCTACCGAAGTAAGCTTTGATAATGGAGCAAGCTGGCACCAATGGAATGCAGTAGAATATTTTCAAAATCAAAAACCGTTTGTATGTGCAGTAGTGAAAGGAACGGATATACTAGTAGCTGCCCAATCCATGTATGCCGATCCTTCTTTTACACAAAATATACAAGTACGATACAATGGATGGATAGGTTCTTTTACTCTCAATGGCGATAATGTGTACCTAGGCAGAGCAAGCATGATTAATACAGTAGTGAATATCGCTCCTGTGGCTAGTAATGATAATAGTAGCGTGATAGCAGGGAATAATGTATCCATCAATATTATTAATAACGATATAGATAACGATGGTACATTGAACACCAGTGCCATAGATCTAGATGTTAATCAAGCTGGTATACAAAATACTTTTACCAACGCTGGGCAAGGTACTTTCCAAATAAACGCAAATGGAATACTTACTTTTACCCCATCGCCTTCTTTTATAGGGACTTCGGTACTATCTTACACCATAAAAGACAACCTTGGAGTAAACTCTAATATAGCTACAGTAACGGTAGTAGTACAGCAAGATCCATTTATTCATACAGCACTAGAACCAGGCAGTGGGTGGAGATATTGGGACAGAGGCTCACTACCAGCAGCTAGTTGGAATACTCCTTCGTATGATGATAATGCTTGGAATATCGGAGATGCAGAATTTGGCTATGGCGATGGCGATGAAGTTACTCCTGTATACTATGGAACAGATGGTCAAAATAAATACATCACTACGTATTTTAGAAAAACACTTACCATTTCGTCTATCCCTGCAAATACTACTATGCAAGGAAAACTAAAAATAGACGATGGAGCAGTAGTATATATAAATGGAGCACAAGTATACAAAGATAACCTGCCAGCTGGGAATATAGATTATACTACACTAGCATTAGACGCTTACCTAAATGAAAATGCATGGCGTACATTCCCTATAAACGATGGCGTACTACAACAAGGCTTAAATACTATCGCTGTAGAGATGCACCAAGCGTCTGGTTTAAGTTCAGATGTATCGTTTGATATGAAAATAGTTGCTACTAATCCTATATCTATTAGTACAGTAGGGATAAATACTACGCATGCAGGTTTACTATTCTATCCAAATCCAGCAAAAGATATTCTATACATCACTAATATAGATACTAAAATACAAAACGTATCCGTAGTAAATACAATAGGACAAGTAATAGCAAGCTACAAAGAAATGCCTACTTACCTAGATACTAAAGACTTTGCAAATGGCGTATACTACATTAATTATACCTTAAATAAAGAAGAAAAACACCAAAAATTTATTATTAGTAAATAATAGATTCTAGTTTTTAACTATAAAAATGCCTCTACAAACTCGTAGAGGCATTTGTTTTGATTGCAAGAATCTATTTATATTTTACTCCAATAGCTTCACATATAGGATAAAAACCCACGTATTTATAGTTTAGATTAACTAAAGCGTCTACTTGTTCTTTACTAGCTTTTGTTATGAGTTTTTTTAATAACCGTTTTTTACTACTAAGAATAGTACCAGAAACTTCTATGTATACTTTTTCTTCGTATTTCTGTACAGGCTTGTTTTGCATATAAACAGGGATTTCTGTAGTGGATAAATAAGCTTTCTGGGTAGTCATACAGCTACAACACAATAATAATAAAGTACTAATAGAAACTGTTTTTACAAAATGATTGGACATAAAATAATATTTTTATTTAGAAATGTCGGTTAATAAAGAAAGAAACGTATAACTAACCCATTTAGTACTTAAGGTTTAAAAAAACAGTAAAAAAACTTCAGCACTTGAAAATAACATCTAGTATAACACAAACTTTTTATTACTTTTGTTGTCCTTGTTTTATTTAATTATAAAAAACCATGTCGTATATTCGTTTTATAATCTTATTTTGGTGTATAATAGGTTTAACTAATTGTAAATCTGCTAAAAAGAAAGAAATACAAAAAGCAGTAGTCCAAAGCAAATTTGAACAACAAACCAAAGATAACCAAGACGTACTAGACAAAGAGTTAAGTTTTTTAGAAGCAGATTTTGGCACTACTTCTACTACTCAAAAAGATACTAGCACCCAAGAAATAAAAATGGATTCAGCACAAGTAATGGCTTACTTGCAAGAATTACTAGCAGTGCACACCAGCTCCGAAGACGATCCTGCCAAAAAACGCAACCCAATCCAAAACTACAAAGCAAGTGCCACTAGACTAACAGACCTAATCCATACCGACTTGGAAGTAAGCCTAGACTATGAAAAATGCTACTTATACGGTAAAGCTATTTTAGCCCTGCAACCGTATTACTACACTACCGACTCCCTAGTACTAGATGCAAAAGGCATGGATATAAAAGAAATAAGTATCCTAAAAAATACTACAAAAATAGCACTAAAATATACCTACGATAGCCGAAAATTACACATAAAACTAGATAAAAACTACAAACGCAACGAGCAATATAAAATATACATAGAATATACTGCCAAACCCAATGAATTAAAAGTACAAGGCTCTTCGGCTATCACAGGCGCAAAAGGATTATATTTTATAAATCCAGCACAAAAAGAAGAGGATAAACCAACCCAAGTATGGACACAAGGCGAAACAGAAGCTAGTTCATGTTGGTTTCCTACCATAGATAAGTCCAACGAAAAGATGACCCACGATATTTATATTACCGTAGAAGATAAATACGTAACTTTATCTAATGGATTATTAAAAAGTAGCAAGAAAAATGGAAATATGCGTACCGACCATTGGAAAATGGATATGCCAAATTCTCCATATCTAGTGATGATGGCAATAGGAGAATACGCCATAGTAAAAGATAAATGGAGAAATATAGAAGTAAATTATTACGTAGAAAAAGAATACGAGAAATACGCTAAAAATATTTTTGGAAATACCCCTGAAATGCTAGAATTTTTTTCTAAAACACTACGCGTAGATTACCCTTGGCAAAAGTACCACCAAATAGTAGTAAGAGACTACGTATCAGGTGCAATGGAAAATACAGGAGCAGTGATTTTTATGGAAGCATTGCAGCAAACAGATAGAGAACAACTAGACAAAAATTACGAAAGTACCATCGCACATGAGCTATTTCACCATTGGTTTGGCGATCTGGTAACATGCGAATCATGGGCTAATCTACCTTTGAATGAATCTTTCGCGAATTATGCTGAATATTTATGGTTTGAAAATAAATACGGCAGAGACGAAGCAGATGCACACCTGCAAGAAGAACTGGGCGGATACCTAGCTGAAAGTAAATGGAAAAACCACGATTTGATTCATTATTATTATACCAATAAAGAAGATATGTTTGATGGGCATTCTTACAACAAAGGTGGAGCAGTATTGCACATGCTACGCAAATACCTAGGAGACGAAGCTTTTTTTGATGGATTGAAAGAATACCTCACTACTAACAAGTTCCAACCTGCTGAAATACACCACTTACGACTGGCTTTCGAAAAAGTAACAGGCGAAGACTTAAACTGGTTTTTTAATCAATGGTTTTTGGATAAAGGACAACCCGTGTTAAACATAACAAAAACCTACGACGCTACTAATAAAACAGTAACCATACAAGTAGAACAAAAACAAGACTTGAAAGATAGACCAATCTATAAATTGCCGTTAAATATCGCTATCTACGAAAGTTCTACCCCAAGAATAGAAAAAATAGTAATAGATCAGGTAAAACAAAGTTTCGTATTCTCTAATGTAAACAATACCCCACAATGGATAGATTTTGATACAGAAAACGCCTTACTAGCCGAAATGACAGAAGATAATACAGCTACTAATTGGGAATTTGTATATCAAAAAGCCCCATTGTACCAAGATAGATACGATGCAATACAACATTTATCTCCTTATAAAAATGCAGAAATGTATATAAAAACCTTCTCCGACAAGCACTGGGCAATCGTAGAAACAGCATTAGACGTCTATAAAAATGACAAAGAACTAAATAGAATAAACCAAGAAGACGCTACTGCCTACAAAAATAAAATAGTACAAATAGCCATGAATCACCCTAAATCCGCAGTAAGAGAAAAAGCATTAAGCATAGCACTAGAACAATATGGCAAAGATATAGAACTAAAAAACAAACTAATAACCCACGCATTGCAAGATAAATCCTATGCCGTAATGGGAAAAGCACTAGCAGTAGGAGCAAAAGAAGATTTTAAAAAATACCAACCAACTATTGAAAAACTAGAACAAGAAAGTTCCATCAAAATATTCGATCAAGTAGCGAATATCTACCTCGAAAATAAAGTAACAGGTAAATACGATTATATGTATCGATTCGCTTCCAGTGGTAAAAGTGCTTCGCAAAGAGGTACAGCAGCGTATTATCTAGGTGCTTATACCAATAAACTGACAGACGAACCATCGCATAAAAAGAAAACATTAGACCTTGCTACCAAAAACTATTATACCGAAGGAGTGGCTTGGATACGACTGGAATACATAAAAACCGTAGGAGAAATAATGAAATTCTACAAAAAACAAGGACAAGCAATGGAAGTAGAAAACATAAAAACAAGCTTAAAAGACCTACGTACCAAAGAATCAAGAGGAGCTAACCAAAAAGCAATCGAAAACTTACTAGCAGAATAATTCATGATAAATATCGTAAAATTAAAAATAATAGGAAGTAAAATATTAAACCTATTCTTTGCTGGACTATTACTCATCGTACCATTATCGCTATGTGTGTATATTATCTATAAAACATTTACTGTAATAGATAGTTTATTACCGCATGATGGCATATTACAGCCTATTTATTTCCCTGGATTAGGCGTTATCCTTGTCTTATTGTGTATTACATTGGTAGGTTTTGCGTTTACAAAATTGATTCGCTTTCCTATTAATGAATTTCTAGATAAAAATATAGAAAAACTACCTGTAATAAGCATGATATACACCTCTGCGCGGGATTTGATGAAAGCTTTTGTGGGTGAAGAAAAACGATTCAATAAACCAGTGCTGGTATGCATGTCCAAAGAAAACGAAATCTATAAATTAGGATTTATTACACAAGCTACCCTCGAAGACCTAGATTTGCCCGACTACCTTACTACGGTTTATTTTCCACATTCCTACAATTTTTCAGGCGAGTTATACATCGTTTCTGTACATAATATTACCCCTCTGAAAGCAGATTCAGGCGATTTGATGAAATTTATTGTATCTGGTGGAGTTACCGATTTGGAAGACACGAACGCAAAAAAAAATCTAAAAAAACGACAAGAATGATAGACTATTCTACGCTAAAAAAACAATTAGACACCGTACTGGACGAATATTATAATACAGATTTTATTGCAGAAGATCCTATCAGCATTCCACACAGCTATACCAGCCTGCAAGACGTAGAAATTAGCGCTTTCTTCGCGGCTATATTTGCTTGGGGAAATAGAAAAATGATTGTCAATAAAACAAAAGATTTTATGAGTAGAATGGATAACTCGCCTTATCAGTTTATCACACAGTTTACAAACAAAGATTTGCACGTATTTCAAGATTTCAAACATAGAACCTTTAACGCAGTAGACGCTGTACACTTCCTCACTTTCTTGCAACAGCATTACCAACAACATAATTCATTAGAAACTGCGTTTAGTGATTTTTTATCTCCTGATGATAAAAACGTACAAAATGCTTTGATTGGTTTCCATGACTATTGTTTCAAAAATCCAGAATCTCCTCGTAGAAGCCAAAAACATATTTCTACGCCAATAAAAAATAGTGCTTGTAAACGCCTAAATATGTTGTTGAGATGGCTAGTAAGAAAAGACAAAGTAGGAGTAGGAGTAGACCTAGGAATATGGAAGACTATACAGCCCGCACAGTTACTGATTCCGTTAGATGTACACGTAGAAAGACAAGCAAGAAATTTTGAACTTATTACACACACGAATAAATGGCAGCAAGTACTAGAAATCACACATCACTTACAACAATTATGCCCAGAAGATCCTGTAAAATACGATTTTGCATTATTTGGATTAGGGCAGCTACATAAATCTTACCAATAGACTACTTTCCTATGAACTTTCTTACACACCTATCCCTTCTTAATTTTCGTAGCCACCAAGATATAGAACTACTATTCCAGCAACGTATTACAGGTATTATAGGCAAAAATGGAGCTGGTAAAACCAATATATTAGACGCTATCTACCATCTGTGTTTTTGTAAAAGCTTTCTTAACACGATCGATTCTCAAAATATAAACCACCTAGAAGCCTTTTATCTCATCAAAGGAACGTTTAATATCCCAGACGATACCGCCCATGTAACCTGCTCTTTTACTAAAAATAAAGGTAAAATAGTAAAATACGATAACATAGAATACGATAAATTAGTAGAACATATCGGAAAATTTAGCTGCGTAATCATCTCCCCATTGGATACGAATTTTATTAATGAAGGAAGTGAAGAAAGAAGAAAATTCATGGATACTACCATTTCACAATACAATAAAACCTACCTCCAACACTTAATACACTACAACCATACTCTAAAACAACGCAATGCCCTACTAAAACAAAAACTAGGAACTTGGGGAAATTTAGAACCTTATAACATGCAATTAAAAAGGTATGGCACTTATATACACCAAGAACGAAAAATAATGATAGAAAAATTTAATCTATTATTTCAAACTATCTATAACCAAATAGCTACCAATGCCGAAACAGTAGAACTAACCTACAAAAGCCCTTTTGTTACCGAAACAAACTGGGAAGACCTATGGAAACAAAACCATCAAAAAGATGTAATCAACCAAATAACTACCATAGGTATACACAAAGAAGACCTAGTAGGCTATCTACAATCGTTTCCCGTAAAAAAATATGCTTCACAAGGACAACAAAAATCCTTTTTAATAGCCCTAAAACTTGCGCAATACCAATGGCTATCCCAATTCCTACACCAAAAACCTATTTTATTATTAGATGATTTGTTTGATAAGCTAGACGATACTCGAACCCAAAACATTATGAATCTGATTAATCTCTATAATTATCCGCAAGTAATCATCACAGATACCCAAAAAATACGCTTGGAAAATATTTTACAACGTACTAATATAGATTATAGTATACTAGATTTGTAATTTTTATAAACTTATTATCAAGCCTTTGTGATTTTAAAACAAATTTTTTGTTAAAATATTTGTTTTAATAAGAAAAAAACAGAACTTTGCAGACGCTATAATTAGTAGTATTAGTACCCAATCCTGAAATCTCACTTTCACTATATCTATATTTTATGAATAAAAAGCAACTTTTATCTTTACTTGCTGCTGTAACATTATCTACAGCATCGTACGCACAACAAGACCCTATGTACACACAGTACATGTTCAACATGTTGGGCGTTAATCCTGCTTACGCAGGAAGTCGTAACGTATTAAGCGTT
>JAYUJA010000042.1:0-2899 GCA_043765495.1 Bacteroidia bacterium
TACCTGCACCGTATCCGAAGCACATTGGCAAGCCAATGCTACAGGCTTCGTATTTACTATAAGTGCCAACCGATTCGTAAGGAATATGGTAAGAGCCGCAGTAGGTACACTAGTAGAGATAGGAAAAGGGAAAATCGCTCCCTCACAAATGCAAACCATACTCGAAGGCAAAAACCGAACATTAGCAGCTGGTTCTGCCCCTGCACAAGGCTTATTTCTATACAACATTATCTACCCCGCTAGCATATTCAAGCCTACTGGGTTGGCAGTAGTGTTTGATAAGTAAATACAAAAAAGAGCTTCGTAAAACACGAAGCTCTTTTTATATAAAACAAGATAAGGTATTTGTTATAAATTATCTAAATAACCAATTTTAGTAATAGTAGCACTATTATTAATTTTGAATTTGAATGTAAGTTTGTTAGTACATCTACCTTGAAACGTAACAGGCGAAATAGAAGTACTCACTACGTATAGATTAACATCACCAAGCCATCTTGTGCCGTCTATAGTAGATTTAGAAAATACATAAGTTCCTGGAAGGACACTATTATTATAAAAATCAGGAATTACACCACTAGAATACTTATTGTCATTGTATATGAATGATAATCTATCTATCTGGACAGAACTATAATTAAGATTTAACTTAAAACTAAACGGCGAAGACATAGAAGTACCGCGATATATTACTACACTACCAATACTCTGTGTTGCTGGGTTAAGTTCATACCTGTCTAAACCTCTTCGTGTATTGATGCATGTTTTATCTAGTACTTCTTCTGAAATAGAAGTCGTATTATCTTCACTCCAATTATTAGTTGGATTTTCTTTTGTACAGCTTGTGATAAAACAAATTGCTGCTAGTAATGCGGATAAAGTTAATTTCTTCATAGTTGGTTAAAAAGATGTAATTAATTTTTTGCAAAGGTACAAAAATAAAAGGTACAAAAATAAAAATCCTCTGGCGTTTTTACCAGAGGATTGAGTTTAATTATCGTTTTATAGTGATATAAATTACTTTTTCAGGAGTACCATCGTTCAGGTTGTACACTACATAATAAGTACCATCTGGCAAGCCTTGCCCTGTTAGTATGATACCTTTTTGTGCAGTTCCGTCCCAAGTATTTTGGTAGTCGCCTGATTCGTACACTACATTTCCCCAACGGTTGTATACCCATATACTTACTTGTTTTCCTTCTATGCCTTGTAGTACAAATTTATCATCTATACCATCTCCATTTGGAGAGAACCCGTGCGGAATAAAGAAATCAGTAGCTGGCGCTAATAACGTCACTGGGGTAGGATTATTCTCACCAAATTGATTAGCTATACCATCTCCATTTGGATCTACATCTGTACCGTCGTTAGAAGCATCTTTCACTTCCACCCAACCATTCAAGCCTTTGGCAGAAGTACGAGCTGTATTATTAAATACACCATACACATTATTCGTTTGTACAGATACGGTGAATAGTATTTCCCCTTCTTCTCCTACTGCTAGCCCGTCTATGCCTGTGAGTAATACTGTATCTGCTCCTGTGCCAGTGTAAGTACTAGTAGTAGTAAGGTTCATAGAACTAGTAATACTTCCTGCTACAATACTGTAATTCATTGGCGACTGGAATACTCTAGCCAAATCGTCGGATACTTGTACTTGTGTCAATGCTACATCGCCTATATTTTTTACTTTAATGCTATACGTGATTTGGTAATTTCCTTCTGTTATTTGCTGTACTGCTACAGCTTGTTTAGAAATTCCAATTTTTGGATCATTCCAAATAAGTACTACTGGAGTTGGGTCACTTTCGCCTACATTGCTTGGGTTGCCGTTTCCATTTTCATCTATTGTAGTACCATTATCACTATCATCGCTGGTTACTCCTGCCATTCCTTCACTACTAGTAGCTACTGCGGCAGCTGTATTATTGAATTGACGGGTAATTTTGTCCAATGTCACATTTACTTTGATTACGATAGTATCCACGTCTCCTACTGGAATAGTGGTCGTAGCTTCGTCTAGTAAGGTAGTTACACTTCCTCCATTATAGCCTGTATTCAGTACTAAACCACCCTGTTGGGTTACGCTTATTACATTGTATTGTACTGGGCTAGGGAAAGCAGCATTTAAGTTGTCGTATACTTGTACATTTTTCAACGCTATATTACCCATATTTTTTACTAATAATACATATTCTAGGTTGTAGGTTCCGTTTTCTTGTAATTCTACATTTCTAACCGATTTTGCGATTCCTATTTGTGGTTGGATAATATCGATATACAATGGAGTAGGGTCACTTTCGCCTAATGAATTAGGATTTCTATCATTGTTTGCATCTGGATCTAGGCCATTATCACTATTATCTTGTGTAATAAACCAACCATTCTCACCAGTAGCAGCAATATATGCTGTATTATTGAATTCTCCCCATTGCCCTACAAAATCTACTCTTACTACGATATCTATACTATCCACACCATTTACAGGCAATCCACTTGGAATACTTACTAATAAGTTAGTATTTGTAATACCATCATACGATGAGTTTGCTACAAGTGTTCCTGTGTGTGTAGTGGTATTCACGGATACTACATTGAAAGTAATAGGAGTTGGGAAAGTAGATCTCAAATTATCTATTACTTGTATGTTTTCTAATGCTGTATTACCGTAGTTTTTCACTGCTAATCTATATCCTATCATATACGTACCATCTGCTTGTTTTTCCATTCTTGTTAGTGCTTTTGCAAGTCCTATTCTTGGGGTATCGCCAGTTACTTCTATTATTACAATAGTAGTATCGCACATACCTAGTACATTATCACATACAATGATACAAGTAGTGTCACTACCTACATAGTTCGTAGGAGCTAGGTATTGTAAACAGCCATTTACTATACT
>JAYUJA010000043.1:0-8420 GCA_043765495.1 Bacteroidia bacterium
TTTATACTACAAAAAGTAATTATTTAGGAGGAAGTATGAATTCGACTCTAAAATCTTGGTTTAATGTCATAGTAGCATCAAATGGTTTTCCTAATTTAGACATAAAGCCTTTCAGTAATTGTGTTTTTCCTTTCGTGATAAGATTTCGTAACATAGTCGGGGAGATAGTTTTGCCTGCTATTTCTTTCCAAATGACAAAATTACAACCTACTCGAAATTCGCTACACCCATATCCTTTTTTGCCTTCGATTACCTTTCCTTTTTTACATTTCGGACATTCGCCATAGTGTTCGGCTGGGATACGTGTCATGTTTTGCATAGTTCCACTTTTGAATACGCCAATAATGGAATGGATATAGTTTCTTATCTCTGTATTAAATGTTTCCAAATTATAATTACCAGCTGCCATGAGATTTAGTTTTTTCTCCCAATTTCCTGTTAAGTCAGGTTTAGCTATTTCCCAATCTTTCACCATTTCATACACTTGCAAGCCTATATCCGTGGGGATTAGTTTTTTCTTGCCTTCTAGTGCTATGTATTGCCTTCTTTGTAGTGTTTCGATGGTAGAAGCCCTTGTAGCAGGAGTTCCTAGCCCACATTCTTTCAGACTTTGTTTTAGGGTGTCATCTTCTACTAGCTTACCAGCTGTTTCCATCAGAGCTAGTAAAGAAGCTTCTGTGAGTAATGGTGGAGCAGTAGTTTTTTTATCTGTGATTTTTTTTGCTAGAACGTCTACTATTTGCTGTATTTTCAATAAGGGTAATTTTTGGTTATCTTCGGTAGTTTTTTCATCGTCTTCTTCTTGTACTTGGCTTACTGCTCTCCACCCTAGATCTTTTATCACCATTCCTTGACTTTTAAAATTCCCTTTCGACATACCAAAAAACAATTGTGTAGACTGTTTTAAACATGGTTTATAAAAAGCTGCTACGAACCTATCTAACACCAGGAAATAAACTTTTTTCTCGTCTTCTGTTAGGTTGGATAGTACTATCCTTTGTTCTGTTGGGATAATAGCGTGGTGATCTGTAACCTTACTCGTATCGATGGGTCTTCGCGATAGTGGATTTGCGATTATCTCCTGTATAATGGTAGTAGCTGGGTGTACGCTATTTATATGCTGCATCAATGGCTGTATATTTGGTGCTATATCGTCGGATAAGTAGCTACTGCTAGTACGTGGGTAAGAAAGTATTTTGTGTTTTTCGTAAAGTGCTTGTGCTATGTCTAGTGTTTGCTGTGCAGATAGTCCAAATCGTTTATTAGCTACTTGCTGTAAAGTAGTTAAATCAAATAAAGTAGGCGGTTGTTCTATGATATCTTTTACTTTAATATCGGTACAAGTGAGGGTTTTTCCTATTTCTTTTATTATTTCGCTTGCTGCTTCTTTTGTAGGTAATGTTTTTTCAAAAGTAGCTACGAAATTAAAACTATTAGCTTGTAGCTGTAACGTAGGAACAAAATAAGCGGTAGGAACAAAGTTTTTATTTTCTAAAAAACGTTTACATATAAGCGAAAGGGTTGGCGTTTGAACCCTTCCTAGTGACAATAGTTTACCTTGTTTAGAAAACAACGTTAATCCCCGAGTAGCATTTATTCCTACAATCCAATCTGCTTCACTACGAGCCTTTGCAGAGTAATATAAATTATCAAAATCCTTTCCATCTTTTAAGTTTTTGAACCCATCTTTTAATGCCTTATCCGTAAGAGAAGATACCCATAAGCGTTGAAAAGGGATTTTACAACCACTTAATTCATAAATATACCTAAAAATCAATTCTCCTTCTCGCCCAGCATCGGTAGCTACAATGATATTGGTACAGGCTAAAAACAAACTTTTTATGGTTTCGTATTGCTTTATAACGCCTTCATTTTTACCTACTACTAGCTTCATAGGATTAGGGATAATAGGAAGTTCGTTTAAGTTCCACTTCCCTTCTATGCCATAGTCCGAAGTATCTGCGAGGGTAACTAGATGACCAAAAGCCCAAGTAACTTGGTATCCATTTCCTTCTATGTATCCATCTTGTCGGGTAGTAGCGCCTACATAGCGAGCTATATCTCTAGCTACAGAAGGCTTTTCAGCTAATATTACTTGCATCGTAATTTAATAAATAGTATTTTTAGCAAAAGTAATTTAAAAATAAGATTTCTTAAATAATTATTAAAAATAAGAAGTATTTTGCCTTAAATAGCTTGTTATTAGTTTTTTATGTTTAGGTATTGGTTTTTATAAAACAGAATTTCCTGTTTATTTTATTTTTGAATTTTAAATTTTTAAGGCTACATTTGCTACTTAATAAACTATTTTTATAACCTTACACTCACTACAACTTTATGCTTATTATTGAAAACCAAAGACAGCTAGTTTTAGCTGATATAACAGACGACCAAGATATTGTAATTGTTAATACTTTTTTTGATTACCTAGACGATACTTCTGATGAAGCTGTTATTCCTAATTTAGAATCTGTATTCGAATTAGATTTTTGGTTAGAAAATTATTGGCATAATAATACTCCGAATGATTTAGAATCCGTTTATCCGTATCCTAAAATAGAAGTATCGGATTATCTAAATAGTAAAATAGAAAAATTTTTTGTAAAAAACTATAACGAAAAAGATGTACCAAGATATATTATTTATTATCTAAAAATACATAGGGATTTGCATTCGTATAAAGCAGCGATAAATAGAATTACAGATTTTAGTGCCACATTAGATTCTGAAAATCCTATTACAGAAAAAATGTTGTATGGAAAAATGATTCCGATTAGTTTTTATCAAATTCCAGAGGATTATATCGCAGATGCTATTCAAAGAGGAGTCATCACTTATCCGTATAGTTTATATTTAAATAATACAAGTCATTTGAGTTTGATAGCCAAACAGCCTGCTGCTATACAGCACGAATTTATCCGTACTATCATTACTATAAAAGAAGCAAAGTTACAAAAAAGAAACCTAGACCGTTTTTTTGATACATTAATGAAAGATAATTCTTCTAATGTAGAATATGCTATTTCATATTTTTTAGAAAACAGAAAAGAAATAACAGATGTACATTATGATTATGTATTAGCTTTGTATTTATCTGCACACACACAAGAAGCAACAATAAAAAGCCAATTAATAACACTAGATTTAGTTATTGCTGTACTGTCTACACCAGCAAAATTAATCGATAACTACGATTACAATTACGAACATACAGATAAGAGTATTTCTTTTAATGATGCTGTATTGTACATAAGTAAGCATGTAGATGCGGTGCAATATTTGTATGCACATACTCCTGAAAAAGTAGATACTATTGTATGCCTTTATCTTGAAAAATACTATCATTTAGGCTACGAAAATCAACTAACTAAACATATTAGTTACAACCAAAGATATTCAGAAAAAGATTTTACTTATTATTGTACCTTAATTGATTATTTGGAAGATATTTATAAAACAGAAAGTGTAAAATACATAATCCTAGCTTTGAATAACCCTAATACTAATAAACTAACAGAAAAATCTACAAAAGGAACAATAGAAAGTATGTTTTTTTTATTGAATAAATACGTTGGTACTCCTGAATTTGGAGAAGATAAGCAAGTTCTACTTTTTAGTTTATTAGAAAATGAAGCCTCTTTGATCCGTAAATTAGCTTTACCATTGTGTGCAAAATATCCAGAATTAGCCAAGCAAGTGGCTACCGAATTATTACTGCATAAAAAGAAAGATATTCGTACTACTGCACAAGAATTAGTAGATATTTTACAATAAAAAACATAACTTTACACTCCAACTATTTTATACTCCCTTTATGTTAACTATTGAAAACCACCGCCAGCTAGTTCTAGCAAATATCACAGACGATAACGAGATTATCCTCGCTACTGCCTTTTTTGATTACCTAGACGATGCTTCTGATGATGCTATTATCCCAGATTATATAATGGTAGATGAAATAAGAACTTGGCTAGATAACTATTGGTATAATAATACGCCAAATCATTCGTATAAAAATAATTACGCCCACGTACCATTATCGGATTATATAAATGATAAGATAGAAAAGTATTTGACAAAAAATCATTCTGATAGAAACGTAAAAAGTTCTGTTTACAATTATTTAGATATATACGCTGCGAATGTAAACTCCTACAAAGCAGCCATAAATAGATTAGCGCATTTAAGTACGGTTATAAATACTGAAAACCCTATTACAGAGACAATGTTGTACAATAGAATGGATACTTTTTCTGGATTCTGTATGCCAGCTTCTTATATTATTGATGCTATCCAAAGAGAAGTTATCCCATTTCCGTATAAAATAGAACTTACTAATGATAGACATTTTGATTTGTTTTTTCAATTAGAAGATACGACTCAACAAAATCTTATACGATCTTTTATACAAAATGTAAAAACAGATGGACATAATTTGAATCATTTCTTTAAAGCATTGTACGAAAAAAATTCTACCAACTTTCAATATGCTATTTCGTATTTTTTAGAATATAGAAAAGAATTAAATGATATACACTATGAGTATTTATTAGGGTGGTACTTATCTGTACATACACAAGACGCAGATGTAAAAAAACAGTTATTAAATACGGATTTAGTACTTGCTGTTTTAGATTCTGAATCTAATATAAAATACCAGTATACATGGGGGGGGATGCATATAAGCCGTACTATACATTATGCACATGAATACGTGAATGCAGTGCAATATATATACGAGCATACGCCTGAAAAAGTAGATGCTACTATCTCTCTTTATCTTGAAAAATACTACCGTTTGGGGTATAGAGAACAGCTTACTAGATATACTTATACCAACGATAGAAAAAAATACCCAAGCCCATCTTATAATTTATCTTACTGTAGATTAATAGATTATTTAGAAAGTGTGTATGACGTAGAAAGTGTAAAATATATAATCCTAGCTTTGAATAATCCTAACCATAATAAACTAACCGAATCTGATGCAAAAGTAACAGTAGAAAGTATGTTTTATTTGTTGAGTAAATATGTTGGTAGACCTGAATTTGGAAAATATAAGCAAGTATTATTGATGAGTTTATTGGGAAATAAAGCTCCACTTATGCGTAAATTAGCAGTACCATTGTGTGCAAAATATCCAGAATTAGCCAAGCAAGTAGCCACAGAATTATTACTCCATAAAAAGAAAGACATGCGTACTACTGGGGAGTTATTATTATCTCTAATAGAATAATTTTCGTTACTATTTATTAATAAAAAACTCTATCTCTAATTTATCAGGTAGAGTTTTTTTATGTAGCTTTGTGATCTAATAACTTTTTATCTTATGCAACCTGTAGCCCCTCGTAAATGGAAAATGGCATTACTAATATGGTGTTTTATATTTCCATTAATTAGTACAATATTTTATTTTTTATCCCCTATTTTAAAGGAATTACCATTTCCGCTTCCTACTTTGTGTATGAGTGTGATACTTGTCCCAACTATGGTATATGTTATTTTGCCATTTATTAATAAGAACTTTGGGCAATGGTTACGAAAATAAGGTTGAAAACACTGTGTTTTAGTAGTATTTTATTACTTAATATAACTTTGTTGTATAGTCAGAATTTTGTTGCTAATCAATTGTTAGTAAAAGTAGTATCTGCATCTTCACTAGATTATTTATATACTATAACTAATGGTAAGATAAAAACAGAACCTTTGCTAAAAATGCCTAATTCAGTAAAATATTCTACTAGTCGTAATGGAAATAAAGTTTCTTTACAAGATTTTAGAAAATGGTATATAGTAAGTTTTGATACCCAAAGAATAACCGATTCCATAGCTTCTCTTTGCAAAAAAAGGTCGGATTTGTTTTTAGCAACACATTATAATTTCCTAGCTAAACTGTACGATACACCAGTCGAACAATTTTATAATTTACAAAGTAACTTGCATACTACTACTAACTATCCCGATGCTAACTGTAACGTAGAACAAGCTTGGGAATATACAGTAGGAAAGCCAACTATCAAAATAGGGATTTTTGATACTGGAATACTATGGTCGCATGAGGACTTTGGCGATGGTAGCTTTGTAGGTAGTAGTATAAAAGGTGGCTATGATTATTATAATGAACAATTAGTAGGAAATTTGTCTGTTTTAGATCCAGCAGGTCATGGCACTATGGTAGCTGGCATCATTGGTGCTACTAGAAATAATAACCTAGGTATCAGTGGTATTGCAGGTGGCGATGCTGCTATTAACAAAAAAGGAATATCTCTTTATGCCTTAAATATATTTGATGATAATGGTTCTTGGCAGTCCTTTGCATCTTGTAGCCATATAGCACAGGCTTTCGTGGACGGTTGCAGCTATGACCCAGCTACCGACTATGGATACAATCTGGATATAATAAACTGTAGTTGGGGGATTAATGTAGGAGATGATTTTTATAGTGCCTCTAACCTAGAATTGCTACATGAAGTATTTCAATATGCAAAATCGAATGATGTGACAATAATAGCTGCCCGTGGTAATAGTGGATCGAGTGAAATAGCCATTCCTGCTACTATCCCAGACGACTATGTAGTAAGTATTGGAGCTAGTAACGCTGACGGGAATAAATGGAATGGTTCTAGTTATGGTAATGTAATGGACTTACTAGCACCAGGAACATCTGACATAGTATTATCATTATCCAACACTACTACTATGTATAACTGGGTAGAAGGTACAAGTTTTGCAGCTCCACATGCTACGGCTGCGGCAGGGTTATTACAATCTTATTATACAGATAATAGTACTACTAAACTGTACCCAGAAGACATAGAAAAGCTACTAGAATTACATACATTTCCAATAAATAATAACTCTAATTATACACCTCAAAATGGGTGGGGAAGATTGAATATAGGCAATTCTTTGGAACATATAAATCCTAATTTTTATACTATATACCATCTACAATACAGTATTCCTAGTTCTGATCTACAATTGATAAATAGTAACCACCCTATACAGCTACAACAGAATATAGATAATCTTACTACAACAAATACCTATACAGCCGATATTTATCAGTGTAATACTTCGTTTCCTATTGTAGTTCCTAGTGGCGAAAGTTTTTTACAAGCTTGGGGAATAGCATCTACTACTTCGCTTTTGCCATCTACTACTACCATCGATAAATATACTGGAAGCACGCTTACTACTAGTAATTCCAGTATCAATGCTAACGGCTATATTTATCATATTACTGCGGATAACGATGGCAATATACTAGATAAATGGTATCCATACAATCCTAATAATAGCATTGGGAATATTAGTTACACACTCTATACACAAAAACAAATCAGTAACATAGCTACGGATATTCCCTACTTTTTAGTAGATAATGCAAGTAAAGTAATAGCTATATACGATATGCAAGGAAGGTACATAAGTAATAGTATGCAAGCAGTGGAAGTAAATGGACTGTATATCGTTTATTATTTATCTAGCAATAATAATATAACACCTTGTAAGTATTTACACCTTAATTAGTATTATTTTTCTATAAAAAATGCCCTTAAAAGTTATTTTTAAGAGCAGTAAAATAGTATTAAGGTTGTATTTTTATTTCCAAAGTAGCAAAACCAGTACTACCATTTTGTGCGTTTATAAGCTTGAAAGCACCATTTTTATTTTGATGGGTTTTGAATAAATAGATATTTCCAATGTGTGTATTATCCATAAAATAAAAATCAGAAGTGGTATATTTTAATCCATCATCTAGCCAAGCATTAAAATCATTCACTGTTTTTATGGCTGCAAAACCTGTACTAGTATGTTTAGAAGCGCCATCGGTGACAATAGTATGGTTATACGTTCCCCAATTTTGCATTAATAAATCTGCTTTTTTCCAATCTGCTTCTACATATCCTGGGCTCCCGTCGTAACTTCCTGGACTGACTATTATAGGATCATTCGCGATTGCATAACGTAATAAGTATAATCCATCTATTTTAGAAGCATTAGCAGCACCTTCGCTTACTTTATACGCTTTCCCTTCGTCAAAATCTATAAAACAAGCTGGATTAGGTTGAGTCGTAGGATCGTATGCTAAATCTACATTTACTATAAATGTCTTCATAGTTGGAGAAGTAGTAGTATCGTCTTTTTTACACGCAGTAGTAAATATACTTACATACATCGCTACTGCTATTAGGGTTTTTTGTTTCATGATTAGAAAAATTTATTTAATAAAAATAGTAATAATTAATAATAAGACAAATATAGCATAAATGTTTATACTATACAATCCAAAAATAGGTGTTTTGTGATAAAAATAGTATATTTGTTCCTCTAAATAAAAACCCATACTATGCTAGAACCAGCAGTTACTATTTATACATTAGACAATGGCATTCGTGTAGTACACCAGTATTCCA
>JAYUJA010000044.1:0-2875 GCA_043765495.1 Bacteroidia bacterium
AATTCGCTTTGAATATAAATCGCAAAACTTTAAAGCTTGGCTATATTTAGCTGCAACTTTAATCAATTTAAGAACAAAAATCAACTAAACAAGTCCAATATTAAAATTCACTATATTTGTACCCTAAAAGGTATAAAATGAATACATCAATAGGAAAATTTGTACAACAAAAACGAAAATTCTTGCAACTCACACAACCCGATTTAGCTGAAAAAGCAGGAGTTGGACTACGTTTTATTCGAGAATTAGAACAAGGTAAAACAACAGTAAGACTAGATAAAGTAAACCAAGTATTGGCTTTATTCGGTGCTTCGGTGGGCGTAATTAAAAATATAGAACTATGAGAAAAGCAAATGTTTTTTATAAAAATAGCCTAGCGGGTAACATAGCTGAAAACGAAGATGGATACAGCTTTCAGTACGGTGAAAAATTACTTATATTCGACATCTTCCAAACCTACTAGCCTATGATTTAGTAAGTACAGCGTTGGTAATAACCAATGACAACGAAGAATCTGCCTTAACAATAAACGGAAAAAAAAGCCGATTAAAACGAAAAGATTTTGACGATTTAGCGGCAACTATGCGCATAAATACAAAAGTATTACAAAGTATTTATACTAAATTTGAACAGATTTTACCGCAATGGATAGCTTGTATAGAACAAAGTTTTTTATCCCTAGAAATGCAAAAAAAGTACATTGAATTGATAAACATAAAACACAAAACGTTATTCCAATAATTTTTTAAAGTAAAAAAGCGGTTAGACAAAATTTGCCTAACCGCTTTTAGTTTTTTATACCTAGTATACAATTAATACATTAATTACTAGTAGGGTTATTCTTTTTAATAATACCTTCTAGTAGCTGCATTCCTAGTAGCCCACTTACTGCACCATTGGCACTATCGCCGCCAGTGATTAGTATTTCTGGTATTATTTTTATATTATCTTTTCCTATGGTTTCGGCTACTTTTAGTTTTGTGAAATTATCACCGCCCATTGCTCCTACTGCCAGTTGGTAGGCTTCGGCAGAAGATTTCCCTATTGCTAGTATTTTTTCGGCTTCGGCGTTTCCTGTTAGGGATATTCTTTCGGCGTCTGCTGCTGCTATCACTTTGGTTCTTTCAGCTTCGGCATTGGATTGTATTTTTGTTCTTTCGGCGTCTGCTGCTGCTATTACTTTGGTTCTTTCGGCTTCGGCATTGGATTGTATTTTTACACTACTAGCTTCTCCTTCCGCTTTTTTTACGGACGCATCTGCTATTCTCTGTGCGATGATAACCCCTTGATCTGCTTTTACGATGTCTTTTTGTATCTCGGCGATAGCGGTTTCTTTTTCCAACGTCTGACGGGTTACCTGTGCTTGCTTTTGGGTTTCATAGGTTATATTTTGCTCGTCTGCTAGTTTCCTGTCTGTGAGGGTACGCATCAGCGATTCTGGTGGTACTATATCGCCTATTAGTGTATCTACACCATTTACATTATACTCGTCTAATACTCTATTTATATGGGATTTAGCTTCTTCTTGTCGTTCTTTTCTGGAAGTTAAAAAACTAATAACGTCGGCATCTTGTGCAGAATTTCGGAAATAATTACCTATCGTAGGTTCTAGTACTTGGCTTACGAGGTTGTTCATATTACCGAATCGGGCTATTACTTTTGGGGCTTCATTAGTAGGTATATGGATTATTTGGGACACATCTAGATTAAATGGAAAACCATCTTTGGATCGTACTGTAATGGTAGACAAGTGTTTATCCAGCTGATGAGATTCGGATCGTGCACTAGCCCAGTTTAATACTAGATTCGTAGTAGGCACTACTTCTACTTTCATTATGAATGGGTTGATGGGGTATTTTCCTGGTCCTAATGGTTCTGCCCAAACGCCTTTTTCTCCTTTTGTTACGATGTTACCGTGCTTGAAATCCGCACCAGATAGGTCTTTTCCTTCTTTTCCTACATACGATATTACTACGCCTACGTTTCCTATGGGTATCTCGGTCATTCGTACTGTTTCTACTTTCGCGAACCAAGGATTTAGGAAATAAGAACCCGATAGCATTACTTGCGGCTGTAGCCCTTTGTTTCCATTTTGTGCAAGAAAAGAATCTGCATCTTGAAAATTATTGTGGCTTGCAAGGTATTTTCCTGCTATACTGCCCTCTTCTATGGATTCTCCTTCTAGGGTAGTCACAATTCCTACCATATTATCTTCTATTTTCGTCATGTCTGTCTGTATCACGTCAAATAGGAAAGTATTGATACGGTATGTACCTGGCGTGATGAAAGACGTTTGACGCCCTTTTCTACCGCCAGTTTTTAGGAATGCTACTGCATCTTGAAACGAGTCACATTCTACTTTTCGGGCTAGTATACGTCCTGTTTCTAGTTCGTTACCATCTTTTGCCATTATCAATCCTAGTTTATTTTCTGGGATTATGATAAGGGGTTGTAATATTATTTCATACTGCCATACCCAATACCAAAAATAGATACCTGGGGCCAGTGGTTTTGCTTGGTAGCCAGCTTCTCCGTTGATGGCGATAATCCTACCTGGTGGAAGTTCTTTGTATTCGCCCATCAGTACGAATTTCTTGGTTACTAGTCCTATTTTGTCTTCTGGTACGATGATGATTCCTAGTAATCGGAATATCCATTTATACATTACTAATAAGAGTACTAGCACTGGTATCCAGCCATAACTCCATAAAGCATCTAATTTTTCCATTTTTTGTTTATTAAAATTTACTATTCAAATATAGGGTAGTCCGTCTAATATAATGTTTTACAATTTAGATTGTAATTACAAATAAAGTATTTTATTGCTCCGATATGATTTTCTAGTGATTTGGAAAAGCTCAATGTTTTTCTAACT